>JAGQQG010000083.1 GCA_020426325.1 Planctomycetaceae bacterium | reverse complement strand
CGCCTCTGTCGATCGCTCTGCATCCGGCGGATCTCAAACTTGTGGAGTCTCTGGCAGGAGACACGGACGGAGAACAGGGTTGGCGGATCAGCGACCTCACGCTACGGCCAGACAGCACACTTTCCCGAGGGGAATGCCGGGCGACGAACGGCACAACCACCGTGCTCTCGGAGATTACACCGCGCATGGAAGAGATTCGCAGACTGCTGTGGGAAGGATTGGATCATGCTCAAATTGAACGCCGACAAGCTGCGCAGCACCATTCATCGCTCAAACGCTTTCCAGACCGTCGGGAGACTGCATAGTGCCCGTGAGGTCAAGCTCGCGAAGCTCTCAGCTGCAGTCGGACAGATGTGCGAAATTCGCCATCCCGATGGTCGGCATGTGCTGTGTGACGTCGTCGGATTTGATGGCGAATCCTCGCAACTGCTCAGCTATCACGACGACTCAGGACTTCGTCCGGGACTGGACGTGGTGACACGAGGCAGCACCCACCGCATCGCCGTGGGGAGATGTCTGTTTGGTCGAGTACTCGACGGCCTTGGTGAGCCCATCGATGAACTCGGGCCGATTGATAGCCGGCAGTATCGAGACATGACGTCGAATCCGCCGGATCCCTTGTCGCGTCCTGCCATTCGTACACCGTTCGTCACGGGACAAAGGGTCATCGACGGACTTCTGACCATTGGCCGCGGGCAACGGGTCGGGTTGTTTGCAGGGAGTGGTGTCGGCAAAAGCACGTTGCTGGGTGAGATCGCGAAGGTGGCCGAGTCGGACGTCAACGTGATCGTGCTCGTCGGCGAACGCGGACGCGAAGTTCGCCCGTTTCTGGTGGACTGTCTGGGCGAAGAAGGACTGCGGCGTTCAGTCGTCATCGTGGCCACGTCCGACGAAACGCCCTTGATGCGTGTCCGCACTGCGAATACGGGAATCGCGATTGCAGAGTCGTTTCGGGATCAAGGGCTCGATGTCTTATTCATGATGGACAGCATCACCCGCCTGGCAATGGCACAACGGGAAATGGGGCTGCTGCTCGGTGAACCGCCCGGTGCGCGAGGGTATCCCCCTTCGGCCATTCAGTTGCTGGCCCGAACGCTGGAGCGATTGGGGACATCAAAAGCTGGATCGATCACCGGCCTGATTACCGTGCTCGTCGACGGAGATGACCTCGACGAGCCGGTCTCGGATGCGGCCCGCTCGATTCTCGATGGACATGTTGTTCTGAGTCGCAAACTTGCGATGCGCGGTCACTATCCGGCAGTTGATGTGCTCGCGAGCGTCAGTCGGCTGTTCACCGATGTCGTTGACCCAGACCATCGACGGGCGGCTGAGCATGTTCGCACGATGCTGGCCACCTATGACGAAATGGCAGACCTCATTCAGATTGGAGCTTACACACGCGGCGCATCTCCCCAGGTTGACCGCGTGATCCAATTGCGACCGGCCATCGATGTCTTACTCCGTCAGGCGACAGGAACTGCAACTCCCTTCGCTGAAACCCGAGCGGCTTTGATCGCCCTGGCTCAACAGTGGCAACCGATCGGAGGTGTTTCATGAAACGGTTCCGCTCTCCTCTGCAACGGCTGTTGCGTGTGAAGGAACAGGCCGAGCGGCTCAAGCAACTCGGCGTCGCTCGTGCACGGACGGATGTCGATGCAGCAACGTCGCAACTGTCGATCGCGGAAGTTGCTGAACAAAGCCATCTCCGGGATCTGACGGTGAGGTTGAATCAACTAGGAGCGTCGATGACTGTATTACAGTCCGCTGGCCAATACCGTGAACGGCAAGTACAGGCCGCGGAAGCTCTGGAAAGGCATGCCCTGTTCCAGTCGCTGTTTGAAGAATCTCTGTGTGAGCATCGCGAGGCTCGCCAGCAGCGTGAAATGGTTGAGCGGGTGTTGACGCATCAGCAAGAGCAGCATCGCCGCCATGCGATGAGGGCTGCGATCGTCGAGTTACAGGAACGGTCACTCAGGAGAACTCCCGACCCAAACAGGGAACCTTCCGTGGAGGGGCCTCATGCGTAACGTCATTCTCATGCTTCTGTTCGGAGTCATTGCATTCGGAGCATCCGCTGCGGGCTCATGGTTTCTCCTGAACCAACAGGCCGAGGAGGTTGAATCGGAGGCTCCGGAGACATTGTTCAATCCGCCTCCGTTGCCTGGCGACGCTCCCTCCTCGGAGGCACCCGTTGCCGCAGGGGATGACGACCTGCCGGTTGCCGTCCGTCCGCGTCCGATGAGTGTTGAGGACATCCTGCAATTTGGCCTCGGACTCAACAAACGGGAGACGCAACTCAACGAACGTGAGGCAGCCCTGCAACAGAATGAGGAGCGTCTGCAATTGTCACTTGCTGACATTCGTGGAGAACAACAGGCTCTCGAGGCGATGCATACGAAACTGCAAGGGCAGGTCGTTGCCTGTGAAACGATTCTGGCTGAGATTCATCAGGCTCGCGACGACCTCCTTGCAAAGCGGCAGAACGCCGAGCAGGAACTGCAGGAGTTCACGGAGGTGCGGATCGAAGTCGATGAACAGGAACGTCAGAACATCAAACGCATGTCTGAATGGTTTCAGGGCATGGAACCCGACAAAGCGGCCGGTGCGCTGAAGGAACTCGCGAATGACGGCAAGACGGATCTTGCTGTTCAGCTGTTGGCAAACTTTGAAGAACGAGATGCAGCCAAGATCCTCTCCGCACTGGACGACTATGCACTGATGGTCGAACTCGCGGAACGATTTAAGGATTTGAAGCGGCCTCAGCAGAAATCAAAACGATAGACATTGGACGTCTGCATGGAAGCGACTCGACATCAATGCAATGCGGATGACAGTCGAGCAAACTTGAGGAACGAGGCATGGACGCGACTTCCGTCACCACGATTACTCGGGATCTGTTGATCACGGGGCTGATGCTGTCTGCCCCGGCAGTGGTGGTCAGCCTGTTGGTCGGGCTGTTCGTCTCAATCCTGCAAACACTGACCAGTATCCAGGAACAGACGTTGACCTTTGCTCCGCGAATCGTCGCCGTCGGCCTGGTGCTCGCCGCAAGTCTGCCCTGGACCATCCGTGTGCTCTCCGGCTTTATGCTGCGGATGATGACCCACTTCGCGGAGGCCGGACGATGATCGAGCTCTGGGTTGTTCATTTGACATTGACGCTGATCCGTGTCGCAGCATTCGTCGCCTTCCTGCCGCCGACCACAGGCCGCAACCTTCCGCGGCCGGTCAAGATCGGGTTGGCGATGATGCTTGCGTTGTTCTTTGGATTCAATGCCCCGATCAAGCCGCATCCGTGGCTGACCCGAGCTGGGGAACAGTGGCTCGCGTTCGGCATCCTCGGTGTCCGGGAAACGTGCTACGGCATCGGACTGGCAATGTGTCTCGGACTGATGCTGATGCCTGCTCGAATGGCGGGAGCCTATATCGCTCAGGAGATGGGATTGTCGATCGCGACTCTCACCGGGCCGACAGATGGACAGCAATCAACCTTGGTTGGCGTCCTGTTGGAGACTGTTGCCGGCCTGCTGTTCTTCTCGCTCAATCTGCATCTGGCGGTGATCTCATTTCTGGCTGCGTCGTTCGAGCATCTTGCTCCGGGTCGCGGGTCGCTGACGTTGTCACCCGGCTGGTGGCTGACCGGCGTGACGGACTCCATCGAGGCCGGGTTGCTGATGGCAGCACCCGTGGGGATTGTCCTGATGCTGACGCTACTCGCATCGCTGGTGCTGATGCGGAGCGTGCCTCAGTTCAACCTCTTCTCAGTGGGCATGAGTGTCCGTCTGATCGCCGGTTTGGGAGCCATGCTCTTCTTCGGGCCGGAAGTCATGGTGCTTCTGCGTCAGTCCCTGTTTCGCGTGTGGTCGCTGGTCGGAGTCTAAGCACACATGGCTGAGCAAGACGATCAATCGAGAACAGAGGCCCCGTCTCCCCGTCGCCGTAAGAAGGCGCGAGAGGAAGGGCAGGTCGTCAGCAGCCCTGACCTGCAGTCTGCTTTGCAATTGTTGTGCGGAGCGGGTCTGCTCTTATTCGGTGGCGAATGGTTCGTGACGAAGCTGGCCGAGACGACAACCGGGTATCTCCGAGCGTTCCCTCAAGGTGAGTGGACAGCGTCCCACGCATCGAGGATGGGGTGGTCAACACTGGCGGACCTGCAACGTCTCTGCCTGCCGGTCGTCTCGATGGTCATGTTGGCTGGCACACTGGCTGCGATCGGGCAGACAGGACCGATTCATATCGTCCCTCTGAAGCTGGACTGGACCCGACTCGATCCCCGCAGTGGCTGGAACCGTCTGCTGTCGTGGGAGAGCGCGGTCCGCGGATTGCAGGCGATTGGCAAGGCGGCCCTGATTTCGAGCATCGCGCTCGGCAGTGTGATCGCGAGCGGACCCCTGCTGGCCCAGGCAGGCTTTCACAACTTCGCCAATGCCTGTGGCAGCGCGTGGGACGTCTGCGGTCGGCTGTTGTTGCTGACGTCCAGCGTGACGCTGGCGTTGGGAACGCTCGACTTCGGCTTCAAATGGTATCGCCATGAGCAGAAGCTGCGTCAGACCCATCAGGAGTTGAAAGAGGAGCAGAAGGAAGAGTCGGGCGACCCGCATCTCAAGGCACATCTCCGCAGATTGCAGCGACAGGCGTCGCAGTCCAAGGGACTCGATCGGATTCAGGAAGCGACGGTTGTCATCACCAACCCGACCCACTTGTCCATCGCGCTGAAGTACGAGCACGGGCTCACGTCGGCCCCCATCGTGATCGCCAAGGGAGAAGGGTACTTCGCACTCCGCATCCGCGAACTGGCTGCTCAACACGGCATCACCACGATGGAACGCAAACCGCTCGTCCGGGCCATGTATCACCTCGTCGATGTCGGACAGGAGATACCGTTCGAGTTCTATCAGGCCATCGCTGAGATCCTGAGTGCCGTTTATCGACTACGTCGTTCATGAGCCGGCTCATTGGGCCAATCCCATAAATCAAGCGTTTCAAACAAAAGGACAGACTCTCATGGACTTGGCCACAGTTATCGGCATCCTCCTGGGCGTTGTGCTGGTGGTGGGATCGATCCTCATCGGTGGCGGCGGTCTCGGACCGTTTATCAACGTTCCCTCGCTGATGATCACCGTGGGCGGATCGATTGCTGCCATTCTGATAAACTTTCCGCTCTCGAACGTGTTCTCTGTTTTCGCCGTCACGCGTAAGTGTTTCCTCACATCGCTGCCATCGACCGAGGAGGTCATTGAGCGGTTTCGGAACCTCTCGACGTCTGCTCGTCGTGACGGGCTGCTGGCACTTGAAAGTGAACTGGATGAGATCCGTGACGGGTTCCTCAGACGTGGTCTCGAAATGGTCATCGGCGGGACATCGGCTGAGGACGTCGAGTCGGTGCTCTCTACTGAGGTGAATTACATTGAACAGCGTCATCAGATGGGCAAGAAACTGCTGGACGCGACGGCAGCGGCTGCTCCGGCATTCGGCATGATCGGCACACTGATCGGACTCGTGCAGATGCTGCGGACCCTGGACGACCCCAGTCAGATTGGTGTCGGCATGGCGACCGCGTTGCTGACTACCCTTTATGGTGCACTGATTGCCAACCTGTTCTGCATCCCGCTCGCCGGTAAGCTCGAGGCACGCAGTCAGGAAGAGGTCATGTTGCGTGAACTCATGATTATGGGACTGACTGGTCTGGTCGAAGGGCATCCGCCGCGCGTGTTGGAAGAGCGACTGCATGCATTCCTGTCTCCCTCGCGACGGCCCGATCGAGAGGCTGCTTAACCAACCCGCCATCTTCGTTCAATCAAACTCACATGGCCAAGAAGTGCTGCGATAAACCGGCTGATGTTCCCGCGTGGTTCATGACGTACAGCGACGTCATCACGCTGCTGATGACGTTTTTCATCCTGCTGCTCACGTTCGCTACCAATGAGCCGGAGAACTTCGAGCGGATGCAGGTGGCCATGTTTGGTGGGGGATCAGCAACAGGTCTGGCGGGACACAACGATGAGGCGATTGATCAGGATTCGCTGCTCCTTCGCATCCGCCCGAAAACCGCGCGACTGACAATCCGAGGAAGTGAGATGCCTCCGTTGTACTCCGATCCTTCAACGGAATCGCTGGATGAAGGGTTGAAGACATTGACCGAACCCCATGATCTCGCTGACGCCGAACGATTGTCAATCAACATGCCATTGCCCTTACTGATCGATCAGGACGGAGAGGTATCGGATATCGGGAAGCAGCAGATGAGAATGGTTGCCTCACAGATGCGGAAGTTGCCGTTGGAAGTTCGCTTCGAGGTCGCTGATTCCAAAGACGTTCCGGGTGTACTCAAGCTGGCCGACGAACTTGTGACGCAAGGACACATTGCCCCCGGTCGAATCGCAGTCTCGGTGACTGGTCAACAGACGTCCCACTCAGAGCTTCATCTGACCGTCATGCGTGTGACGGCCAGATGAAGGCGGTTCATCGAGGTTAACAAGATCTCCGTTGAAGATTCCTCCAGTCCAAGTGGTCAATTTGAGATGAGCCGTCATGCCTCGTGAAAAGAAATGCCCGCCGTCCGGCCCGAATATGGGATATCTCGTTTCGTTCGGTGACACGATGACGGCCCTGCTGGCTTTCTTCATCGTGTTGAACTCTCTTGCCGAAGAACAGACTGGCGCCAATCTCCACTCGGGGACCGGTTCCTTTGTGAAAGCTCTGCATTCGTTCGGAGTGCCAGGGATCTTCTCGTCGAAGCTCTCTGCTCAAGCATTCCAATTGGAAGCTCCAGCTCCGCTGTATATTGTTGGAGCCGACGAACTCGATGACTCTCCGTTAAACTCGACCGGCGTTGATGAAGACGACGATCGCCAGCGCATTATCGATCGAGAACAGGAAGACTTCCAGCGATTCCTGCACGAGGTTGATCGCTGGCATGATGTGTCCGCTCAGGAGTCGGTTGACGGTGAAGTGGCCTTTGATCTGTTTGCCAAGCTCGGACCAAACGGGACGGCTCCCCCCGAACTGTTGTCTGCTGCCCGTCAGATCTCACAGATGTTGCGTCAGGATGGCTATGAAGCGGAAGTCATCGTCTGGGCCACAACGCCTTCCCTGACGGCCTGGCCGCGTGCGATAGAACAGGCCCACAACTTGCAACGGGAACTCGCAGATTACCTGCGACTGGATGAATCATCGAACAAGCTCACCTCCAGTGGCAGACCCTGGAACTCCGATTCCGCAAAACGTCCAACGGTCTCTCTCGTTTTGAGACGGCTGGAATAGGCTATGGCTATTCAGCTGATGGCCAGCGTCAGCTCTGCACTGTCATGTCCCAACTTGGGAATCTGACCGATCTGCTCGAGACGCGCGGCTTCGTCGCGAATTTCGGCGAAGGCATCCCGAAGTTGCTGGAGGATCGAGGCGACCGACTTCCATTCGTCGGCGGTGCTCTCGGTTGTCTGCATCAGGCAGAACATCAACAGGCGGTAGACATTGTTTGCCAGTTCTCCCTGCTCAGCGTCGACTCCGGCGAGCAGTTCGGTGATGAGCCGCTGTGCACGATGGCGATGAGTGATCAGTTTGTCCTGTTTCCCCACTTGAATCGCTTGAAGGGCGTGTTGGACAGCGAACAGGGAACCATCGTAAAGAGCCAACAGCATGTCGATGCGGGTCCAGGAAGTTGCGGTCGACTGGCGATAAGCGGTGTGTCGCATGTTCATGATCAGAATGCTTGTCCTGAAAGAAGATTTCTGGTCGGAGGAGTTGAGGTCATCAGCGCGACTTCAGTCCTGAGAGTTGAGAGGTGAGAAAACTGCTTGTCGTGTTCAGTTCACTGATCGCAGACTCCAGCGCGACGAACTGCTGAACGAGCGATTCCCGTTGCAGTTCGAACACGGCGGTTTGTCGGTCAATGGAGAACTGGATGCTGTTGATGGTCTCGTCGAAACCGTCGTTGATTGTCTTCAGACGTCCGGTGACCGGGTCGAGGAATTCGTTCAGCACCTGATCGAGACGGGCAGCAACGCCGCGAGTCACCGTGATGTCTGCCTCTAGCCCGGAGACAACGTCGGCAGCGGTCAGCGAGATGCGAAGCTGCAGATCGGCCGTGTGTTCGTTGTCGCTTTCGCCGATGAGTAACTGTCCTCGGCCGGTTGCGGATTCCGTCTGGCCATCGACGATGAATGTTCCAGCCACGTCCTTGCCGATGTCCGTCTCTCCTCCGGCGAATCCCAGAGTTGAGTTGGCTGTTCCCGATCCGATGGTGACGGCTGACCTGGAGCCGTAGATGTTGGATGTCAGCGTCAGCTTGCCACTCTCGATGTTGACCGACACATTCCGGCCGGCAAGTGTCGAGGCGGAGTTGATGATGGATTCGATATGGTCCGCCAGCTCCTGTGCCGTGTAGTCACCCGCGTTCAGGGTCAGCTCACCGGAATCGGCCCCATCGACGGTGACGCGGAATGTGTTATTCGTGCCGTCAATGGTGATCGGTTCTGCGGCGCGGGAGTTCGTGGCGGTGATGCTTGCTTTCTCAGCCGCCTGCGTGATGTCTACCTGATACGGAATCGTAGAAGCCTGCGTTCGTGAACTGCCGCTGATGAATTGGATCGAGCCATGCGAACTTCCAGCATCGAGTGCAAACAACCGTTTGAGATCACTGCTGTTGATGCCCGGTTTTTGACCGTTCAGAATTGCGGTGAGTTGCGACTCCTTGAATTCGAGTTCGCCTTTGTCCGTTACGGAGACACCGATGGCGGAGAGTCGATTGGTTTTCCCCTCAAGACCCGGCACGACTTCCAGCAAAGTCGAACGGACCGAATTGAGGATGCTTGTCACATTTCTGTTGCCCAGCAGAATGCCGCCGGTCCCGCTTGCGGAATCAAACTGAGACAATGAGTCGACGAACTTCACCAGCTTATTGAAGGAATCGACGAAATCCTGAACTGCTTCCACAGCCGGTTCAGTATCGGCTGTCACAGAAACCGTGACCTCCTGACCGACATCCGCCTGCCGGAGAGTGAGCGAGACGCCGCCAATGAGACTCTCGACGGTATTTGTCTGGCTGAAGACGGTGATGGCTCCCGGTCCGGAACCCAGCGTGACACTCGCATCAGCGGCCGCCTGGACAGGATTGTCAGTGTCAAAGATGGGTTGTGTGGAATCGCCGCCGGTGACTGCCAGATTGTTGGTGATGCTGATTGCCTGACTGGCACCGGTTTGTTCAGCAGTGAGCAACAACCGGTAGGGCGTCCCTCCGCCGGAACCATCCTGGACTGTGGTTGCTGAGATCCCGGTGCCACTGTTATTGATCGCTGTCGCGAGTCCTCCCAGCGTGTCGTTCGATGAATCGATGGTGAGCGTGACCGGCGAGGCATCCCCCACCTGGAACGTAATTGTTCCCTGCGCAATGGCGGCGTCCGTGTCTGCGAATCCCTGAGAGCCGACCTGGTGTGCGCGAGCCAATTCGTTGACCCGGATCTGATAGACGCCGGCAGCGGCCTTGTTGGAAGCAGTCGCGAGGACGGCATTCTCGTCACTGACGGTTACCTGCCTCGCGTCAAACACGCTGTTGAGTGAACTCGTGAGGCGGCCAGCGTCGGATCGCAGCGATTGCAACTGAGCTTGCAGACCCTGAAAGGCTCCCTGTTGGACGGCCACTTTGTCGCTGCGGCTTTGCAGCAGGTCGATCTGCTTCTGCTGGATTTCAAGCAGGCCCGAGACGATCGCCTCCGTGTCAATCCCGGACACGAGGCCATTGATGCTTAACATGAACCCATCCCCTGGAAGAAAAGCATCCCGAATGCAAGATGCATCCGGGATGCAGAACCAGTCACACCTCAGACTCCGAGGGGGTCAATCGGTTACCTGAGGAGAGAGAGAACGAGCTGCGGTTGCTGATTGGCATTCGACAGCACCGACGTGCCCGCTTGCACGAGGACCTGCTGCTTCGTGAAGTTCGCGATCTCCTCCGCGAAGTCCGTATCACGAATGACTGACTCTGCAGAGACCGTATTCTCCAAAGTGGCCCGCAGGTTATTGGCGGTCGAGTTCAACGTGTTCTGCTGAAAAGCACCGAGGTCGCCACGCAGATTCGTGACGTCATCGATCGATTTGTCGATCACCGCGATTGCGTCCTGTGCGCCGGATGCGGACGTGATATCGATGCTGTTCAGGTTGCCGAACTGGTTGCCGGTCACCCCCGCACCGAGCGACGTGGGGTTCACCTTCGAGATCGAGACCTTGGCAGTCTGGTTCTCGTTCGGGCCGATCTGGAAGATCAAGGAGTTGTCGGTCACCGCCACGCTTCCCTGGGCGCCGTTGACCGTCAATGTGGCGTCTGCCGCATCGGTCGCGAATTGCACGGATACGCCCTGAGCCAAACCGGAGGTCGCAGTCAGGACATTACCCGATCCCGTGAAGGAGGTGCCGTCAATCGTGCCCACGACATCAACACCCGTGTCTGTCAACGCAGAGGTGCCAATGCCGGAACTATCAGCTGCCGCTGCCGTGTCGGAAACGACACTGATGGAAGCCCCCGAACCGAAGTTGGAAGAGTACAACCGCGTGTCTCCTCCGTCATTCTCTGCGGTGACTCCGGTTTGTGACGAGAACTCGTTGATTCGACTGATCACCTGTGACTGAGTCAGGCCGGCATTCAAGCTGATCGCGACGCCATTGACCGTAAGGTTTTCCGCTGCTGCCAAGGCGGATGTTTGTTGTGTGCCCCCTGAGACGGTTGCCCGTTCGCCTGCGGTTGTGACGGCGACGGCATAAGATCCAGCTGAAGTGTCTGATGTCGCTTCGATGAAGCTCACGTCGGCATCGGTTGCCGTGCCGCTGATCCCGGCAGAGCCGTCCAGCAATTTCTTGGTACCGAACTGGGTGTTGTTAGCAATTCGATTGATGGTCTCCAGAGCGTTCGTGATTTCCGCCTGATTGGCTGCGAGGGAGTCCGAGTCGTTGACACCTGCGTTGGCCGAGTCCAGGGCGAGCGAGCGTACCTTGACCAACAGGCTGTTGATCTCGTTGAGCGCCCCTTCCGCAGTCTGGACGACGGAGACGGCTTTATCGGAGTTTTCGATCGCCTGTTTGAGTCCAGCGATCTGAGCCCGTTGCTTCTCAGAAATCACGAGTGCTGCCGGTCCGTCTGCACCCCGGTTCACTTTCAAGCCCGACGACAGCCGTTCGATCGACTTCGACAGGCTGCTCGAAGCACGCGTCAGGTTCTGCTGCGCGTTCAGCGATGACACATTGTTGGCAATAGTTAAAGCCATGAATACGGTCTCCCCCAGTTATGTGCAGTGATGAATCGTTCGCTTCATCGAATGCACGGTCACGAAATGGCATCCCGGCCAAGAATACGGGCAGCAGTCCGTTCTGCCGCGTCACGAGTTGTGTACTCACCCTGGTCAAGGCGGTTGCGAACTGTCTCGACAACCTCCCCGCGCGATGCTGGTACATCGCGAAGACGAGTCACCAGAGCTTGAATCTGATCTGCCTGCTCCCCGACCACTTCAACGCCATCCACCTTGTGCGATGAATTGCGTCCCGATACGCGAGCCGTCGCTGCATATTGGACATGCCCTGAATGAACATGATGAATCGGGCCTGATGACCTTCCGTCACCCGTTGATGGGATCTGCATCTCACGACACCTCTGATGGACTCGTTTTCCTGTGATCGAGGCTGCGTCGAAAAACTTGTCAGCAAATCCGGCTAATTTCCAAAACGAGCACTGCCGATGAGTGGGTAGCCTGATGGCAACCTGTGCGGGTTGCCCCGACTTTAACACCTGTGTTTTTCGAGCTGAGATGATCCCTTTTTTGCAGCGTTTTCCTCGACGTGTGCTCTTTCTGGCAGGGCTTGTCCTGATCGCCGGCCTGGGGGTCGCGTCCGGAATCTGGGCAGTCAAACATGCTTCGGATCAACAAAGCAGTGATAACTCGCAGAAGGCCAGTGAAACACGCAATCAAGCCGACGCTGGTGATTTGGAGTTGATCGATCTGAAGCTCTCCGCTGAGTCACTCGAAGCAATTCCGGAGGACGAACTGCTCGTGAACACTCAGGGAATTGCAAACTCACTGATGCATGGAGACCTCCTCCTGCGAAGTGGGAATGCCGCAATGGCATTGCGTCTGTACCGTCAGGAGAGTGACGGAACCACGGTGCCTGAAACGATTGATGTGAGTTATCGAATCGCGCTCTGTGCGGAAACACTCGGGGATGATGCGGAAGCGCTGGCAGGCTACCAGTCGGTTGCTGAAATGGATGCGAACGGACAGTTGCGGGAATACGCCCTGCTCGGACAGGCACGCGTCCTCCACAGGCAGGGTCACATCGCTGAGGCGTCAGGTGTGCTGCAACGGTGGGTCCTGTCCCAAGAAACCACTCATCGCCTGTCACCTCACATTACCGGAGATGCTCTTTACCTGTTGAGTCGCATCACTGCAGCAGAAGTCCTTGAACAGACAGCAACCCGACTCTGGGAACCTGATGCCGTCTGTCTGCCAAGAAGTTCCTTTGACCCCGGACGCTATCTGTCTCGAACCCGTTCGAGCGAAGAGGTCCTCAGAAGTGAACACCCCGTTGGCATTCGCATCGTTCATCAACTTGCAGAATCGACACCTGACACGGTGACGCTCAGTGGACATCTCGCCCGGTCGACGATTGTTCGTGTGATCGGTGATCTGTCGCAACAGACAGGCTGGCCGGTGGAGTTGTCTCCTCTGGCCGAGGACATGTTGCGGACAGTGACC
The DNA here is from genome assembly GCA_020426325.1 of Planctomycetaceae bacterium. Taxonomy (GTDB): domain Bacteria; phylum Planctomycetota; class Planctomycetia; order Planctomycetales; family Planctomycetaceae; genus JAHBXU01. Next base: position 15,110 of record JAGQQG010000083.1, on the reverse strand, counting down.
GTTTCTGTGGACTTTGAGGAACAGACGGCGAACCTCATTCTCGACTGGCTGCTCGCCCCTCATGGGATTGTGTGGGATTTCCACGACAGCACGCTGAGGATCCAGATGGATCAGGAACTGGCTGCCGATCAACAGGACACCTTTCGATGGCAGCGAGCCGAACGTGTCTTGCTGGCTGCCTTGTTTGGAGAACCGGAACACCTGGATGCTCCGATCGCTTATCTCCTGCTCGGCAACCTGTCCTTTCAGCGAGGTCAGTTTCAGACAGCACGGCGACACTATGAGCACATCCTTCAAGCCTTTCCTCGTATATCTCTACAAGCTGAGGCCTGGTTCAATCTCGCAAAAGTGGAACTCGCCGAACGGAATCTCATACAGGCGACGCAAGCATTGCAGGGGGCCATGGATGCTGGTCGCGGTCAACCACTGGAGTCAGCAGCCTTACTCCTGGCCGGGCAAACCGCACTGGAACTCGATCAGCCCCATGACGCAACGCGACCGCTGATGCGAGCCGTGACCCTTGCAACGGATGATGATGTCCGTGGGCTGTCGTTACTGTCGCTGGCATCCGCTCACCTGTTGAATGGCCACCCGGAACGGGCCAACGTGGCATTGATGGAAGATCGTCGGATCCTGCAGGCGGAACCCTATCGAGATCGCGCGGCCTTTCTGGCGAGCCTGGCTCGCTTTCGTGCCGCGTCGACTCCCGCGCGCCGCGACCGCGATGGACGGGCACTCATCACGTCGATGAGCCACCTGCCGACTGACCGAAACCTGGGACTTTCACATCTCCTGCTCACGGCAGAGGCCTATACAGAAGTAGGTCTTCAGCACCTCGCGACCTCGTTGATCGAAAACAATCTCTCGGGAGCTCCCCCGTCAGAAATTCGTGAGCGACTGGTGTTTCTGCTCATCGACACGCTCATTCAGGATAGAGAGGACGAACGAGCCGAAGCACTGCTGGCCGGGATCATCAACGACTCTTCCCCCGGTGAATCGGACGAAGCCAGGTTGCGGTTGGCAGAACTGTATTTCCGGCAATCCCGACTTGGTCTGGTGGAGACGTCGTGTCGCAACTTACTCAGCGAAGACGTGTCTCCCGAGGTCCGCGTGAGAGCTCTCCAGTTGCTGGGTCGGGTTTACTCGGATCGAGGTGATCGTGAGCGTGCGGTGTTGTGTTACTCGGGTGTGTTGCCACAGTAAGTGGTGTTGTGAAAACGAAAGGGGCAGGCTCCTCTCAAGCCAGAAATTCATGACCGATTCCTCCATTCAACGATTGCGATTGCCCGGGCGTCTCATCCAAGTGGCCGTCGTGTGCTCTTGGCACCTTGACGGCATGACACTCCTCGCAGACGACCACTGGTTGCCGCCCCGCGTCGTCTCTCAGCACAACTGCGATGCAGTCCCCCGGATCTCGAAGCGGCCTCCGCTGCCTCAGCATCAAAGTGAGCCGATGCAAACATTGGCCCCTCCGATGCAATCACTGACAGTCCTGGAACTACCGCTCGAATCTGCAGACACGAATCCCCGTCTCCCCGATGCGACTTCGGTCGAGCCACGATTGCAGCGATTACGAGAGTTGTTTGGCGAGCTTCACAACCGCCTGGAGTTTCCGCCTGCGGTCATGACGCAGCAAGAACCCGGGACCGTGGAAACTGAATTCATCGAAGTGATCTCTCCCCTGCCTGCTGATTCATCGAGTGACGATCACGAGCTGTCGACGTCTTCGAAAACGGTGTCCGAGGAAACCGTGCTTTCTCCCGTCGTCGAGCACGTTGATCCTCTACCGTTTTTTCTGCCTGAGCACATTGCAAGTGGCGCGATTGATCGACTGGAATTGGCCGACAACCTCTTTGCAGCAGATGAACTCCAGATGGCCCTGGATGTCTATGCTGCAATTGATCTCGACGCCGAGACGGAGGTGAGTCGCGTCTGGATCATGTTTCAAATGGCTGCCTGTTACAGACGATTGGGAGACATCACGGAGGCCTCAAAACGATACCGGCAGCTTGTGACGATCGCTGACACAACTTGGGTTGGAGACCTGTCTCGCTGGTGGTTGAACATCATCGATACGCAGCAGACGTTGAGCAACACGACGAATGAACTTGATGCGGTCATTCAACAACTTCAGGAGAGTGTCCATGCAGACATTAGATCAGGAAACGGCACTCTGTAACGCCCTGGAGCAGGCGGGGCAAGAGTACGCACGAGCTATTGGTGAACTCGATTCTCTGATGTCGGTCCTCGCAGGAGGAAAAGGAGATGAACAGACGGCACTGCAACTCCAGCGACTCGCGGTTCGGACGCGGGACACGGAAGCACGGGTCTTCCCGCTCCGTGAGCAATGGAAGGCTCACGGAAAGACGCCCGGTCATCGACTCCGTGAGGTGATGGAGAGTCAGGAGCGGCTACTCGGTGAACTCATCCGACGGATCGACGACATCGAACGGGTTGCTCATGAGGCGCGGGATCATTTGATTCCCCGAATCGACAAGACCACACAGACCAGAGAGATGCGCTCAGCTTACGCGCGCTCGATTCGCCACGCGACCGAGTAACACACACACACACACACACACACACACACACACACACACACACACATTGTCAGGTTCACGACACTCAAGAGGTGGATTCATGTCGCTGCTTTATCAGTCAAAGGCGATGCTGCACGTGATCGAACAGGCTAAACGCTACGCCCGCAGTTCCGCGACCGTCCTGATCGAGGGGGAAAGCGGAACCGGCAAGGAGTTGATCGCCCGTTTGATTCACGACACAAGTGAGCGGAAACCTGAGCCGCTGGTCCGGGTGAACTGCACGTCACTCTCAGATGGTCTGTTTGAGAGTGAACTGTTCGGACATGAACGTGGAGCGTTCACTGGAGCTGTGGTCGAACGTCAGGGGCGAATTGACGCAGCTGGTCGGGGAACATTGTTTCTTGATGAGGTGGGTGAGCTGTCGCTCCGATTGCAGCCCAAACTGTTGCGAGTGCTCGAAGAGGCGGAGTTCGAGCGTGTCGGGAGTCAGCAATGCCGACCGATGCAGGCTCGCGTGGTCGCTGCAACCAATCGCTCCTTGAGCGAGGACGTTGCGAAATGCAAGTTTCGTCTGGACCTGTATCATCGACTCAACGTGCTTCCGCTCACGCTCCCCGCACTCCGCGAACGTCGTGAGGACATCCCCTTGCTTGCTCAACACTTTGTGGTCTGTTTCCGCAAGGAATCCGGCATTCCCGTGAAAGGGCTGGCACCTCAGACCATGCGTCTGCTCTCCGAGTACCATTGGCCCGGCAACGTGCGTCAGTTGAGGAACGTCATCCACCGGGCTTGCGTGCTGGCGACGGACGAACTGGTTCGAGTTGACGAATCATCTCTGCACGCAGAACTTGGATGCAACGACTTCTCGCTTCCCTCCGCTTTAGATGTGTTGCCACTGCGTGACATCGAACGACATGTGATCCTCAACCGCATCGAAGCACACGGCGGGAACAAGTCGGCCGCTGCCCGGGCTCTCGGCGTCACCTCCCGCACCCTCCGCAACAAACTCGTCGAATACCGCAGGCTGGGGGACGTCGGCTGAGAATTGGGCAAATGGCTCGGTGGGAAGAATCTTCCGACATCCGAAGAGATTGCCCACGGATTCGACTCGGTGTACGAATCCTCTTGCGCATCAGACATGGGTGTAAGCTGCTTATATAACGTGCTTTGCGAGTGGCGCTGTAGGCTCGCAGATACCCGAGGTCTTTGATTGGCATCAGGTGTGCAAGGCAACTGCCCGCGTTCTGTCTGGGTGTGTTACCCACCTTCTCAGCGAGTGGACCAGTGTTGCTCACGACCCCATTACCAGTTGTCACAACAGGGGTATCTTGTTGCGGACTCCAACCCGGCTTATCGGGTGGTGACAATTTGGACAGCGAACACTCATCGTTGGATGCAGAGATCGATCCAACGATCGTTGCGTTCGCAGATCTCTTCCTCCAACAGGCCTTGTTGGTGCATAAACCACCATGCACTGCCGAACAGGGAGACATCTCTTTTGCGGAGACTCAACTTGCTCTCACTGGGACGTTGATAACAGACGCAATCGACATCGCTGATGCCGAGGCGTTCGTTGAATCACCGGAGTCCGCAGGAATCGTCACATCCGCTTGGACAGCGGCCACGACTTTTCCACCAAATACACCGGCTACAACTCAGGGCGAGCAACTCCCGATCATTGCCGTTGACTCCAAGCTTGATCAAACAGACCGTCGGGAAAACGAGATCGCCAGTATCGTCAGAACGCCTCCATCAGACTCTGTTCTTGAATCAGATTCGGCGCTGTCACCTGCTGAGCAACAGCAGGGAATGTACTTGTCCGACGTGGGCGTGATCGATTTCGCAAACAACACTCCTGCGTCGAATGTTCACGTCGAACGCACACGAACATCCGTTGACGAAGCAGAAATATCTCGCAAAGAAGCGGGAATCATTCAGAATGTAGAGGACCACGACTCAGCTCCTGAACCTTTCCCGGAAAACCAACTCAGCCTGTCGAATAACACATACCTTCAGCCTGTCACAAAGCACACGCGAGAATCGTTAATACGAGTGGAAGGAGTTGGCGCGACGCGACACGATAATGATCGAGGCTCAGTCACCTTGGACGGTTCGATGGAACCCAGCCTCGCCATTGTATCCACTGGTGAAGTGGTTCCGAATGGAGTCCGCGCACAGACGATCCCGGCTCCTGTTAGCGCTCCGGTCCAGACTGTGATTACTGCTCAGATTGCCAGGACTGTCGAATCCGTCGTGGTAGGCATGGAATCCGGAGAGGTGGTCTGCGTCGATGCCGATCTGCGGCCACCCGAGTTGGGGCGCGTGCGGATTCAACTGACAAAAGACGATTCGGGTCTCCGGGTGCTCGTCACGGCGGAGGACCCTGCCGTTCATCAAACCATTGCTCAGCACGTGACAGCAATCGAGCAGGTCGTTCGTCAGGAACTGCCACAAAATGGATGGCTGCACATTCAGTTGTCCGATCAATCCGCGAGCCACGGCACATCGACGTTTCATCACGGAGGAGACTCTCAACATCCCCCTGCGGATCAGAGACGGACACCGCGATCACTTGAGGAGGTCGCTCCTCGAACAAAAACAAAGCGTGCCGACATCGACGTACTTGCGTGAGTGCCGAACACCCGTTCAATCCAGGAGGCCCCATGAATATCAGTTCCGTGACCGCTCTGGATTCGCAGCAACAGTTCCTGCAACTGCTCGTGGCGCAGGTGCAGAACCAGGACCCGCTGGAACCCGTTCAACAGGAGGACTTCATTCAGCAACTTGCACAATTCTCAACGTTGGAGGGGATCGAGAAGCTGAATGCGCAGTTCTCCGACATGCTCGAGCTGCAACAGCTGACTGACGGAGCTCAACTCGTCGGTCGAGATGTGCGATTCACGATCGATAGCGAGTCATACATCGGTCATGTGGATGAAGTCACCTCAATTGATAGTCGACTGTGGTTGCAGATTGCCGGTCAGTCCATCGCGTTGAGTAGCGTCGAGGCCATCATCGACAATCTCTGATCGTTATGATCTCTCACTTCACCCCCGGAAAGGAATCTCATGGCCAACGCACTTATCACCGGTGTTAGCGGATTGAACAGTCACCAGAAGATGCTGGAAGTCATTGGCAACAATCTTGCCAATCTCAACACGACTGCTTACAAGTCGCGACGAACGCTGTTCAGCGACCTGTTCTATGAAACGGTGCGGGCTTCCTCAGATGGGACTCCGGGTGTGCTCGGTGGAACCAACCCGGCGCAAGTGGGCTCGGGAAGTCAGGTCTCGCAGGTCGACATTCAGTTTTCCCAAGGCAACCTCTCCGCAACCGGGGCGCCGTTGGACTTGGCGATTGAAGGGGATGGTTTCTTTGTCGTCGACACTGGTGCGGAAACCCTCTACACCAGAGCAGGAGCCTTACAGGTCGATGAAGATGGAGTCCTCGTGGATCCCTCAACTGGTTACCGCGTGCAGCGATTCGGGACCGTCGGTGAGTCAACCGGAACAAACGTTGGCTTTCAGGTCGCCGGTGATGCGGATATTCGTATTCCATTTGGTGCCACGATCCCCGGGCAGGCAACCGCGAACGTCGGCTTGACCGGGAATCTCCCCGCCAATGCTGTCGGACCCACGAACGAAGTCCTGCAAAACCAGATCGCCTGGACGGCAGGAGGGAGTGCAGCCAACTCTTTAGCGATCCTGAATTCCCTGGACTCCAACTCGGTGGATTACATTGCTGGCGATTCACTCGTCATCAGTGGGACCGATGCAGACGGATCAGCAGTCAGCGCCACTTTGAATGTTGACGGAACCACGACACTGAGCGATCTCGTGAGTCAGATTGATGGAGCTTTTTCAGGTGCGACGGCTGCTCTGGACGCCAACGGGCGGATCGTCCTGACAGCTGATGATCCGGGAGAAGCCTTCCTGAGCCTGTCCATCTCTGACGATCCGGGTAACACGGGCGGGACCGATTTCTCCGGGAATTCGTTTGTTGTCACTACTGATGGCAGCGACGGAGACATCGTTCGCGGAAGTGTGGAAGTGTTCGATACCCGTGGTGGAGCCCACACGATCAGTCTGTCTCTCCAAAAACAATTCGACGGAAGCTGGAGCCTGAATGCGGGTCTCGACCCCTCTGAGGGGAGCGTGCTGGACGGCTTGGTCACAGGTATCACATTCAACGAGGATGGATCTCTGTTCACGGCGGGTGGGACGGGCATGGGAGACACCAGTCTGTCATTTCAGTTCTCAGGAACATCGACTGCACAGGAAGTGGAGCTCTCATTTGGAACATTCGGGGGATATGACGGACTGACAGAACTGGCGACCGATGCGTCTCTCGGAGCAGGTCAGGACGGCTTCGGTGCGGGAGCACTGGTCACTGTCCAGGTGAGTGCTGACGGAATCGTCAACGGAATCGCCAGCAATGGTTCGGTCGTACCGCTGGCACAGATTGCCGTCGCTTCCTTTCGCAATCCGGGTGGGCTGGAAAGCCGAGGGCAGAATTATTACGCCGTCTCCTTGAGCAGCGGATCGGTCGAGATCGGCTCCGGACTGGCGGGCAGTCGTGGAGCGATCCGCAGCGGACAGTTGGAGCAATCCAATGTCGACATCGCTGAAGAGTTTACGCAGCTGATCATCGCCCAGCGAGGCTTCTCTGCGAATGCGAGGACCATCACCATTGCGGATCAGATTCTCGAAGAACTGACGAATCTGGTTCGATAATTACTGAGCCACTTCGTGAACGGGAGCAAGAGCCTGTTCCAGTCCATGGATGATCTCGTCCAGCAGTTGAGACTGTTCTTCACGATCAGTTGCCTGAACGTTTGCCAAGCGGTCCATCTGCTGAGAAAGAGCATTCATTTCGAGACGTAAGTCCGTCTGTAGTTGCTGAATGTTTGTGAGATCACGCTGGAGAACATTGGCGTGTTCTTCCCCAGCATGTTCGATTCGTCCTCTTTCGATATTGGAAGTTTCAATCAATTGTTGCTGACGATCGAGCATGGCCTGGAGTTGTTTGACTCGTCGTTCAAGCTGACGAATTCGATCTGGCACAACGGGAACGCAATCCCCCAGCGGAGGTAAGGGAGGAACGACGGTCGCTGACAGCCGGCCTATCGAACCGTCTTGCCCATAGGGAGATGCCTTTCGACAGGCGCAAGGGATCGGCGAGACCGCCTGAAATTGTCCCTCGTCGGGCATGGGAGCCACACTTTCCGGGATGTGATCGCAAGAAACGGATGGTTTCAGTCTGACCCCCGCGCAGCCTGTCAGACAACTGATCGTCATTCCAAGGAGTACCGTCCACATCACGCGCCCGTTGGAAGGCCTCCAACTCCGGTTACGTTGTCTGCACGTCGGTCGCATAATTGCATTCCAACACGAGGGTTTGTCCACAGGGACATTTCACATGAATCTCACGTACAACATCTCCGTCACGGAGAAGTTCAATCTCGACTGTCTCCGCGTGTGTGGGTGAATGGCCGACCCGCACAGGTTCGTTCCTCATTGCGACGGATTGACGCGGAAGGATACGTTGCCCACCGTGTCGACTGGCATCAGAGGCATTCATGATCGTTGGGCAACTCCTGATCGGTATGCGACGTTGACGGCTGGTCCCGTGATCCGTCGCCGCACGGTCTCCTTGAGACGGAGTTCTGCCGCGGTGAGGATCCGGGAGATCCGTGACTCCGACAGACCCAGCACCTCGCCGATTTCCTTGAGGCGGAGGTCTTCCAGGTAATACAGCGTTACGACGGTCCGTTGCTTGAGAGGCAACTGTTCAATCGCATCTGCCAGCAGCCGCTGTTCTTCCTCTTGCTCCAAAGCCGAGCAGGGAGAAGGGCTGTTCTGGAGCGAGTCGGAGGGCGTCCTCATTTCATCGTGCCAGCTGTCCGGGTTTGTCAGCCGAATGGCCTGCAGGCAGGCGAGTACGTCGTCCTCGTTCAACCCGGTGGCATGTGCCAGATCCGCAGGCGAGACTGTTCCCTCCAGTTCAGCAGTCGCCTGCCGAATCAGTCGCCAACGTTGCAGGAGCTGTTGCGGCAAGGGACAGTTTCTGCGGAGCTCATCGAGGATGGCGCCGCGAATGCGCGGAAACGCATAAGTCGTGAAGGCAATGCCTCGCTGGGGGTCGTATTGCTTGGCGGCCTCGACAAGTCCCAACACGCCTGCTGATTCCAGATTCTCAACATCGACTCCCGTGGGCAATTCGACCACGATGCGCCCTAAAAGATGGCGCACATAGTCCAAGTGCTCCAGGATGAGTTGATCAACCTGGTCGACTTGGACGACTTTGCGGTAGGAGTGGACGGCAGCGACATCCATGTCGCGTTGCTCCCTTCAAGAATGAAATCGGGTGGTATTCGACTCGTTTGGGCTTAGCCGTCGTAGATGAGGGATGACAACACAGAATGCGGCGTTGCTCTTGGTTTCTGAGACCATCTGGGGCTTAGAGTTCGTCGTGTGTCGTCACGAATCTCCAGGCACTGCGGACGAACATTCCCACACAACTCACAACCACACTCGAAACGACACAACGACGCAGAATCGTCTCTGGATCGTGACCAGCGATGCATCCCAGCAACGTCGTCAGCGACGCGGCCAGCAACCCGAGGGCGAGAGGCCAGGGTGCCGGAGGGTCGCGATGTTCGGAGGCGTGTTTCAAGGGTACTCCGATGTGCTCGTCTCATGGTTATCATTTCAAGTTGTGCAAAGGGGGGTTCAAGCAGCAGATGCGCTCTGAGATGGAACATCTGTGGTGTGACGCGGCAGGACAGGGTGGTTCTGCGCTTCCGCAGGTTCGTCGAAGACATCGTCAGCGCGAAGCATCGTCACCGGATGAATGGCGAGGTTATGGGGAATCTCCTGATAACTGAGGACTCCCAATTCAGGCAGAGCGCGGCCGAAGATGCGGACGAGAGGACGTCGCGTACCGGAGTCCGTCAGCAGTGCGAGAGGCTGTTGTCGCCGTCGGGCATCGGCTGCCTCACGACCGACCCGGTCCAGCAGGCGTTCCAAAGGCGTCGCTCCCAGGAGCAGTTGACCGTCACGGAGCCGCTCACGCAGGCCTGCCTCCAGATGTGGATGCAACGAAATCACGCGGACACTTCCCATTTCATCTCGATAGCGTTCGCAGATGACAGCCCCCAGATCGGCCCGGACAAGTTCTACCAGAGCATCCACATCCTTTGTGGACTGGACATGGTTCCCGATTGCCTCCAAGACAAGTGACAAATCGGACATCGGGACACGTTCGGCTGCCAGCCTGGTGATGACACGATGTAAGGCTCCCAACTTGATTGCATCCGGCTTCAGTTCTTCGACGATCGTCGGAGCGAACTCGCGAACACGATCCAGCATGCCTTTCAGGTCCTCCCGGGTGATCATTTCATGGCCGTACTGTTTCAGCAGTTCTCCCAGGTGAGTGATGAGCACGCTAATGGGATCGACAACGGTACAGCCGGCTAACTCGGCCTGTCGCTGATGATGACGGTCGATCCAACGTGCAGAGAGACCGAATGCAGGCTCGGTCGTGTCGACACCCGGGATATCGGTCGTCCGGCCTTCCGGTAAGATGGCCAACAGTTGACCGATGCGAAGTTCTCCCGTTGCGACGACCCGCCCAGCGATCTGAACACGGTAGGAGTCCGATGCGAGTTCGAGGTTGCTCACGACACGGATGGGCGGAATCCATAGACCGTTCGATTTTGCAAAGTCGCGTCGCAGCAGCGTGATTCGCTCCGCGATGCCTTTCGATTGTGATGACTTCACAAGCGGAATCAGCCGTGACCCTACTTCGACCGATGCCCGTTCACGAATCAGGAAATCGTCCAGTTGTTCGCGGTCCCCCGGATCATCAGTCGGGCCCGTCTGTTCAGGCACGTTGAGTTCAACCGGCTTGGCTGACTTCTTGTTGAGATAGATCAACAGACCGGCAGACAACATCAGAAACGGCAGTTTCGGGAATCCGGGCATCACCGCCAGCACGGCGAGCATTGCAGCCCCGGTCCAGAGTGGCCGTTCGTTCCGAAGGATCTGCGTGCTGATCTCCTGGCCAAGGTCGGAGTTTGAGGACGTTTTGGTGACAAGAATACCTGCGGTCGTCGCGATGATCAGGGCAGGAATCTGCGACACGAGACCGTCGCCGACGGTGAGGATGGAATAGGTTCGCATCGACTCCAGAAATCCGAGACCATCGGTCATCCCGATGACCACACCACCGATCAGGTTGACAGCGGTGATGATCAATCCGGCGATGGCGTCCCCTCGCACGAACTTGCCCGCACCGTCCATCGATCCATAGAAGTCCGTTTCCCGGGCCAGACTCTCACGGCGCTCGCGGGCGATCTCCATCGTGATTGCACCTCCGTTGAGTTCAGCATCGATGGCCATCTGTTTGCCCGGCAACGCATCGAGTGTAAAGCGGGCCGCTACTTCCGAAATGCGTCCCGAGCCTTTGGTGATCACCACGAACTGAATGATTACGAGGATCAGAAAGATCACCAGCCCGACGATGAGATTGCCGCCGACCACGAGACTGCCGAACGTCGAGACGATGCGACCGGCGTCCGCTTCCAACAGGATCAGACGTGTGGTCGCGATGTTCAGCGTCAGTCGAAACAGCGTGAGCAGCAACAACAGCGAGGGGAACACCGACAACTCCAGCGGATGTCGAGTGCCAAGTGTGATCAACAGCAACAGTGTGGCCTGCGCCAGATTGAGGGCCAGCAACATGTCGAGCAGAAATGTCGGCAAAGGCACCAACATCACGCCCAGCGATGCCAGCAACCCGATCGACAGCAGAAGTTCGCTCTGCTGATACCAGGGAACCCCGACGTTCTCCGAATTGTTGAGTTTCGCAGTCATCTGAGGTCGCTAGTGAGAATCGAGTAGAAACGTACGTAATTGTTGGTGAAAGGTCAGGAGTGGAAACTCTCACTCAAGCCTTGCACGACCAGTTGCCAGCCATCGACCAGGACAAATAACAGGAGTTTGAAAGGAGTGGACACGACGACCGGTGGCATCATCATCATTCCCAGAGACATCAGCACAACGGAGACCACCAGATCGATGAGCAGGAATGGGACATAGATGCAGAACCCCATGATGAAGGCCGTTTTCAACTCGCTGGTGACGAACGCCGGGATCAGAATCCGTAGAGGTGTCTGATCAGGTGACTCGATGGCCTCGACGTTTGCCAGTTCAATGAATGCGAGCAAATCATCCTTGCGCGTGTTCTGGAGCATGAAGGTTTGCAGTGCAGTCGTTCCGGCTGTCACTGCCTCGGCTCCCGTAATCTGGTCATCCAGATAGGGTCGGACCGCGTACTCGTTGATCGCTTCCAGCGTGGGGCCCATGACGAACAAAGTCAGGAACAGGGCCATCCCCAGGATGACCGGCGTCGGAGGAATTTCCTGCGTCGACAGCGCCCGCCGCACAAACGAGAGCACGATCACAATGCGCGTGAAGGCGGTTAGTGTCACCAGTGCAGTCGACAGGAGTGCCAGCGCCCCCATGAATAGGGCGACCTGCAGGTGCGGCGCCAGCGATTCAGCCGCTCCGCCTTCAGCGAGCTTTTCCATGAGTAGAGCGGTGTCCGTCATGCCGCTGCCTGCTGATCAAATACGTGAATGAGGTCATCAAATGACGGTGGGAGGGCGATCAGTTGCTGAAGCCCTTGAGAACTGACGGCTGCAAGGAATTCCCTTTCGCCGATTTGGACGATGTGCAACTGACTGTGCGTGGCGATCGAAAGCGTCTCTATGACAGACATGCGCGAGGAGTGCGCAGTCAGCACCTTCACGCCTTGTCCTGTCAGCCAACGACGAGCCAGCCACAGTGACACGGTACACGTCACGAGGACGAGGACCGTCACACCCACAAGTCGAGGCAGGAAATCCGCGATGGAGAGCGGTGCAGTTCCGCTGCCGGTTAGATTGGACAGCCGATCGGTGGATGGTTCCCACTCGCGAGTCCTGTTCGATTCAGGGTTTCGTGCAGTGAGACCCCCGTCAGTGTGTTGCACTGCGAAGTCTTGAGGAGCAGAGGTCGAAGTGAAGGAAACCGGAACGATCGAATCGGATGGGGAATTCGAGAACACATCGACAGGGGAAAGCGGAATCGGCACCGGAGTCGATTGAATCTCCGCAGAGAGTTGTGTCGCTTCCTGGGCGTTCGACTCTCCTTTGATGTTGAACAAGGTGATCCATACGACAGCGCAAGTCGCCACTCTGATGCGTCGACTTGTTGCATCGCTCGACCGGAAACGAACATTGTTCATGCTGTCGCTCCCTCCGAGAATCCCTCGCGAGAAGTCCCGTTCATACGACCGATCTGACCGGATTCGACTTGGGTGATGCGAACCGCGTACGAATCGTCGACTATGACAACCTCTCCTCGCGCCAGGCGGACGCCCTGCACCAGAATGTCCACGGGGTCGGTGACGTCCCGATCGAGTTGCACGACAGCTCCCTGTCCCAGCTTGAGAACTTCACCGATCGATATTTGAGCCTGTCCCAACTCAACCGATGCCTGCAGAGTCACATCCAGGAAACGGTTGAGCGGAAGTTCGGCTCCATGATTCGGGGAACTCGTCATCTCAGGAAACTCAGCAGGATGGACATCGACCGACGTGTTTGTCTCCGGTCCGCCATTGGCAGACTGTTCTTGGACGGCATCAGGGGAAGTGGTCGGCATAGGAATTACAGCTTCGGCGCAAGGACAGAGAGGGGAGCATCGTTATCAAGGATCTGCTCGATTTCCAAACATCGCTGGGTTCCGATGCGTCCGGGCCGTCCCTGAAACTTCATCGCTCCGCCGATCCTGGCGAACAAGGGATGGGTGGAGGACTGGTCGAGCACGATCACATCACCGGTCTGGAGTGAGGTCAGTTCTGCCATGGACAACGTGACATTCCCCAGTTCGACGGTCATGGGAACGGTCATCGCACGGACAAGTCGCGGAATGTCGGGAGACGGCACGACCCGTGGCAAGTCGGGGGGAGCACATTCGATCTCGACGAGGTCTTCGATGTCCTGCTGTGGCAAGGCCCACAAGAGATGATCGCTGCCTACCGATGATTCGATCTGGAAACTTGCGATCGTCAACGTTGTGTGAGGCGGATAAAGACGTGTGCGACGCGGCCGGCGAACGGATTCCCGTAGACGGATCGGCAACGGCTCAGCCCCCGGCCACGCGTCGCTGAACCCCGTCATGAACTCCTGAAGCAAGAGCTCGATCATCGACTCTTCAATCGCAGTCAAAGGTGCGTCGGTCTGCTCTGCGGAGCTTTCCTCCCCCAGCAATAGCTTGACCATGCTCCTCAGCCACCTCGGGCGACTTGTAATCAACGTCATGAACGAACTCACTCCAACTCCCGCCTGCATCCCCCAGCCCGGGTCGGCGAAGGACTCCAAGGCGGAATCGAGTGAAAGGGTAAGCGTGCGATCGAGCGAGAGCTTGACGTCCAGGTTCAGGCGTCTCCAACGCTCGACCGTGAGCGTGCAACCGTCAGACATCCAGCTTTCCAACGTTCGTCGCGGCGCAGCAGCGAGCCGGCGGGGCTTACGAAAATCCACAGATTCGAGGGAGTCATGTTTGATAGTCATTGGACGTTGAACTCCTCGAAGAGCACGTCATAAATGCGATCATAGCCGTCGCTGAACAACGCCGTGTTGAAGTGGTCGCGAATCTCGCGTCGCAGTCGATTCTGTCCGCTGGCACCGCGAATGTCGTCCATGCCTTTGTCCGAGAGATGACTCAGCAGCCAGTTCCTCAACATGGCCTTGCGCAGTTCGAGCAGTTTGGCGATCGATTCCTCGTCCGCATTGTCGATCTGCAGGGTGATGTTCACACGCAGATAGCGATTCAAACGGCCTTCATCGAGGTTCACAGTGACTTCGCCAAACGGGACGAAGGCAATGTCCTCGCTCATCCCGTCACTGTCGTCTTCCTTTGGTGCGTGTTTCTGCTCGGACTCGGCTTGTGGAGCAGCCAGCAGGAAATAGGGAACAGCAAACCCGCCGCCCGCCGCGACGATTCCCAGAATCAGCCAGACAACCATGCCGGGCCCTCGTCGCGGCTGTTCGGGCGGCTCATCGCCTTCAGGGGTGTCCGGTTCCTTGGCCATCGTCGCAGGGAGTTTTCGATCAGGGGAGGCTCAATACGGTCCGCAACTCAAACTGGGAACCGTGTGACGTTCATCTCTGTTTTCGGGATCCTGACCAGCCAACCGTGAGGATTAGGCAGACTTTGACGGTTCCCCGATGTGCGTTGCAGTACAGGCTCTCGTATGTGAGGGATGTCATTCACAACCACGGCGCGGATGTCGTCGTGCCTGAAATTGCGGTCGGAACATCCGGCATGACGGGCGGAAGGTCTTTCCGGGTGCTGTCCCCTGATCAATGGCACCGGACGACTTTGCCTGACCGTCGCAACTGTCTGTGGGCTCTAGATGTTGCATGATTATCGCGGGCAAACTTGCGACTTACCGGCACTGACTGGCACGCCATTTGTTTATGCCAATCGTCACATTCCTTTGCCAGAGAAACATTGTCAGGGA
>JAGQQG010000082.1 GCA_020426325.1 Planctomycetaceae bacterium | reverse complement strand
TCGATCCCGACGGAGACTCGGATCGTCTTTTCGGTGATACCCGCTTCGCGGCGGGCCGCTTCGGTCATCGAGGCGTGACTCATCGTCTCCGGGTACTCGATCAGCGACTCCACCCCCCCCAGCGACTCAGCAAGGGCGAAGAGTGTGACCTTCTCAAAGACTTTTTCGGCAGCCGGTCGGCCACCGGCGACGTCAAAGCTGAGCATGGCCCCAAAACCATCCTGTTGCCGCTTAGCCAGTTCATGACCCGGATGTGAGTCGAGGCCGGGATAGTACACAGTCTCGACAGCCGGATGTTCGTGCAGCATGCGGGCGAGGTCCATCGCACCCCGTTGATGGGCCTCCATCCGTGGACCGAGCGTCTTGACGCCTCGTAAGACCAGCCAGGCATCGAAGGGAGAACAGCCGAGTCCGAGAGCATTGACGATATAGGCGATTCGCTCCTTGTGCGCTGCATCCCGCGTGACGATGCATCCGCCAACGACGTCCGAGTGTCCGTTGAGGTATTTCGTCGTCGAATGGATGACGATGTCGACACCATGTTCGAACGGACGTTGCAGGTACGGCGAGAGGAAAGTGTTGTCAGCGATGGTCACGCAACCGGCCTCCTTAGCGATCGCAGTGACGGCAGCGATCTCGACCAGATTGAGCAGCGGGTTACTCGGCGTCTCGATCCAGATGCCCTTCGTCTCGGAGGTAAGAGCCTGCTTGACGTTCGCCGGGTCGCCCATGTTGACGAAGGAGAACTTGAATCCCATCGACGTGAACACGTCGGCGAACAGTCGGTACGTGCCGCCGTAGATGTCATGCCCGGCGATGATGTGATCGCCCGGCTTGAACAGATGCATGCAGGCCGTGATGGCAGCCATGCCGGTGCAAGTCGCCTTGCAGTCGATGCCCCCCTCCAGAGCCGCGATGTTTTCCTCCATCGCTGACCGCGTGGGGTTACCGCTACGTGTGTAGTCGTACCCCTTGTTGGTTTTGAGATCGTCCCAGTAGAACGTGGAAGACGGATAGATGGGCGTGATGCAACTGTTGTAAGCCGTGTCCTTGTTGACACCCGTATGCACGGCTCGCGTCTCGAAATGCATGTTATGGCCTTTGGCTGTTGGCGATTGGCTGATGGCGAGAGATTCTAGGAGAGGGAAGGCTGGCTGTGAATGAATGCCGATTTGAGTCGGAAATCGTCATTCGGCAGACTGGAGATTGCAAACGACTCACGGTAGTGTAGTGGACAAGTGAATATGTTCCTTGATCCAAGGCGGGAAGCATGTCTGACACAATCATTTGTCCGAATTGTCAGGTCAACATCGAGGTCACAGAGGCGATCTCGGCTCAACTGCGGGCTCAACTCAAGCAACAATTCGATGCTGAGACACGTAAACGCGACCAGGAGTTCGCGCAACGTGAGGCGTCCCTCAAAGAGTCGCGACAGGAGCTTCTTCAGGCCCGCCACGAACTTGAGCAGTCCCGCGAGGCGATCGATGAACAGGTTGCCTCACGACTGGCGGAGGAACGCAAACGCATCGCTGCCGAGGCACTCACCAAGGCTCAAGAGTCGATCGGGACCGAACTCAAGGATGCCCGGGAACAATTGGGAGACCTCAAACAGAAACTCCAACAGACCCAGCAGGCTGAACTCGATCTCCGCAAACAGAAGCGGGAACTGGAAGAGCAGACCGAGCAACTCGAACTGACGGTCGCACGCAAATTGGACGAAGAACGCCAGAAGATTCGCAACGACGCCAAACGCGAGGCCATCGAGGAGACCGAACTCAACCTCGCTGAGAGAGAGAAGGTCATCAGCGATCTCAGGAAACAGATCGCAGAACTCAAACGACAATCGGAGCAGTCCTCGCAACAGTTGCAGGGGGAGGTGATGGAACTCAGCCTTGAGGATCAACTCCGCCGCGAATTCCCGTTTGATGAGATCGTGCCGGTCCCCAAGGGGATTCACGGTGGCGACGTCACTCAGCACGTACGAGATGGAAACGGCGAGACGTGCGGCGTCATTCTCTGGGAGTCCAAACGAACCAAACGCTGGAATGGCGACTGGCTCCCGAAACTGCGTGACGACCTCCGGGCAGCCAAGGCGCAAATCGCAGCCATCGCGACAACAGAGATGCCCCCGGATCTCACGACACTCGGTTGTATCGACGGCGTGTGGATCACCAATCGCAGTTGCGTCGCCGGACTGGCAACAGCCCTCCGCGCCGGACTGATCGAAGCTGCCAAAGCGAAGCGGGCCTTGGATGGTCGACAGGACAAAATGACGGTTCTGTACGGGTATCTCTCCGGAGCTGAGTTCCGCCACCGGGTCGAGGGGATCGTCGAATCTTTCGTCACCCTAAAGGATGACCTGGAAAAAGAGAAACGGTCCATGCAACGCATGTGGGCCAAACGTGAGAAGCAACTGGAACGTGCCGTGTTCAGCACGTCCAGTCTCTACGGTGACCTTGGGGCCATTATCGGCGCCAGCCTCCCGCAGATCGAACAACTCGAACTCCCGGCCCTCGAAGGACCGGACTGCTACGAGTGATCACACGCCTGTTGAGCCGCACATTTCTAATGTACGGCTAAACGGCCTTGATCGCTAACACATTGTCCATGCGTTGGGCGATGTCGGCGAGACGTTCTCGGCCGCCGCCGGGGACTTCGGCTGTCGCCCAGCCTTGATAGCCAATCTCTTCGAGCGCTTTTCGGACAGCTGGCCAGCCGCAGTCTCCATCGCCAATCTCAACGTCAAAGCCTTTCCACAAACCGGCGTTCAACTGGAGGTCACGGCTGTACTCTTTGATATCCAGCTTGCCGATGCGGTGGCCCAGGATGCGAATCCATTGCTCGGGCCAGCCAAATCGCACGACGTTGCCGACATCGAAGTACACGCCCACGGCTGCATGATCAATCTCGTCGATGAACCGGGCCATCTCCAGCGGGCTGAGCAAGAAGTTGTTCCAGACGTTCTCGACCAGGAGTTTGATGCCCAGGTCGTGTGCGTAAGGTGCCGCCTCACGAATGCGCTGCGTCCACTCGTTCCAGTTGTCGTCGTAAGACATCTCTGCATTCACTCGACCAGCCACGACGAGCACGCTGGTGCCTCCATAGTACTTCGAGAGATCGACCGCTCCGCGAATATCCGGGTTATTGCTATTGATGACTCCATGAATCGGGAGTCCGGTCGCCTCGCTGGCGGCTTTATAGGTCTCCTTGTCATCCTGACTTTTCGTCTGGAGCTCTGTTCCGTCGTAGCCAAGTTCCTTCAATAACTCGAACTTCTGCTCCACGCTCAGGTTGTCGTCCTTTACCATGTGAAACTTGACAGCCTTACGAATGTGTCCTGCGAACGACACATCAGCGGTTGCTTTGGCGACGCATGCCATCCCGATTGCTGTTGCAGAAGCGGCGATGAATTCACGGCGGTTGAGTTTTGTCATGGAGTGACCTCAAGGTGGCGGACAAGACGAGCTGCAAAGAGAGTGCCTATGATTGTGGGGCCCTTCTCGCGAGATTCGCTGTCATGTGGTGAGGGATGTCAGAGAGGTGAGTTTGGTTCCAGTCTAAGAACAAGTCCGTTGCGAGCAAATCGCCAGATCGAGGGCACAGACTGATCTCCAGGAGATCAGTGGTTTAGCGGCCGACCAGACTCACGCAAGATCTATTGAGCTTCATTCCATGCTGATTGAGCATTCGATGCAACTTTATCAGCATCAATGAGTTATCCTTGGGAACCTGCATTCACTGATCTCTCTTCAATTCTGATTCTCCATTCCACTCTTGCAATAACGGATGTGTGGACCTTAAACTCTTGAATTGAACATCTCTCTGAGATTCTGGCCCCGACAGCGGTCACAACAAGCGAACGACGGATATGAAACCATTGCCATTGATTCGATGTTCCCGAATTCTGTGCGCCTGCGCAATGATCGTGTTGTTCACTTCTCGCGAGTCGTTTGCCCAGCTGGACTTCGAGGGGGAGCCCATCAACTACAACACGGCACCGGAGTCGAACCGGATCGCTGAACTGGCCGCACGTCTTGAGAGCGGGGAAATCGAACTGGAGTACGACAAGAAGCATGGGTATCTCCCTTCACTGCTCGAGGCGCTCGATGTCCCTGTCTCCTCCCAGATGCTGGTCTTCTCGAAAACTAGTTTTCAGTTGAGACGGATCTCTCCCAGACGACCACGGGCTTTGTACTTCAATGACGATGTCTACATCGGCTGGGTCCAGAGGGGAGATGTCATCGAGATCTCCACAGCCGATCGAGAACTCGGCGGAGTGTTCTACACCCTCAGCCAGGAGGAGTCGGAACAGCCGAGGTTCATTCGCGACCGGGGGCAATGCCTGACGTGTCATGCGTCTTCGCGAACGGCTGATGTTCCCGGACATTTCGTGCGGTCCGTCTATGCAGACGATGACGGGGAACCTCTGTTTGGCTTCGGCACATTCACTACAGATGATCGCAGCCCATTCGTGGAACGGTGGGGAGGATGGTACGTCAGCGGGACGCACGGAAAACAACGCCACATGGGCAATGTCATGATGGAGAGTTACGAAGACGAGAAAGCCTTCGACAGAGAGGCTGGCGCCAATGTGACCAACCTGGAGACTCTGCTGAATGTGTCCCCCTATCTCACGGAGACGAGCGATATTGTTTCGTTAATGGTCCTTGAGCATCAGAGTCAGACACACAACCAGATCACCCGCACGGCTTTCGAGACCCGCAGCGCCCTGCATTACGACAGTGTGATGAACAAAGCGTTGGATCGCGAAGCTGATTACCGAAGCGATACCACCACACGACGCATTGATTCCGTAGCTGACAAGCTCATCGACCGTTTGCTGTTTGTGGGCGAGTTTCCGTTGGAAGCTCCGGTCGAGGGAACGTCGGGATTCGCAAACGACTTCGTGTCTCGCGGACCCTTTGACAGTCAGGGGCGCTCCTTACGAGAGCTTGATCTGACTCACCGGTTGATGAAGTATCCGTGCAGCTATCTCATCTATTCTCAGTCTTTCGATGGCCTCCCCGATGTCGCCAAAGAAGTGATCTACCGTCGCCTTCATCAGATTCTCACGGGAGCGGACAACGATGAACGATATGCCCATTTAACGCCTGCGATAAGAAAATCCATTTTGCAGATTCTGCGGGAGACGAAAAATGATCTCCCTGATTACTGGAAGGGAAACGGCTGAGACGTCCGTGATGCCTCGGGACCATCTGTAATGTTTCCCAGATGATCGAACATGAGCACGAAGTCACCGCCTCTGCACCCACGTGAGCGGCCCTGGAGAATCTTGCGGAAGAGTGATCTGTGACGATGCGACGTATTCATCTCGTCGGTGGTAAAAATCACGGAAAGACGACGCTCCTGTGTGAACTGGTCACTCACTTGAGCGATCAGGGATTGCGTGTGGGCACGATCAAACACACGCATCACCATCATGAACTCGATACGCCGGGAAAGGACTCGCATCTGCATCGTGAGTCCGGGGCAGCCGTGGTCGGGATTCTCACGCGATCGATGAATGCAGTGTTCTGGCCAGGAACTGCTCTGGATTCGGATGAGGATGCGTTGGAGGCTGATGATCGATACGAGGCATTTACTCCCTCGTTTCGTGATTGTGACCTTGTTCTGGTCGAGGGGGATACCAGAACGTCAGCCCCCAAGATCGAAGTGTGGCGTGCCTCACTCGACACCTCCCCGATGCTCGATCGCCTCCCGAACGTGTTATGCCTGGTTACTGACGATATGATAAAATGCTCGGTGCCGGTTCTCCCTCGGAGTGATCTGTCAGTGATCGCGGACTTCGTGTGGAACGCGGCCCAGGAATAACCTTCTCCTGAGTGGGCGCTGTTTTGCGACACTGTTCGGCCTCGTTGACCTGTTGAGAACACCGTGCCGTAACTTGTGACTAATCAAGGATACCGACCAGGGAAATCCCCCATCAGAGGACTGTCCGGATGGATATCTCCGCCAGCGTCCCCGCCATCATGAGCAGCAAAGGCTGCATCATCGAACGCTTCTATGATCGAATGTTCGCTGAACACCCGGAGCTGCGTCGTCATTTCACCAACCGGGACATGCGAATTCAGGCCAGTATGCTCACTGTCGCATTGGCGTCCGTCGAGGCTTACTACTCTCATCACTTTCCCGCCACGGAACACTACCTCAAAGTCCTCGGGAATCGCCACTTTCACGAGGGAGTCCGACCGGAGGACTACCCTAAGTTTCAGACGGCTTTACTGGAAACACTCGAAGACTTTTTCGGCGACCAGTGGCAACCCGACCTGGCCCGTCAATGGAAGGAAGCCCTGGAACTGGCTGTTCAGACCATGCTCGAAGGCTACCACAAGGTCTACACCATGTAATCAAAGACTCTGGCCGTAATCGGAGGGCCGTCTGGTCGTTGATAACCAGCTGATTCTAACCCATTCACCAGTTGGCGACTTGATAGTCTTTCAGGAACAACCCCCAACGGTGTTCCCCGGAGAGAAATCCGTGGAAGATCGGATCACAAATGCGTGCAGCCGCGTCGATCTGGTCGAGCGGTGGGTGGAAGTCGAGTTCACGTTGTTTTCTTGCAGCGATCTCCGCGGGATCTTCGTCGGTGATCCACCCGGTATCGACGGAGTTCATGTGGATGCCCGAGGCAGCATAATCCTGTGCTGACGTACGAGTCAGCATATTGAGTGCAGCCTTCGCCATATTCGTGTGAGGATGCTTGTCCGTCTTGTAAGCACGATAGAACACGCCTTCCATCGCAGAAACATTGACGATGTGTTTGTCGGCGGTCGGGACACGCTCCATCAAAGGTTTCAGTCGAGCATTCAGAATGAACGGAGCCACTGCATTCACCAGATGGACTTCCAACAGTTCGACCGTCGGCACGTCAGCCAACCGGAGTCGCCAACTGTTCATCTTACGGAGGTCGACCTGTTGCAGATCTTCGTCGTACTGGTCGGAAGGAAACAGTGCCGTTGAGTGATCGTGGTCCTCTGCAACGAGCGGCAGTTGCGAGAGCTCGGCAGCACGCTGAATTCCAGCGAGAGTACTTCTCACTTGAGTTGGCAGCAATCTGCCATTGGTGGGATTGACGGCAGTTTGACTTCGTAGCCGTTCGTAGGACTCCAGCATCCCACGACCTGGAGACGGCAACGTTTCTGTGGCATCACGCTCGGCCTCTATCAGATGTGCGTAAAAACCGGACGGGCGGCGTACGGTTTGGCAGGCGTTGTTCAGGATGAAGTCAAGCCGTGGGAGCGTCTCGCAGAGATGGTCACACAGGGCCTCAACACTCGGCGTGTGACGCAGGTCGATGCCCATGACCTGAACACGATCCTGCCACTCGGTCGAGTCGGCTTCGGCGAGGAAACGTTTGACCCCGTCAGCCGGAAATCGGGTTGTCACGATCACATGTGCTCCGGCCCGCAAGAGCTTGAGGACCGCCTCATAACCGATCTTCACCCGCCCTCCGGTCACCAGAGCATAACGACCGGTGAGGTCACAGGTTTGATGTCGCTTGGTCCAGTTGAGAGCTGCACAATCAGAACATAACGCATCGTAGAAGTGATGCAGCCGATCGAATTCGCGTTTGCAGATGTAACAACTCCGCGGCACCTCCAAGCGAGGCGTATTGTCCACCCTAGACTCGACGCGAGGAGGAAGTTCCGGTGCGAATGGTTCGGGGGGATGTGCTGTGATAAAACGACGTCGGACACCGCTCTCGGAACGAATCCCCGTCCGTGCGAGATGTTGTGCATCAGCACTTCGTTTGCGGTCGCGTTCGGCATGTTCCCTTTTCAGAAACGCTCGCTTCAATCGTTTGCGATCCGAACGTGACGGCAATGCGACTTTCTCAGCAGCCCGCAGGAGCCGATGCATCTCTTCCTTAGAAACCTGTTCCAGCAGGCCTCTGTCGGCGGCGATTTGCTCCAGCAATTCCATCACCAAACGCACTTCCTCGGAGGAAGGTTTCGGATGTCCGGTGACCAGTTCGGAAGAACTCATGACAATCGTTAGATCTCACTCTCGACGGACTCCAGCTCACAAATCGCAAGAGGTAATCGCTTGAGTCAGGGATCATAGGACATGCAGTCTCCGGTGAATACTGATTGTTTCGAGCATGTGGCGGGATACAATTCGCCACCGTTTTTGGGATTCCCTGTTTCACGTGGATGTCGAACGTTATGAGATTTTTTGAGTGTGACTGTGGTGGTAAGCTGTTTTTTCATAACACATCGTGTGTCGCATGCCAGCGGGATGTTGGATTCTGCCCGAGTTGCCGATCAATGACGGCACTCGATCCGAGCGGTGGTGATACCGTTCAGTGTTCATGCACGGGCTGCCGCTCGACCATCGTCAAATGCAAGAACTATGCGTTCGAAAAAGTTTGCAACTGGTGCGTGACGACTGATTCAGACGGACAGAATCAGCTGTGTCGCAGTTGTGAACTGACGAACGTCATCCCCGATCTGTCTGTCGAGGGGAACAAGCAGCGTTGGGCCAAGCTCGAAGAGGCAAAACGTCGTATGCTTTACACTCTCGATTTGCTCAACCTGAGTTTCGACAGCCAGAACGGACAACTCCCATTGTCTTTTGAATTCAAAGGGGATCCGATTGTCGGGCACAACTGGCATCATCTCGCCGGCGGAGGACAGGTTTTCACCGGACATGCAAATGGTGTCATCACAATCAATATCCAGGAAGCTGACAGTGTCCAACGCGAACAGACTCGCATCCAGATGGGTGAAGACTTGCGGACATTGGTCGGACACTTCCGACATGAAATCGGACACTACTATTGGGAACGGCTTGTCGCAGGCCGCTCTGAGTCAGAGTTTGTCTCACTCTTCGGAGATCACACCAATCCTGGCTATGCGGAGGCCAAGGACGCCTACTATGCGAATGGACCTGCCGTCGACTGGGAACAGCATTACGTCACAAAATACGCCTCCATGCATCCCTGGGAAGACTTCGCAGAAACATTTGCTGCTTATCAGGACATCATCTCAATGCTGGATACTGCTGGACATGTCGGGCTTATCGAGCCTGTCGATTTGACGGCTCAAACCTCGTCGCTAATCAGCACTTACCAGAGACTGGGGATGGCGGTGAATGAACTGAATCGGGAAATGGGACTGCTTGATCCCGTTCCGTTCGTGTTGACAGGAGCGATCAACCAGAAAGTCGACTTCATCCACGCACTTGTTCGTGGAGCATAGATGCTGTTGCAAAGGAATCTTTCAGTCGACCAAATTACCCGACGAGAGATTTGATCGGAGAGACATCGCAAAGTGAATCAAGAGGCCAGTCTTGATGGAGGTCTGTCGACTGATCAATCCGGAGCCGGTGATAGATGGTTGCAGCTAGCTGTGGCAGAGCGATGGCATCATCGATCGGTTCTGAGGCCGTGGCATCGGTCTGACCAATGACGCAGCCTTGAGGCACACCGCAACCAGCCATCATGGCCGACCAGGCATTCGTCCAGTGGTCACGACCGCCGTTCTCGTTGAGTCGAGGTGTCCGTCCGAATTCGCCTGCACAAACAACCAGCGTGTCCTCCCACAATCCACGATCCTGCAAATCATCGAGCAGAGCAGCACAGGCCCGATCAAACTGAGGACCGATCGAATCGCGGTAATCGTAGAGCGTGCCGGGCGAGTGCTCACGGTCAGCGTGTGCATCCCATGTCACGCAGCCATCCAGTTGGCAGAACGTGTTAACAGTGACGAACCGGACGCCGTGTTCAATGAGTTGCCGCGCGAGCAGCAGTTGTCGCCCAAATCGCGAGTCGCCGTAGGCTTCACGACAGGCAATCGGCTCATTGCTGAACTGAGTGAGTTCAGCGAGAGTCCCGTCACATCGATCTTCATCAAACGAAACGCCATCCAGTTCGGGCATAACGGCATCGTAGTCGAGTCCCAGGAACCCGCTGCCATCACCACGGTAGGTTTGGACCCCCGTGTGGGAGAGTGGTCGAGGCAGGAGCACATGAGCCGGTGCACGTCCACGTGGCCCCAGCAGCCGTGAGACCATCGATCCGATGCTGGGATAACGAACCCCTTGCTGAACCAGACGGCCGGTCTGGAGAAGCTGCAAACCGGTTTCATGAGTGGGAGCCGCGTCGTGATGCAGCGAACGGAGCACCGTCATCCGATCGGCTCGCTCCGCCAGTCGCGGCAGACTCTCGCTGAAGTGAACACCCGGCAGCGATGTTGAGATGGCTTTCAGCGGACCGCGGATCTCACGTGGAGCATCCGGCTTGGGGTCGAAGGTCTCCAGTTGACTGGGACCGCCCGCCATCACAATGAGGATGCAACTGCGATCGCCGCTCCGCTGTCGAGCGCGACGCACAGCGGCCTGTTCGGCGACGGAAAGTCCGACCATACTCAGCCCACCAACGGCAAGGAAATCCCGACGGGAGACGGAATTGCGGGGCTGCGATGAAGGAATACCAAAAGCCATGTCGACCAGTCTCGATCAGGGTCCTGCCAGATTCCCTATGATAAGAGACCGAAACCGTCACGGACAGCTCAATCAACCGTCTCAACGAGTGATCGGGGAAATCCCCGGATCAAGGACGTTTTGCTGACGGTCAGGAGCGGCCGGTTGCAACTGTTGGAGTTTGAAGCCCGACAGTCGCGGCTTGAACGGATCTGGCATAATCGCATCCCAGGGGCTGTTCGCCTTCATTTCAGTTAGTGGAAAGACGTAAACCGTTTCCTTGTTCCCGCTGGGATCGATGAGCCGAATGGCGATCGGCAAACAGTATTGAGCATCAAGTCGCACCTCGGCCCGTTGCCAGTTGCGTGCATCTTCCTGCAGGAGCGGAATGGCGACCAGATGATAAACCATCCGGTCGTCCCTCCCTTGCGTGCCGTTCATTTGCCCGAGTGACATCTTGTAACGGGCCTTCAGCTTCTCTGCTTTCATCCCAAACAGGAACGGGAGCGGTCCGTCCATGATGTTCTCGCCGCGATCCGGCGGAGGGATCTCGATCTGATCGAATGTCTTGTTGGCAACGTCGATGGAGAAGATGTCCGACCCGGTACAGATCCACATCATCGGCGCTTCTGCTGCCACCCGGAAAGGATTTCCCTGAGAGTCAACCTTCTGAGTGTTCACTCCATCAGCAGGGATCGCAGGCTGTTCCTTACAGTTAAAGTCAATCCGCCCCTTGTCCGGGGCTTCATGCCAGAATGATCCAACGGCTCGCTTCTCCTGTGAGAAGACGTAGTCGTACTCGTAACGCTGATGGACGCCGCGCAGCTTCGTGATTTTGGCCGTTTTGGTCTCCCACTCCTTCAGGATTCGTTCCAGCTCGGCCGGATTCACCTGAACGGGTTCGGTATCTGCGACACGAGCTGTGGCTGGCTCGACGTTCTGCACAGGTACAACACCAGACTTCGGTCGCGGCTGTTGAGCGCAGAGCATTCCAGGCAGGCCAACGAACAGGCTTCCAGCCAGGAGAGATTTGAGCATCCGGCGACGTTCCATCGTCACACAGTCCCTTGTTGAACAATTGTGGCAAGTCAGTCGGACAGGCATCTTGTCGCAGATGTAATGGCGACACGATCAAGTGGAGCAGACCACAGGAATGCCTGAATTTGATGAGATTCATCGTGGTGGGCGTGGTTGCGCGGCGGAGTCTATCAATTCTCGGCAAATCAACGCTAGACCGGTTCGACCTGGGACAGGGTTGAAATACGATGCGTTGCAAAATGCAGCAGGGCTCGGAACGCTGATGTGCCGAGCCCTGAATTTTTCGATGTGAATCAGCCTGGGACGGCCGACTACTTTGCAGCAGCGAACCGCTTGGAGACTTCGTCCCAATTCACCACATTCCAGAACGCTGAAATGTAGTCAGGACGGCGGTTCTGGTAGTTCAGGTAATATGCATGTTCCCAAACATCCAGTCCAAGAATCGGTGTGTGACCCTCGGACAGTGGTGTATCCTGGTTTGGAGTGCTGTCGACATGCAGGGTGCCGTCCCCTTTCATGCACAGCCATGCCCATCCACTGCCGAAACGATTGGCTGCTGCATTCGCGAACTCTTCCTTGAAGTTATCGAAGCTGCCAAACACGCTGCTGATCGCTTCACCCACTTCGCCGCTCGGTGTCCCTCCCCCCTTGGGGCTCATCACGGTCCAGAACAGGCTGTGGTTTGCATGTCCGCCTCCGTTGTTCCGGACAGCGGTTCGAATGGATTCAGGAACCGAGTTCAGATCCCGCATCAGGTCATCGATTGATTTGCCAGCGAGATCAGCATGTCCTTCGAGGGCCGCATTCAACTTAGCGACGTAGCCTGCATGGTGCTTGCCATGATGGATTTCCATCGTCTTCGCATCAATGTGCGGCTCCAGAGCGTCTTTGGGATACGGCAGATCGGGAAGTGTGTAAGCCATTTCAATGTCCTCCTCTACGGGGATGTTTTCCATCAATGAGTGTCGATCGGGCGCCATCGGTCGCCACAACGAGTCGTTTAGCCAATTCTAGGTGACATCGTGAGCGATCGAAAGGCACTCATCACGAAGCTGCGGTCAGGGAATATCCTTGCACCGGGATGGGTAAATCCCCCGGGTGATCAATTCTCATTCTCCGTCATTCGCGGTTTTCGACGTCTTCTTCCGGGAAGTCTTTTTCGCGGCGGCAGTCTTTGTCGGGGCCTTCTTCGCAGATTTCTTCGCAGCCTTTTTGGTTGTTGACTTGGTTTTCGCGGCCTTCTTCACGCCCATTTTTGTGGCCTTTGCTTCCAGCCATGGGAGGGCTGCTTCGAGTGAGACGTCGTTGATCTCGGTCTCTTTGGGGATGGTCGCGTTGACCTTGCCGTGCTTGACGTAAGGGCCGAACTTGCCCTCGTAGATTTCGACAGGCTTGCCGTCTTCGGGATGCTCGCCCAGAACCTTCAACGGCTCCGCCTTTCCGCGGGACTTGCTCTTGGAGAGCATCTCTAGAGCGGTGTCCATGTCGACGGTCAGGATATCGACCGTCTTGCTGCCGTCATCCGTCGTATAGGTGTGAGCCTTCTTGTCGAAGTTCCCATACTTCTTCGCATGAAGCACGTAGGGGCCGAATCGACCAAGACCCGCATTCACGACCTTGCCATCTATCGGATGAAGCCCAATACGGCGCGGCAGCGCGAGCAACTGGATGGCCGTCTCGAGATCGAGCTGATCCGGGTCGTAGTTGTTCGGGATGCTGGCCCGTTTGGGTTTCTCGCCATCCTCCGTCTGTTCACCCAATTGCAGATAGGGACCGAATGGACCGCGTTTGACAAAAATCGGCAGTCCCTCTTCCGGATGCATGCCCAAGGCCTGCGGGCCTCGCTTTTTCTCCTCGATCAGCTTTTCCGCAGTCTCCTGGTTCACATCAGCAGGAGCGATGTCGGGTGGCAGTCCTGCGGTGACACGTTCGCCGTTTTCTTCCCGTTCGAGGTACGGCCCATATCGGCCCACTCTGATGTCGGCCTGCAAGCCATCCAACCGCAGTGTGCATGCCTTGCGAGGATCGATCTCCTCCTCGTGCGATTTGACCTGTTCGTTGAT
Organism: Planctomycetaceae bacterium; assembly: GCA_020426325.1. Lineage (GTDB taxonomy): Bacteria > Planctomycetota > Planctomycetia > Planctomycetales > Planctomycetaceae > JAHBXU01. Next base: position 14,815 of record JAGQQG010000082.1, on the reverse strand, counting down.
TCCTTCCTTGCCGCCGTAAAACTTCTCGAGGTATGGCAGACGCTCGGCCTGTCCCATCGAAATGTCGTCCAGTGACTGCTCCATTTGAGCGGTAAACTGCAGGTCGACCAGATTGGGGAAGTAGTCCTCCAGCAGTCGGGTCACGGCCATCGCAGTGAACGTCGGCACGAGTTGACTGCCCGACTTGTTAACGTAACCACGATCCTGAATCGTGCTGATGATGGATGCGTACGTTGAAGGACGCCCGATCCCCTCTGCCTCCAGTTTGCGGACGAGAGTCGCTTCAGTGTACCGCGCGGGGGGCTTCGTTTCGTGACCGACGGCTTCGAGCTCAGCACAGCCAAGTTGGTCATTTTCATGCAACTCCGGCAGAGCTGATTCCTCCTCCTCGTGCGGAGCATCGGGATCGTCGCTTCCTTCGATATAAACCTTGAAGAATCCGGGAAACTCGACGTGCCTGCCGGTCGCACGGAACTCCGTCTCATCGGCCTTGATCGTGACCGTATCGAAACGAAGTTGGGCCTCAGCCATCTGCGAGGCCATCGTGCGTTTCCAGATCATGTCATACAGCCGGGCTTCACCACCGGACAGTCCCAGTTCAGAGGCTGATTTCATCTCGGTGCCAGCCGGGCGAATGGCCTCGTGAGCCTCCTGAGCGTTCTTCGTCTTGCCCGTGTACTGTCGTGAAACGAGATATTTGTCGCCGTAATCAGCCTTGATGCGAGTATGGGCTGCGTCGAGGGCCTCCTGCGAAAGTGTGACGCTATCGGTTCGCATGTAAGTGATCTGCCCGTTCTCATAGAGTCGCTGGGCCGTTTGCATTGCCTGACGGGCGGACATGTTGAGCTTGCGGTTCGCTTCCTGCTGGAGCGTGCTCGTCGTGAACGGAGGCGCCGGTTTGCGGTTCTGATTGCGGTGCTCGATGCTGGCCACAGTCCACTCCGTCGACTTCAGTTTCTCCTGAAGTTGGCGGGCCTGCTCTTCGGAGAGAAGTACGACATCCGTACCCTCTTTGATTTTGCCGGTGTGCTCGTCGAAGTCCTTCCCGGTCGCAACCTTCTTTCCGTCCACCGTGACGAGCTGAGCGCTGAAGCGCGCCTGCTTTTGGGTATCCAGCTCAGCTTTGAGGTCCCAGTAGGTGCCGCTTCGGAACGCCAGTCGCTCCAGCTCCCGTTCGACAAGCACACGGACCGCCACGCTTTGCACACGGCCGGCGGAGAGTTTGGGTCGAATCTTCTTCCAGAGCAGGGGACTGAGCGTGTAACCGTAGAGCCGGTCGAGGACTCGACGGGTTTCTTGGGCCTCCACGAGATCCATGTCGATCTCGCGGGGATTGTTCAAGGCCTCCGTGATGGCCTTTTTGGTGATCTCGGAGAACACCATCCGCTTGATCGGCACCTTGGCTTCCAGTAACTCGGTGATGTGCCAGCCGATGCTCTCCCCCTCGCGGTCTTCGTCCGTCGCGATGATCAGTTCGTCGACGTCCTTGAGCAGTTCCTTCAGTTCTTTGACGACCTTTTTCTTTTCCGGCGACACGACGTACAGCGGTGCGAACTGCTCGTCGACGTTGACTCCCAGATTGCTCCAGGGCTCTTTTTTGAACTTGGCCGGGATGTCGGCCGCCTTGGCGGGGAGATCGCGGACGTGTCCCACGCTGGCGCGCACAATGTACTCATCGCCCAGATATCCGCCGATTTTTTTCGCCTTTGCGGGCGATTCGACGATGACCAGACCTTTCTTGCGTTTGGCCGCCAACGGCACCATCCTGTGACTGAAAGTGTTGGGGTTGTCAGGTTTTACGCCACAGCTACAATGCGGCGCAACGTCGTGATCCATGTCGGACTGCGACCGTCAAAGGCTTAAAGCATCACAAGTCGGTCTGTCAAGGGGTGGGCCGTGACATCGATTCGCCGCACATTTCAAATGTGCGGTTTAGCGGTGTTTTACGCAGACACTCCATGTCTCATCGTTGCGGTCAGAGGAATCCATGCAATCACCGTTCGCCATCTTTCGGAAACATCAGAAGCTGTTGACCGTCATTTTGACCGGTCTGGCGATGTTTGCGTTCGTCATCCTCGGGGCCGTACAGGACCCGGCGAACATGCCGACCGGACTGATCGTGATCTTCGTTGCCAGTGCCCTCGGGGCGGTCGGCTGGGTCGCCGGGATCCGCAGCAAAAAATCCAATGAATACGGGACCATCGGTCTTGTCCTCGGTGCGATCCTGGCAATTGGGGGTTCAATGGTTGGTGGTCCGCCGGCAGTTGTGAAGGCCGACACGGGCAACATCGACCAGCAGCAGTTCGGCTTCCTCCAATACGAACGCGAGGCAGCCAACACCATCATCGCCCGAGCCTACTATCAGGTGATGCAAAGAGATCAGGAACAGTTCCTGCAGCAGCCGCAGCCATTCCAGTATCACCCCGATCCGACGAAGGACATCGTCGTGGGTGAACTGCTGCGTCGAGAAGCAGATCAGATGGGCCTGACTGTCTCGGACGAATCAGTCAACGACTACCTTGCGTCGATCACACAGAACAAGCTGACTCGCGAGGATGTCAAGGAGATCCGCAATCAGTTACGGCTCAGCGAGAGTGATCTCTACAACATTCTGCGTGATCAGCTGAAGGCACGCATCGCTGCCCAGTTCATGTACCAGGGAACGACACTTCCCCCGGAAAGTTACTGGGAATTCTACAAGAAACTCAACGTCCGCGAGTCCGTCGGCATCGTGCCGCTGGCTGTCTCAATGTTCGTCGACGACTCCGCAGAGCCGACGGATGCAGAACTTCAGGAATTGTTCGACGCCAACCGGGAGAACTACCCGGACACCTCCGACGAGGGAACTCTTGAGGAAGGACGTCCCGGCTTCCGTCAACCGCGCCGGGTGCAGCTGGCCTACGTCGAAGCGGCCTACGATTCCATCGAAAAAACCGTCACCCCGCCGACGGACGAAGAGATCGAGGCATACTACGAAGAGTTCTACAAGACCGTCCCTGCGGACGCATTGGAGAACGATTCTGACACACCCGCAGTCGACGGACCGGCCCTGCCTGCTCCTGAGGGCGAGACTCCAGCGACTTCGGACGAAGCACAACCGGAAGGCGAGATCGACAACAAGGATCTCCCGCCCGCTGAGGAGGGTGACGGCGAAAGCAACCCCCCCGCTGAAGAAACACCACCTGCCGACGCTGAGTCAGAAACAGAGTCACAGGAGGGGACCGCCCTCCCGCGACGATCGAACATTCAGCCGGTTGCATTCTTCGATGACACCGCATCAACCGAGGAACCAGCTGCTGAGACTGAGGCTGCTTCTGAGACTCCACCTCCGCCCCCACTTCCGCAAGCGACCGACTCTAGTGAGACTCCTGCTCCTGAGACGACTGCTCCTGCAGAAACACTGGAATCTCCAGCCTCAGCAGCCCCTCCGGAGGCCCCCGAAACACCCGATGTGACAACCGCTCCGGACGCACCAGATGTACCGGCAACCACTCCCGAAGTACGTGAACTGGATGACGAACTCCGCAGCGAAATCACCGATCGGATTCTCCGTGAGCGAACGGGAGATCGCATGCAGGAACTCATGAAACAGGCGACTGCTTTCATGGGGGAAATCGGACAACGAGCTTTAGAGCCGGAAGACTATGAGGGACACCTCTCGCACGAGGAAGCTTTAGAGAAGTTGAAGGCCTATGCCGATGAACACGGACTCGTTTTCGTGGAAACACCACTCCTTTCCGGTCTCGAACTGAGTGACGCCGAGAAATACCCCATCGGCCACGCTGTCGATCGTTTGTTCTCCGACCCTTTCGACCGAAATCCTGTTTCAGATGTTGCCAATCAGGCATTCACCTCACGTCCCGAAGAAATCTTCACTCGTGCTCAATCAGTCGTGCAACCGGAGACCGAGAGCCGCTACGCGTACTGGAAGATCGACGATCAGGAAGAGTACGTTCCCGAGAGTCTGGATGACGAGGGGATTCGCGAGCAGGTTATCACAGCCTGGCGTGAACTCAAGGCTCGTGAGAAGGCTCAGACGAGAGCGTCAGAACTCGTCAACCTTGCCAACGCTGCCGACACCAATCTGAGCGAGTCCCTCGCCGGACAGACGATCACTGGAGTCGAGAGTGCTCCGTCCGTGAGCGTGTTGCATCCACCCGCCTTCTCCTGGCTGTCGAAAGCCGACCCGCGGATGTCGCCCAACCCGTTCATGACACCACCCCCTGTCCGTACGCAACTGAGAAACATCCCCGGCCGCATCGGAGACAGTTTCATGGAGACGGTTTTTGATGAGGTGAGACCGAAAGAGGCAGGCATCGCCCACAGTATCGATAAGGACTACTTTTACGTCGTGAAAGTGCTCGACCGTACCTACGGACAGTTCGAAAACCTCGAAGAGTTCCGCGAGCAGTTCCTGAAAGAACGCCTGTTCGCACCATATCAATTCTCTGACTATCCCAAGCTCGCTCAGGGAGAATTGCAGCAGTACCGCACCGACTGGAGCAAGGAACTGTTCGAGAAGCACGGCGTCGAGATCATCGAGCAGGAAGAACCCAAACCGACGGCTGAAGACGATCTGGCGGCCGAAGACTCGTCAGCTTCCTACTGACTGACCTGATTCCCGGAAACATCTGGGGCTGAATTTTCTTCAGACACCTTGTCGACAACGACCCGCAATCGTCCCCGGTCGGACGCTTCGATCACGCGCAGCGAATATCCTTCCCAGACACAGGTGTCCCCCACCTGAGGCATTCGTTCGAGTTCCTCCTGAAACATGCCTGACACCGTCAGTAATCGATCCTCGGGTGGTTCGTATTCAAACCCCAGCCGCTGAGCCAGATAACGGAGGGTTGTCAGTCCGTCGACATGGTAGCGGCCCTCGGCAACTTTCAGTACGACCTCTCGTCTGAGTACCCTTTTCGCGCGGCTGGGATGCGGGACCAACACTGTGTCGATGACGTCTTCATAGGTCACCACGCCAATCGTTTCGCCGTATTCGTTCACGACGACAGCAACATCACACAACCGGGTCCGCAGCATCTGAAGCACATCTGCCAGTGACGCACACCAGGGGACGTGCAGGACAGGTTCCGAATTTTTCGCCAGATCATCGTCTGTCGCCACCCAGAGACTCGACAACGGCACCACGCCACCGATGGCATCCGTATCGGCATCTCCATTGATGGAGTCGCGAAGCATCAAATAGTCTGTCGAAAGTATCCGTCCCTTGATGTCTTTCAGACTGACAGGCGAGGAATGAGTTGTGTACGTTCCACGCGGTCGCATGACCTCTTCCGCAGTGATCTCCGACAAATCAAGAATGCGGTGCAGGATCTGCTGTTCGTGAAGAATGGTTTCTGCACTGAGGTTGGAAGTCTCGACCGCTCGTTCCAGGTCGCTGGCGTGTAAGTACGGCTCCCGTCGGACATGCGGCCAGACCGTCCGGCGAATGACCCGTGTCGTCAGCCCTAACCAGGGGAGGATCGGATCGAGGACCCGGACCGTGACTGCCAGTGGCAGGCTCACGAGCACCGCAATACGACGGTGAAAGACCACCGCCAGACTCTTGGGAACGACTTCGCCAAAGGCGATGATCGATGCAACGCTCACCACACTCATCACGCCAGCCAGAGTCGTATGCCCTTCGTTTGAAAGCTGACGTGCCAGCACCACGCTGAGTGCAAAGTAGGTCAGGTTGATCAGCAGATTCCAGAACAGGACGGCGGTCAGCAGACGATCGGGGTCGCGGAGCAGCTGTGCCACGAGGCGTTCTCGCGGTTTTCCCAACTGCAGAGTCCGCAGTTCATCACGAGTGAGGTAGAACAGTGCCGTCTCACTGCCGGAGAAAAAGCCCGATGCCAGCGTGAGCCCCAACAAGACCAGCACGCCGGGTAAAACGAGCGTCAGGGCTTCCAGGATGCCGTTCATGTCAGCCGGGCTCGAACGAGCCTATCCTTTGTCTAACGTCGTGCGCCCCAGAGCGACATCGAACTCACTCACTGCTGGAATCAGCATGGCAATTGTCGGGAACCCGTATGCGAACACGACCATCAAACTGACGCCAAGCGTATTCCCAAGCAGGAATGCGGTGATGGCGTAGAACGTGCCGAAGGGCAGAATGCCTGCTGCAAACATCAATGCCCGCGACGGGTTCCTCGCCGTTAACGAGGTGTAGAGCCCGATGCTTCCGCCGAGAATAAACATCAGAAACGGAGTAAACTGCAACGCGAACGATGCCTGTGCCTCGACCATCAGCATCATGCAGATGAAGATGCCGATGAACAGAAAGAACACCGTCCCCAGACTGTTGGCGATCGCCGTCCGTGAGCTGTCGTACGAGAATCCCGCGTGCAAACCGATCATCGCTGCAAACAGAAGCACGGCCAGATAACTGACCAGCAGATAAAAGATGTTTTCCAGCGTTCCCTGCCCCTGCATGGCATACCAGCCCACGAGCAGTAACGGCACGATGATCACTTCTTTCGTATTGTAGAACACGCCCCCCAGTTTGCTGAACACGAACTCCTTCGCGGTCACGTCCGTGACCAACAACAGTTCAAGCGTTTGCCCGTCACGCTCAGAGGTAACGGAGGTCACTGCCTGGGCATTGACCAGCATCAAAGCGACTAACGCGAGTGCAACGAACGCAAACCCTTCAGCAGAGATCATTCCCAGCACCATGGTCTCACTTCCGGCCATCTGACGGACCAGCAGGATCACGAAGGCAGCCAGAAGCATGTAGGCCAGCTTGATGATGAAAACTTTTCGTCCATACGCCCGGGTGCGGATCTCCCGCCAGATGAGCGGCGAGTTCCAGATCTCTCGCTTCCGCCCGGTCACAGTCTCTTTCTGATCGGCGTCCTCCTTCGCCGCCAGATAAACGGATTTCGAGGGATTCCAGCGCCGCAGCATGAAGATCGTGAAGACCATCAGCGCGACACTGAACACTGCCAACGCAATCAAACTTGTCGTGACCGTCTGCTCAACCTTGCCGGCATCCATTGCCAACGGGTTGAGAATGTGTTCGAGTGTTCGATAGGGATTCAGTGCGCCAATCGCTGCCACAGGTGAATTCTCACCGACGATCGCCAGGACTCCCTCAATGGCTCCGATGAACAGGACGACACCGAGAGCGCCGATCGCGAGCGTCTGGAAGGTTTTCTCGCGCCAGAAGGCGACGAGCGACCCCCAACTCCCCGCTGCCAGTCCGGTCAGCAGACAGACCGCCTGCACCCAGAAAATCTGCTGGACGGTCGTTCCGCCGAGCATCGAGACGATGCAAAACACCGGGATCGAAGTCGCGATCAATACGAGCACCGAAAGCAGGCTCCCGAGGAGCTTGCCGATCACCAGTTCACGGTCGCGCAGGTCGGTCATCAACAGCAGAATCAGAGTGCGACGATCCTTCTCTTGGGCAACGCTACTCGCAGCTGCCAGCAGAGAAAAAGCAATCACCAGTGACAGCTGTACCAGTGACAGTACCTGAAACACAAAGGCCCCAAACCTCGCGGTCGCTCCGACAGTCTGCACATTCTGCCAGCCGAACGTCACCTGCCCCGCTGTGTAAATCAACACAAACAGACCGGCAACATATCCGGACCGCATGAGAAAGTGCTTGAGTTGCCGAGGAGCGATCAATAACTCTCGGCTGAAGAGCGGTCCGGCGAGCAAGAAGGGCCTCAATCAGTGATATGTGCGTTGGATAATCTCAAAACCGCTGTTGGCTCAATGAGTATACCCGCGTCCCCCACCGTCGCCAAGCAGCCACACCACGGACTATGATCACAGGCTCGCGTCAATCGTCGCATGCAGTGTCGACGACAACTCCATTCCCGATTCACTATTCCCTACTCCCTTGCCCAATGATTGTCACCATCGACGGTCCCGCTGGCACCGGAAAGAGCACGACGGCCCGACAACTGGCCAACCGGCTCGGGTTCGAGTATCTCGACACAGGTGCGATGTACCGGGCAGTCGCTGCCGAGTGCCTCAGGCGGTCGATTGACCCCATGGACACCGCATCGGTTGGCCAACTGGCACAATCGTTGACCATCACATTCGATGAGGGACGCACGTTCGCAGCGGGCAGGGACGTCACCGGAGAACTCCGAACGGCTGAGACCACCCAAGCGGCCTCACTCATCGCACAGAACCCCGATGTCCGCAGTGCCCTGATCGATGCCCAGCGACGGATTGCCGATGAGCGTCACATTGTCTGCGAAGGACGAGATCAGGGAACGGTGGCTTTTCCGCACGCCGCGTGCAAGTTCTTCCTCACTGCCGACCCGGAAGTGCGGGCACTCAGGCGACAGCAGGAACTGGCCTCTCAGGGCACCGACGTCCCGCTCGCCAAGCTGCTTGCCGAACAGACCGCACGTGACCAGCGTGATGAGAATCGAGAGATCGCCCCCCTGATCCCCGCTCCCGATGCTCAGATCATCGACACCACCGCTAGCGACATCGAGGAGGTCGTCACCAGACTCGAAGCAATTGTCCGCTCAAAACTCGAATCCGCATAATCGTCCATCAAAGCTGAGAGATCAGGATCGCATCGCTGAGCGACGCATCGAAACTGCGGGCCACCGATCGCTGGGGACCCATCCTCACAGGTTCGCTGCTCCGTGCAACACGAACATCCATTCGTCGCTCATATTCGATCTGACCATCTCCACGATTCCCTGCGTCCGATGACCGTCGACTCGGAACCGAAGACGAGTCGATGATTCCTCCAACAACGCATACGTTCCCCCATCCCAACGTGCGACCGTCCCTCGATCGCCGCTCACTGGCCCCTCGTAGTCGAGGTACATCCGCCGATGGTCCGGCAGGCAAATCGCCCGGATCTCTGCCTCCGGGACCGGTTCTTTCTCCAGCCGCCAGGTTCGCAACGTGTCGCCCGTGTCCAGCATCAGATCCCAGTGCAAGTCGGGATGATCGTGCGTGAGGATCACAAATCGTTGCGGCTCGTTCATTGCCACATTCGTGCAAGTGGGTACAACAAAAGAAACCTCTCCAACATTGACGGACATCCCATGAAGCCACGCGACATCGTCCTGATTCTTTCTGCGGTGATCATCGTCGGCCTCGTGCAATGGAGGCTTCATCGCGATGAAGGAGGACCATCGACGATCAAAACAACAACGAGTGAGCGACGACTGGCACCGCGGTTTGAATTGTACGACCAAAACTCACAGCTCGTGAAGTTTGAACGCTACCTCGGCCGCACCCGGATTCTCCTCCTGTTCATCGCAGACTCACCCGTCGCAGCGCACCCCCTCGTTCAGCAGTTGATGTCAAATCATACAGCGATTGAAGACGCGGAAGTGCAGGTCGTCATTGTGGGGACCGCCACCCCCTTTGCCACTCGCGAAGCAGAGAAGCAGCGGGGTGAACCATATCCATTTCCGGTGCTTACGGACATCAATCAGCAAACTCCTGAACCGGTTCCGACGCACCGCCAATGGGGTCTTGCCGGCGACGAGCCGACCGACATTCGCGAGGGGCTGTTCCTCATCGACCGCGATGGGACCGTGCCCTGGTTCGAAAACGCCCCACGTCCGGAGTCCGCTCCGTCGAACATCACCACGATGATCGTCAATGGCGACTGGCCGGCCGAGTGATCACGTTAGACGTTGATTCACAACTCAGCCGTCGGAAAATCGAACTTCTTCAATTCCGTCTCAGACTCGGGGACGCGATGCATGAGATGGATTTCGACCTGCTCATACTCCGTGAGATCGACATGTTCTTTCGCGAGTTCCAGCAGCTTTGACGTGTAAGGCTCAACCTGTTCCTCGCTTGCTTCATTTGGATCAAAGTCGACCCGGATCACAATCCTTAGAATCTCGGGATACTCATCCTTGTGCTTCTTCTGCTTCCCGCCGACCACACGTGGGCCGGACCCTGGAAACGCATCATTGATGGCATACTGGAGCGGCCGAAACGGAGCCGTATACGCATCCCAATACAGCCACAAAATGGCCGTCATGACGATGGCAAAGCCAAACATTCCGAAGACAACCGTGCGGCCACTGATCGTTTTCTGCATTTCACCCCTTCACGACAAAGTTCACCATTCGTCCGGGGACGGCGATGACTTTAACGACCTGTTTGCCTTCGATCTGTTTCTGCACATCCTCGCTCGCTTCGGCGATCTCCTGCATCGCTGGCGGGTTCGCATCGACCGGGACCATGATCTTCGCCCGCAACTTGCCGTTCACCTGCACGGGAACTTCGACCTCGTTCTCGACCAGCATCGACTCGTCGTGCGTCGGCCAGGGTTCGTAGGCAAGTGTCTTCGCATGGCCGAGCACTTCCCACAACTCCTCTGCCAGATGCGGAGCAAACGGCGAGAGCAGCAGAACCAGCGATTCCATGGCGGACTTCGGACGCACGTCTGCCTGGGTGAAGACGTTCGTGAACTCCATCATGCGGCTGATGGCTGTGTTGAAGGAGAGTTTCTCGATATCCTCCGTCACCACCTTGATCGTTTTATGCAGCACTCGCTGTTGTTCATCGGTGAGAGGCACATCCTGCACCGCCGGGCTGAGTGTCACGTCTTCTGCCCGCTCATCGACGATCATCCGCCAGACGCGACCGAGAAAGCGGAAGACCCCCTCGACGCCACTCATGCTCCACGGCTTTACCTGCTCCAGCGGCCCCATGAACATCTCGTACAGACGAAGTGAGTCGGCCCCGTACTGCGTGACGACATCATCCGGGTTGATGACGTTGCCCCGCGACTTGGACATCTTCTCGTTGTTCTCACCCAGGATCATCCCCTGATTGACGAGTTTCTGGAAAGGCTCGGGCGTGGAGACGTACCCGCGGTCGAAGAGCACCTTGTGCCAGAAGCGGGAGTACAACAGGTGCAGCACCGCATGCTCGGCGCCGCCGATGTACAGGTCGACCGGCAACCAGTACTTCTCGACCTCCGGATCAATGAACGCCCCGCTGTTCTTGTTGTCAGCGAACCGCAAGTAGTACCAGCACGACCCGGCCCACTGAGGCATCGAGTTCGTCTCCCGCATCAGCCGCGTGCCGTCCTCTGCCGTCGCATACAACCACTCGTCCGGCGCCCACGAGAGCGGCGGGTCGGGCGTTCCCTTCGGCTTGAAGTCTTCCATGTCCGGCAAGGTCACAGGCAGTTCATCCACAGCGACGGGACGTGTGAGGCCGGTCGGCTTGCCTTCGTCGTCCAACTCGTGCCAGATGGGGAACGGCTCTCCCCAATACCGTTGTCGGGAAAACAGCCAGTCCCGCAGCCGATAGTTCGTTGCCTGTTTTCCCAAGCCGCCTGCGGACAGGTCCTCAGTGATCTTCCGTTTGAATTCCGCTGTCGACAGGCCGTCATACTCGCCCGAGTTGATGGCGGAACCCTCACCGGTGAATGCTTTGTGGCAGACTTGGGGATACTCAATATATCGCCGTGCCAGACCTTGCTCTAAGCCATCCATCCATTCTGGAGCTTTCTGTGAGAAATCGATCAAACTCTCCAGCTTATCCGTAGCGGCTGGTCGTGCACCTTCTTGCTTCCACTTTTTCAGAAGCTCTTGATACAGCGTCAGGGCGTCCTCCTCTCGACCACGCCACGATTGAGTGTCACAAACATTGTTTTCAGCAATCCATGAACCTGGTGGCTCAACTACAGGTGTATTCGGCAGCTTGAATGATTGGGCAAACTCCCAGTCGCGTTCGTCATGCGCGGGCACGGCCATGATGGCTCCGGTGCCGTAGCTCATAAGCACGTAGTCGGCGATCCAGATCGGAATCTGTTTTCCATTGACGGGATTCACAGCGTAAGCACCGGTGAAGACCCCTGTCTTTTGCTTGGCAAGATCGGTCCGGTCGAGGTCACTTTTGCGACTCACGATGTCGCGATAGGTGTCGACTTTCACCCGCTGCTCCAGCGTAGTGATGTGGTCGACGATCGGATGCTCGGGCGCAACGACCATGTACGTCGCCCCGAAGAGCGTGTCCGGCCGCGTCGTGTAGACGCGAAGCACAAAATCGCCCGGATGGTCCGGGAAGCCAACCTGTTGCCGTGCTGCTTTCCAGGGCGCGAATTCCAGAATCTGAGTTTCCGGATCGGTCGTATCACCAACGTAAAAATCGACTTCGGCTCCGATGCTCTTGCCGATCCAGTTGCGTTGCAGCAGCTTGATCGACTCGGACCAGTCGAGTGGCTCCAGTTCACCCAACAGCCGCTCAGCGTAGGCCGTGATGCGAAGCATCCACTGACGGAGCTTACGGCGTTCGACCGGATGATCCCCTCGTTCACTCTTGCCGTCCGCCGTGACTTCCTCGTTCGCCAGAACGGTCCCCAGTGCGGGACACCAGTTGACCGGTGCCTCCGACTGATAGGCAAGCCGACGGGTATCCTGATAACGACGGACTGCTTCATCCCCTTTCACATTGCCGGGAATGGGCAACTCGCTGATCGGCCGGCCTCTGCCAACTCGATTGACCCCATCCAGACCGGTCCATTCGTAATCCGGGTCGTACCAGGTGTCGTAGAGTTGGAGAAAGATCCACTGGGTCCAGCGGTAGTAGTCCTCATCGGTCGTCGACAGTTCACGGCTCCAGTCATAGGAGAAGCCGAGCATCTTGAGCTGACGACGGAACGTATCGATGTTGGTGTAGGTCGTCTCGCGGGGATGGGTCCCCGTGTTGATCGCGTGCTGTTCTGCCGGCAGACCGAAGGCATCCCAGCCCATGGGATGCAGCACGTGCTTGTCCTTCATCCGGTTGTACCGGCAGACAATGTCCGTCGCCGTGTACCCTTCCGGATGCCCGACGTGCAGCCCTGACCCTGACGGATAGGGGAACATGTCGAGCACGTAAAGCTTGCCCTGCGACCCTTCCGGCGGCGTGTTCGAGGTAACAAACGTGTGATGGTTGTCCCAGTAGGACTGCCATTTGGACTCAATACGTCGCGCGTCGTAACGGGGCATGGGGAAAGTTGATCAGATGATAAGATGAGGAGTTGATCAGCGAGCAAGCCCACGGGCAACGCCCCGTGGGTCAATTTGAGCGCATGTCAGTGTAGGTTTACGGCAGGAGTTTGAGAATCGACGGTTTCAATCCCAGCTCGGTAGTGTCAGAATAGGTTGACACATCTTTTCAAACGTCGGTTCGATGTATGAATCAAACACCTGACATCCCTGCCGAATGGCTCGCGGATTTCGAAGCCGCCTCCCGGCGATCATTGGAGCAGCGGTTCAAGTACAGTTTCGTCAAGACTTACAAGCCAATCCTCGATGACTCCGAATATCGCTCGTGGGAGACGATGGTCAAATACCGTGTATGGTGTCGTGGGAACCTACCGGATTGGCTCGGTTATGGCCGACGTGACGGAGATTCCTCTAATAATACTGAATGAAGCAGCGATGAGATGTTGATTCTGATCCGAAGAAAAAGTGAGTCGATCGTGTTCGGACGCCGTATCGAACTCAAGTTGGTTGACATTCACGAACAATCGGTTGATGTTGACATCTCGGAGTTGAATGAGCGGATAGCGACACACATCAACCTGCCACTCCAGCAATTCGTACGAATATCGAAGGGGATCCTCGCCACTTTGGTCGCCGTTACGCACGAGCGCGTCAAGATCGGTATTCACTGTGATGATGAGATCGTAATTGAACGAGGGGAGCTGATCTCCTGACAACCTATTTACAGTCGCGCCCATTCAGACCGGCCCGAGGCGATTTCTAAGGATACACAAAAATGGAACATGACTACACGGGTCTCAATCGTCGTGAATTCGTACGCCTCGCCGTCGGCACTCTGGCTGTCGGAGGTATAACGTCTTCCCTCCCAGCAGCACAGCCTATCACGCGCAATGGTTCGTCGCACATGAAGTTGTCGCTGGCGGCGTATTCGTTTCATCGGTTCCTGACACAGAGCTGGCCCAAGCCCAGCGGCGAGGCGGGTTCGATGACGCTGCTGGACTTCGTCGACTTTTGTGCGGCGCAGAATCTCGATGGCTGCGAGTTGACCAGCTACTATTTCCCGGCAGGTCCACCGGAGCTCCCCGGGCCAATCGTGAACAAGATTCCGTATACATCAAGACTGTTCAAGAACTCGGGACCTGATGTTCCTGAACGAGTCGTTCCTCATGAATTCCTGATGCAAGTCAAAGAACGGACGTTTCGTCTGGGGCTCGACATCTCCGGCACGGCGATCGGTAATGACTTCTGCGTGCCGGACGGGGAAGATCGAGAGTTCCAGTTACAGATGACCCGCCAGTGGATTGACTACGCAGCGACGATGGGTGCTCCCGTCATTCGCATCTTTGCCGGTCAGGTTCCGAAGGGGGATACCGAAGCCGCTGCCCTCGATCGCTGTGTGACAGGCATCAATCAGTCGGTCGCATACGCCGCAGAGAGAGGTGTGGTCCTTGCGATGGAGAACCACGGAGGAATCACTGCCACGCCTGAGCAGTTGCTCGCCATCGTCGAGCGAGTGGACGACTCGCCGTGGTTCGGCGTGAACTTCGACAGCGGCAACTTCCACACTGCTGACCCGTATGCCTCGCTGGAGATGATCGCTCCTTACGCGGTCAATGCCCAGATCAAAGTCTCGCTTCACCCGGAAGGGGGCGACCGCACGAAGGCCGACCTCGGAAGGATTGTGAGCATTCTCAAGACAGCCGGCTACCGGGGGTATCTGGTCCTCGAGTACGAAGAGAAGACCGATCCGTACGAGTCGATCCCGGCCCTGCTTGCTGAACTGCGCGGACTGATTTCGTAGATCGACACCTTGTTTAGCATCACATTTGAAATGTGATGCTAAACGGATTCATCCGCCGAAG
>JAGQQG010000081.1 GCA_020426325.1 Planctomycetaceae bacterium | reverse complement strand
GCCCAAAAGTGAGACGCTACACTAGTGGCTCGAACAGTGAGATCCAGCTCACGTCCGTATCGCTCCAGATCAACGTGGTGTCCTTTCGTTGTGCTGAAGGAAGCATTGGGGCTACGCTCGCCCCGATCAGACTCAGGTTCGCGTCAACCGGAGTTGTGGAGTTGGTTTCAAACAGTTGAACTTCATTGTAGAGTTGCGGAGCATCCCAGGATCTGGCGGATGAACTTCCGGAGAGTCGACCGGGATCGGCGATGCCTTGCGGGTTGGTGTTTGTGGGGGCGAGGGCGAAGACCGAATCAGCGACGTAGCTGCCACCGTTATGGGTCGCTCCGCCAGAATACTGAAAAACGCTATCGCTCACATTGTCGACGATCCAGATGTCATCGCTCGTTCCGGTCGGGTCGATGGTAATACCGGTCGGGCTCGAGTTGGCGGGATCGATATTCCACCGGCCGACGAAGTTCCCTTCCATGTCGTATTTGTAGACTTTGTCCAGATTGCCCGTATTGTTCACAACCCAGATATGCGTGCCATCGGTCGTAATGCCTTTTCCCTGCTTATTGTTCGTGTGGAGCAGAAAACTGTCTGTCGGTTCAATCGTTCCTGAACGGTAGGACGCAGCATTGGCGTAGTGGAAGACCGTGTCAAGCATGTGATCGAGAATCCAAATGTCGGTATCGTCGGTCGCTATACCATTGACCCGCTCCGGGCCAAGTGCAGTCCAGTATCCGAGAGATCCTCCAGCATCATCATAAATAAAGACTCGTTTATTACCGTTGATGATGTACACAGCCGAGCCATCGCTGGTTGTCGCAGTCCCTAAAGCCCCTTTATTGATGCTTGATAAGCTGTAGTTGTCGACCAGTGTCCCATCAGCGGCATACTCGAATTGTTGTTCGACATCTGTATCGACGACAAAGAACTTGGTGAGCGGGAGAGACACTTCAACAACCACTGTTGACTCTCGGCTGTCGAGAAGACCATCTGTGGAAATGTAGCTGAACGTGTCGAGTCCGCTGAACCCAGCTTCGGGAATGTATGCGAACGAACCGTCCGAATTCAGTGTGACTGCCCCATGGGTTGGAGTTCCGACGAGACTGACCGTCATGACGTCCCCATCTGAGTCAGTATCATTGGCCAGGACGCCTGCGACCGTGTCGATGAAGAGCGGGGTTTCATAACTGGCAAAATAGTAGTCATCAAGGGCTGTGGGGGCGTCGTTCGTCGACGTTACGTTGATCGTGCCAGTCGCGTTGTCGCTATAGAACCGACCATCAAAGACCCGGTAGACAAACGAATCGAAGCCGTTGAAGTTGGCATTCGGCGTATAGCTGACAGACCCATTCGAGCCAAGAATCAAGGTGCCGTTGGCTGGACCTGAAACGAGTTGCGCCGTCAGCACACTGGCTCCGGGAGTGTTATCGGTGTCGATGTCGTTCGCGAGAACGCCCGTAATGGAGCTGAGCACGAGGGGGGTGTCCTCGGTCGTCTCAAAGATGTCATCGGTTGCGATCGGTGGGAGGTCATTCTGGTAGGACCCGAAACCGATATTCTGTGTAGAAACACCCTCAATGCCGAATTCGTCAACTGGCACGATCGTGATGCCCGTGTGATTCACAGCACCTGTAGGTGACAGGGTAAAGTCGAAGCTCGTCACATCGCCCGGAAGGGTATAAGTAGCTGAAGCTTTGTGTGAGCCTGCGAAAGTCCAGTAGCGTGTCACATGGTAGGCGGCAATGGGGGTGGCGTTGTCTGTTGGTGCGGTCCAACTTGCCGAAGCAGAGTAACCGTTGCGGGAGGCCGAGGCGCCCGTGACCGATCCGGAGAAGTAAACGCGGATCGGCACTGTGATTTCCGAAGTTCCGACATAGTTGGTCGCACGTAATGTCACGTCGCTCGTCGTGTATCCGGAGGTCACCTGAGCTGCTGTCGGGATCCAATTGGCGGTGTTCGTTGCCGGATCAAACGTCAACCCGTCCGGACCACTGATCAACTCGAACGTGCTGGGGGCAGCCTGATCGTCGCTCAGGACCACTTCCGCCGGTTGTTCAGCAATGACTGCACCTGGCAAACTTGAGCCACCCGAGTATCCGTTCACTGTCCACCGGATGATGGGCAGTGCAGGGTTGTAAACGAAGGTTGTCTGATTGTCCGCTACCCCGTTATGACCAGCTGCGTCGACCGGGGTTATCGTCAACCGGTACGACTTGTACCGCGTGAGTCCAGTCAGCAGGACGCTGGTTTCCGTTGCGGGTACGTCGAACTCAACGGTATGCGTTGTGTACGTTCTTCCAACTCCCCACTCAGCGAAGCCGTGGACATGGTAGCCGGCCACAAGATCGGAACCTTCGCCTGCTGGCGCGGTCCAATTGGCAGTCGGAACGAGTAAATCCAGATCGGCCACGTTCACGCCCGTCACAGCGCCGGTGAACAGCACGCTGACGTTGAACGTCAGATCGGTCATACCGCCCGCGTTCTCTCCGCGTACCGTGATCGCATTGAGACCACCCTGATCACCGGTCGGCGTCCATTCAATCGCGCCGGTCACGTTGTCGAGTGTCAGGCCGGTTGGTGCAGACACCAGCGAGAACGTCGACGGTGTGTTACTGGAATCGATGACTTGCCCTGTAAAGAGCGTGCCTGACTGAATGACTCCTCCGTTTGGACCATATTGAACCGAAAGCTGCGGTGCGTCGGTGGTCACGTCAATCGACACGGTCACGTCGGCGAACCCTTCCGAGTTCGAAGCGCGGAACGTGACATCCTGCAAGCCGACATCGGCCACATCGGGAGTCCATTGCACCATGCCCGTGGTTGCGTTGATCGTCATCGCAGCCGGGCCGGACGCGATCGAGTAGGTCGGAACCGGATTACCCGTGCTATGGAGTTGGATGGTAATCGGCGTCAGTGCCGGACTCTGGATTGTTCCGGTCGTTTGTGTGCCGTAATTGAAGGTGATTGTCGGGGGAGCGAGCGTTGACGCGATAATTCGCGACGACCATCCCGACACGTTGCCTGCCGCGTCGATGGCCCGGACCTGATAATCTTCGGTGAACAACGGCGACAGACCGTCGATGGTTGCGGTCGTCTCGGAACCCGGAAGCGTCTGAACGACAGTGTAGACGGTATGCTTGCCAAATCGTGGGCCGACGACTGCGGACGTGGCGACCTCATAATGGTCCACCCCTATCGCGTCTGTGGATGGATCCCAGCTGAACGTGAGAGAGGCCTGCGTAGCGCTGTCGAATGTGAAGTTGGCTGGCGCCGTGGGGGCGATCGTGTCGGCGACCACCGTAATGTCGAATGCCTGCTCGGCCGCTCCGGCCCGGTTCGATGCTTGCACGACGACCGAATGCACTCCAACTTGTCCATCGACCGGTTGCCAGGAGATCAAGCCCGTCGTCGTGTCGATCGTCATCCCTGCGGGAGCAGTTGTCAACACATATGTGGGGACCGGATTTCCCGTGGCATTGACGTCATACGTGTAGAACGTGTCCAAAGAGCCGTTCGTCGAAGGCGACGATGAAATCACTGGTGCAATATCTGAAAGACTCAAATCCTGCGAGCGATAGACCGCACTGATGGGAGTTCCCGTTGAATCAAATCCCCCCGCGATGATGATGCGATGTCCGGTGTCAAATGTCGCAGCATGCGAAGAGACGGGGGCTGGCAATGGGGTCTCGGACGTCCAGGTGTTGGTCGTGGGGTCGTACTTTTGGACCGCATCCGTCGCGCCGGAAGTCGTCATGCCTCCCGTGACATAGATCATGCCGTCCTGATCGACAGCAACTGCACTGTCGCGCGTGCCGACAATCAACGGTGCAACCGTCGACCAGGTGTCGCTGGCAATATCGTAGCTGTAGACGGTGCGCTGAATGCCCGAATCATCGAGAGTCGTCGAGCCTCCAAACACGAGAATGTGCCCGTTGCCATCATTCATCGCGGAATGCCCATGCAGGGCTTCCGGCATCGGTGCAATTGAGGACCAGGAATCCGTTGAGGGAGTGTATCGCTCAGCGTCCGCCCAGATTTCACCATCACCCAGGACACCAATGCCTCCCAGAGCATACGCCCGACCCGACGCGTCAATCGCATAGCCGAAGTCGTAACGAGCCTGGTTCATCTTTGCCAAATCCTGACTGTCACCATTGGCATAGTCATATGCCAGGACTTCGCTAATTCCTTCGGTGTTCCCTGTCCCACCATACAGATAGATCGAACTGCCGATGCGAACCGCTCCGAGATCGTTTCGCTGTGTGTCAATGCCGATTCCTGTGGACCAACTGGACGCACTGGCTCCCAACACGGGCGTCTCCGTGGCGGCTGTGGCATCACCTCCCAGCAGATAAACAGCATTATTGGGAGCCACAATTGCGACCGCATCCGTCCGAGGAGCAGGCAAATCGGGACCGGCTGACCACGAGATCGACGTCAGCAGAGTCCTTGCCTCCAGCGATTCGACTCGCAAGCAACAGGCAGTGCGGTCAATGCTCGCCTTGCGACGTCGTGTATTGCGGGAACCGAAGAACTTGAAGGAAAAGTATGACATTGAATGAGCTTTCCGTTTTGAAGTGTTCTTGAAGTATTCCCGCGAGAAAAAAGTCGCAATGAAATGAGAACGTGAGTATTCGGTGGGAAGGACTCGGGACGACGCACGAGGTGCGATCACACCATGGACATCAAGACCCGCGACACTTGAGGTCGACTCGGTAACAATCCCAAGTCAACAGTCAACGCACAGACACAGACCGAGCCATCAAGCACACCGTCGCGAAGTCCTCACGACATCGGCTCGGTCAACAAAGATCAGATCAACATCACACAAGAGGAGAGATCAGCGCAGACTCCCGGTGGGGAATCAGCTTCTCGGAACCGGGCTCGCTCCGAGGCGAAGTTCTCAGCGTCAACGCAACCGGTGATCTGCACGAGTGCAGACACCAGCTGCAGGTGATCAAACTGGTTGACTTCCTGTTCTGGAAGCGTGATTGGTTCCGTCTGCTCGTAAAGATCGACGGAACTCTCAAAGGGAGCAGCATTCAGACCATCCGAGGTGTAGGGTGAATTGTGCCAATGAAACACATGCACGTGCAGTCCAAATGGCAACTCCAATTCACACTCAGAACGATGCAACTCTTCTGTATGTCTTTGCAGTTCTGTCTCCGTGATCCAGTCATGGGAATGCACCCACGGAAGTGGCAATCTCCCCACAGAAAACGCGAGGAGTATGAAGAGAAGACTCTTTGTCAGTGTGGGCCGATAAATCATGATTCCAGGGAGTTCAGAGAGAACTCTGCATGTAGTACGGTTTGCGGCCCAGGATTGGATGACGAAGATTACGTCGATGGCCCGTAACTACAACTCTAGTAGGACGGGTTATAACTGCTCTACGTCACGATGTCAAGGGCGTGATATGCATTTTGTTGCAGAATCCTCATCATTCAAACTGGATGAATGTTGGTATTCACGAATTCGATTCGTTTGCTATTCCAGCAGATATCGGTGGTTTCAATGACGTCCTGTCGGATGACAAGAGATGCAGGATGCGCTGTTCCACTGGTAGCCACTGACATCGCGGTGCTTGCTGTCGGCCTCAGATTGGCGATGCTCGTGGCAATCAGTGCAGGATGCCATCTGAAAACTGCCTGCATTTTGATGGCATTCGCTGCAGGAGAACTGCGAGTGCGGACCGGAGTTGATGTTGAAGGTGTGCGTGAACGTGGCGCCTGACCATCGCGTAGTGTTGTGGCAAGTCTCGCACATCAGCGGGAAGCCGGCAGCTACGTGATTCGGGTTGGTCGTTTTATTGTAGTCGTCGAGATGGCACGTTTGACATTGCTGCGATAGACCGGAGTAAACGCCGCTGGAGTGACATCGATTACAATCGAGAGACTGATGGGCCCCCGTCAGCGGGAATGTGCTATGCGTGAATGTCGCACCGGTCCACATTGCTGTGGTGTGACATTGCTCACAGTTCATTGGGAAGCCGGCGGTCGCATGATCTGGTGCGGTCGTATTCTGATAATCCTGGAGATGGCATGAACTGCAGTCGTGTGACAGTCCACTGTAGACTCCGTTCTGATGACATCGCGTGCAAGCGGTCGCTTGATGGGCACCGGTGAGAGGGAATGCACTGTGTGTAAAGCCTGCGCCGGAGCAATCCGTGCAGACCTGTTGCAGTTTCAATTTGCTGAGCGATTGGGGCATGGCAGGCAAGACAGGACTCCGTCATCTGCTCTGGACCATTCCCATGACAGGCGACACAGCCGTCCTGTCCGTGTAATCGCGCATCCTGAGTGTGGACTGCTGAGATCTGTCCCGGCGAAGTCTGACCGCTGTCGGTGTGCCAAATCCATAACACGATCGCCAGTGAGAGCAGACTCACTGGAATCGAGTACAAACGGGTTTTGAACTGGGATCTCACGGGAGAATGCTCGAGTAGCGAATGGCAGCCACGATGTGCGTGGCTGCCAGTAACACCATCAAGAGAGCAACCCAGCGATGGAAATACCGCCAGGATGCCAACAAGGCCCGCAAATCTCCGTAGTGCGCAGCCGTCAGAGAGGTGCGGTAAGCTCGTGTGCCCAACGCCAGCAGGCGTTCGGTCTACCCCCGAGTCAACGCACTGACGGCGGTCTGGAGAGCAGTGGCCGCGTTCTGTTGTTTTTGTGCAGCCTCGGTGTTCTCATCCAGCATTTACCTGAGAGCATCAGTACTCTTGCAAGTGGGATTGGGTTGCCATTCAGCTTCGTTGATCTCCTGATGAATCGCGCACTCACGACCCGACGGAAGTTTTTCCAGACTAACCGCCATCATGCCAATCATCACCTGTCGATGCCCAGACTTCTGACTTCCTCGATTTCGTTTTCGCTGGCACCGGCAGCCTTCGCGGATTCGGTCCGCTGCTCGCACACGGACGTGGTCATTTCATACACGGGTGCCATTACACGTGATCGTTTTGGTCGCTCTGACCTCAGTCTTTATCGGACTGCACAGGGAGTGTCGGAACGGTCTCATCTTTCTTCAGAGGAACGCGTCCGGCGATCCAGTCGTGCAAGAGTTGGACTCCTGCTTCGTCGACGACACGGCTGGCCAGAGGAGGCATTCGTCCCTTGTCGAGAGTCGAGACTCGATACAGCAGCACCGATCGAGCAGGGTCCCCGCTGGCAATGATCGCTGCATCGTGAATGTCAAAGCGGTCATGGTTGGGACGGACATCGAAGAGATGCGTCTCGGCATCCTCGGCATCGAATGACAACACCATCTGAGAGTTGCCGCCTCCTGCAACCACGTGACAAATCCCACAATTGCTGTCGAGATAAGCCCTGGCCCGAGCATTCAGGTCGAAGGAATCATCGTACGGATCAGCCAGACGTGCCAGTTCATTCGGCTCCTTCTCCAGCGGCGTGTCGAATAATCCGAGTTGATGATAGACGGTCAACTGATTTTCGATGGCTGTTCCGAAATCGTGGTCACGATTCATTTGTGGTCCATGTGGTCCCAGGATGAACCCCGCTGCCCGTGCGTGGCAAAGCATGCACTCGGCGCGGCTGGGGTATCGCCATTCCTGTTCACGGACTCCCTCATCATCGATGACCTTGAAAGTGCGAGTGACCCCTTCGCGATCCACGAGCCTCGCATCGGTCTGATCGTCGTTCCACTCGTATGAGTAGCCGTTCCATTCTCCCTGCTGGAGTGCCAGCAGCCTTGTCTCAATCCGCCGGCGGACGGTGGAGTCGCCTTCTGGCACATCGTATGCAAACGTCTTGATGAGCACAGTCTGCTCCGGAAAACCCCAAGCCTCTTTCTCGTTGAACTTGATCTGTCCCTCACCCGGCAGGGCGATGAAGCGTTCCTTCTCTGCTCCGTCAGACCACAGCGGCGCATTCACCGAGTAGGGAATGATACCCGGTGCAACAATATGATCGGCCACGGAGGTGAACAGGCCGGTCTCGCTCAGTTTTTTCGGAAAATCTTCCGGCCGGTATTCCGGCTCAGTGTCCTGTTCGAGGATGAAGATCTCACCGCTCAACGCCAGCAGATACATCTCTCCTGCGTGGTCGACGCCGAAGGATGTGATCTTGTAACTGATGTCGTCCAGTTCCTGGTGTTTGGTGATCTGCTGGCCATCGTGCCACAAACCCCAGATCTTGCCGGTCTCATGGTCTGCGTAGACATAGGCCCCTTGCAACTCTGGCAGGCGGCTGCCGCGATACACGACCCCTCCCGTGACGGATCGAGCCTCGGAATGCGGATGAGCCATGACCGGCGGCACTAACGGGGCCGGCCCCAATTTGCGCTGCAATCGGAAGGGCGCGTTCCCTTCCCTCACGCTCCAACCGTAGTTGCCACCTCGCTGGCAGAGATACACCATCTCCCACAGATCTTGTCCGACATCTCCGACCCACAGATTGCCTGTCTCACGATCGAATGCCATCCGCCACGGATTGCGGAACCCGAACGCCCAAAGCTCGCCACGTGCATCAGGGATGCTGAGGAAGGGGTTGTCTTTCGGAATCCCATAGTTGAGACCTTCATCAGGATGATCGACATCGATGCGAATCATGCCCGAGTTCAAATCTGAGATGTCCTGACCTGTGAGATTCGTGTCCGAGTCACTCGTGCCGTCGCCGGACGACATGTACAGCATGCCATCCGCTCCAAACGCCAGATCACCTCCGTCGTGGCCGTTGGATGAATATTCAAGCACAATCATTTCCGACTCAACGTCACACTCACCTGTCGCTGCATCGACGTGATAGCGAGATAACCGGTTCTTGCGATCGGCAGGCTGATCGGACTGCGCGTCCGTATCCTCTGGCAAGGGGAGCGGATCGTTCGTGAACACGTACACAAATCCGTTCTGCTCATACTCCGGATGAAACGCCAGCGAATAGATTTTGCGTCCCGGATCAAGAAAGACCTTCAGTTCTGAAGCATCCGGCATGTGTTCCGTGGTGAGGATCTGTTTCGTGCCATAATCCACGAGAAACAGTCGGCCTCGTCCCGGTTCCTGGATGAAGTACACCGGTTGCTTGAGTTGCAGATTCTCAAACACCCGCTGGATGCGGTAAGGATGCGGTGGATCGGGAGAACCGACGACTCGCGACCCGTCGAACAACACACGCTGAGTGAGATCGAAATGATTTCGATCGTCAGCATTCAAAGCTGGGAGACTGACCCCGAAACAGACCAACCCCAAGGATGTGACCACCAGTCTGACGCCCATTGTGAGACGACTCATCTTGAACCTTTGCTGACGGGTGACAATCAGGCTCCCTCAAGAACGCGACAACTCGCCTGATCGATGACAGACCTCTCTCATCTGAAAAGAAAGCACCCCGGGCAGGATTCGAACCTGCGACCCTTGGTTTAGAAGACCAATGCTCTATCCAACTGAGCTACCGGGGCAAATGATTTCTGCCAATCAAGTAGTGACGAAGATGCGGGCAATTCTACGACTTCATGGTCTCCATTTCAGCACCTGTCATCAGTCGATGGCTCATATCGTGACTCCCGATGGTATCACACGGCGACCTTCCCAGAAACCAGCAAACCTGCGCGTAAACAACCCATGATTTCCCACACGAACACCGTCGATGGCGAAGATTCCATTTGCCAGCCCCACTGGCAACTTCTCAATACGGATGGAGAATGTCACGGACTCATGTATTTCAGTCGAGATCGGTGTAGAGAGGAAGCGGATAGCGGAACGGTAGCAGATGGTCTCTCGCAGTCGCATTCTTACTCGATTCACCAGAGCAGGGGCGGTTGCGGATATTGACAGTCATTCGGAATATTCCGGTAGGGCGACCTCTATCATCTGCAAGTTTTCGAAAGTTCTCCGTTCAGGTCTGCGCAGACGTCTCAATTGACCAGATATTGAGATTGCAATTCCGTCATGCAGGGAGCATCCCCACTGCATGAACGGATTCCTCCGATATTTCTGTTCATGGGTCAAGCTGCTATCCAAATGTCGAAGAAACCGTCCTCGCGCCGGACGATCGACAAAGGTCGAGTCATTCCACCGCCGCATTTCGCGCCGGGACGAATTCGAGTCACTCGGCCGTTGTCGCGGGGTTCCAGCCGTGAGGCCTATGAGAAGTTCCTTGCGTTCGTCTTTGATCACGGGCAGGTTTACAACTCATACCTCGCGACCGAGCCGGAACGCGAATTGTTCTGGTCGGAAAGCCAGCAGGGAGTCATCTCCTATGTTCGACGCGGGAAACATGTCTTCTGTGGTGGTGGGCTGATCGCTCCCGCAGAGCATCGCGAACAACTCCTCCAGGAGTTTCTTGAATTCACCCGTGAGTTGTCCTTACGGCCCGTGTTCTTCGACATTCAGGACGATGTCGTGGACCTCTTCCGGGACGCCGGCTTCAAGGCGACAAAGATCGGTGAAGATGCTCTGGTTGACCTGGAATCCTGTAGCTTTGCAGGTAAACCATACGAATGGGTTCGACGGCAAACCAATTACTGTAAACGGAACGGGCTGGTGACAGCCGAAGTTCGACGCGAAGAACTGTCGCCTGCTGAATGGTCGGAAATCCTGGCGGAAGTTCACGAAGTCGCTACGGCATCCATTTCAGATAAGCCACAGTCGAAAGAGATGCGCTTCGTGGTGGGGCGTTTGGGTGACCATGAGATGGGACTTCGGCGTTTGTTCGTTGCCCGGAGTGATCATGGACGCGGACGCATCGAGGGTTTCGTTGTGCTGAACCCGATGAACGGAGGAACTCGCTGGGCGACGGAGATCTACCGATACTGCCCTGATGCTGTCCGTGGGACGATCGCATTCGTCATGCACCAACTCATGGAACAGCTTAAAGCCGAAGGGGTCGAACAAGTCGGGCTGTGCATGATTCCCGGTCGAAACTGTGAGCAACGAATCGAGGGAGATGCCTGGTTGATCCGAAGCGTCTTCACTGTTTCAAAGAAACTGTTGAACGGCGTCTTTGATGCGGCGGGACTGGAACACTTCAAGACTCGCTTTCGGCCGCGGTTTGAGAACCTCTACGTCTGTACGCCTCCCGTTCCCTCTATTGGCTCCTTCTGGACCTTTTTCCAGATTACGGGCGTTATGCACCTCGACCTGCGGAGTCTGCTTCGCGTTGCCAGCAACCGCTTTCAAAAGCGCGAAGTCCGCAAGAAACTGTCTCGCTCAATTGGATCAGAGTGATCCGAATTGAACAGGAACGATCGAGCACCAACGCTCGGCATATGTCTGTTCTCGAGAGCAGACCAGAATTCTTGGTCGAACCCTGCAAGTAAAATACCGTGAATTGGCACTTGTTGGCTTAACGGTCATTCGCGAGTGCAACGGATCAATTCAGATCATCGAAGTTCGCATTTCAAACAGACGGACAATTACGTTTTACGCCTGACGTTTCTGAGCCCGCGTAATCAACCTTCTCGTCAGATTCACCGTGTCCGCATCGAACAATGAGATGAAGCGATCCGACGATGCGAACGTGAATCGAAGTGCCAGGGCAATATACGAACTGAGCGGCACCAGATCCTCATAGAATTCCGGTGCAAGACGTCGAAGTTTGGGAAGTTGCTGCCAGGGAATCCCCATCAAGTCGTGATGCTCGACGTGCAAACCTGCATTGAAAGTGGTCAGGTTGACCCACTTTCCATAATGCGAGGCCGTCGGCTGAAAGCGGTCACGATTGTGGACATGCGAGATTGCCAAGACCCAGCCCAAACAGTACGGGTGGAGAAACCCAGTAAAAAACAATTGCGAAGGGGCCAGATAGAGAATCGCCTGCCACCCGGCCAGCCACCACAGTGCGCCAAAAATCGCCAAACTGATCACAGGGTAAACAACTGCCCAGAGTTCAATCTTTTCCTTCTTGTATCCCGAGACAAGATGCACGTCTCCGAGGACGGCGAGTGACACATCGCTCGGTGTGACTCGGAATCTCAACAGCGATGTGACGAGATAAAGGAAAAGCCCAAGACCGGTTCGCAGGAATTGAGTCACGCACACAAATGCCCCGTAAGGCACAAACAGGGGCGGCAGATGCCGCATCCCCAAGTAGACCGCCCGACGGCGCATCACAAAGTCTTTCGGTGCGCTCATGTCGTTATGATGAATGATGTGATCAATCCACCAAGTATGATGACCGAGGAAAAACATCGGAAGTGATGTATATGTGAAGAGCCATCGATTCCATCGAGAGGACTTGAAAACCAGATGATGGTCACATTCGTGTGCCAGCTGAAACAGAACAATGTTCAGCGGTGCTCCGATGAGCCATGCGGTCAGAATTGCCCCCCACCACGGCAGCCAGAAACCTGCGACAAACGCGAGCAGAAGTTGTAAGGAAGCGGCGAGAACACACCAGACCGCTGTGGATGGCTCATGCCCGAACAACTCCCGGATTTCTGGATGAGCCTTCAGGATTGCTCGTGCACGATCACGATGCCAGATCGCGTCTGGCTTATCCTCGCTGGGAACTCGATCAAGGATGTCAAATTCAAAACCAGGGAAAACAGGTGCCGGAACACCCACCATCCGCCAGGTCATCGGCGTCGGAGGTCTCGGCTCAAGTCCCTTGGGTTGAGTTCCCGAACAAGTTTCGCTGGCTGCAGAATCGGCATGCATCATCCCGCGACAATAGCAAGATGTCAGGCGAGTGAAAACACAGACGCATCAGGCAACTTTCCGATTCTCAATGTGCCTGGGGGAAGATCCGACATCTGCAGTCGTCGGAAAACTTTGTGTCTCGACCGGTTTCGCGGCGTCTCGGTAGGCGGTGCCGAAGAGCCAGTCCCCAATCGGCCAGGTAATGTTGAAATTATGTGATCCCATCAGCTTGTGAGAGTGATGGATCCGATGATGCTCTCTCAGTCTGGCAACGAAAGGCAGACGCCCAATTCTGCTCTGGGGATGGACGTGAGATGTGAAGTGAAAGAGTTCGTAGGACAGGTAGTAAAAGACAGAAGATGCGAAGACAAGATATGCCCTGTTCGGTGTTGTAGTGAGGTAAACGATCGTCGCGAGGGGCAGTGCGATCAGCCCCAGATAGAACACGAGCATCAAGGGAGGAAACAGCACAATATGATGGTCCCGCGATGATTCGCAGCTCATCCATTGCTCATCGAAGAACTGATGGTGGACTTTCGCGTGCCTTTCAAACAGGGCATACATTCCTCGCATGGGTTCGTGCATTGGACCACGATGACCGAAGTACTCAACGATGTTGGCAATCAGCAGGGTGATGGGAATGGCCAACAATTCCAGAAACGTCGGGTCCTGAACTGCACTCAGAGCGAGACCGATCGACACAAGTGAACCGGTCAAAACAATCAAAGCATGAACCCATCCGTTGTATCCCATGCCAATTTCGCGACTGCGATAAGACTCGCGAAATGAGGCCAGCTTGGAATCTGGCGGAACGGGCCCTGTCGATTGTTGCCTGACAATCATCTCAAGCTCTCAATTCGTTGGGTGGCGTTTCAGCTTTGATGTTGGACATCGAGATCTAGGTATCCTCACTCCACTTTGAGTGAATGCGCGACTACCTCAGCCTTCTGCATCTAGGATCAGAAAATCTGATGTCAATGTCTCTCAACGAACGTTCGAATCAGTCTTTCAGAGTCTTTTCAGCTCAAACGGCTGATTGATCAGAGTCAGTGCCTTAAGGCAAATTGGCGAATTGAGGCAACATCTCGATGTGATATGCCGATAATCGGGATAACTCTCTCAATTCTGTTCGATCGACGAACCAGCACTGAAATCTTGACTCTCATCAGCAGTCGCCGCTGATGTCCTGCGAAAAGTGCGGGGCTGAATGGCCATGATCCACATGAAGCAACACGTGATGGAAAGAAAGCTCAGCCCGTTCGAACAGGCGATCTGGCGACTCAGTGACGCTGCGACATTCAACTTCTCGGTCGTTGGACAACTCCAGGGGTCCTTGAACGATGATGCTCTGAATGAATCGCTCCACCTGGTTCAACTCCGGCATCCGATGCTGCGCGTCCGTGTGGATACCGAGGGGCGCGATCCATGGTTCTCTACGGAGAGCGTTCCGCGACTCCGTGCGCGGATCATCGAGCACGATCAGCGAGACTGGTGCTCACACGTGGAAGATGAGCTGAATGATCCGCTGCTGTGGAACCCCGGTCCTCTCATGCGCTGCCGTTGTATTCGCAGAGACGAGGCATCCCATGAGATCGTGCTGACATTTCATCACCTTGTGGGGGACGGCACTTCCGGGATTCTCCTCATGCGGGATCTGATGGCCGCCATCAATCACATTGCTTCAGGTAAACCTGAGTCAACATGGAAGCGTCTGACCGACACAGTTCCGATTGACTGCCGACTTCCTCACAGATTTCGTGGTCTCCGGGGAATTCTGTCCCAATGCCAGCAAGTCATTCGCAGTGTGACCGAAGATATTCGTTTCGGTTCACCGACGGTCCTGCCTGAGCATCCTGTAGCTGCCTCGACCCGTCGAAGACTGATCGTCATTCCACATTCGTTCAGCGAGAAGTTCTCGACGACCCTCCGGAAACGAGCGAAGTTAGCAGCGGCCAGTCTTCATGGTGCGATCTCTGCGGCAATCATCTTGTCGACGGTCGAAGAAATTGCCGCTCGAAAAGCCGTTTCGATCAAACACCGGATGCCGGTCAACATGCGAGCGCAGCTCGTTCCACCGGTTGGCGAAGAGAGTGGAATGTTCGCATCCATGCTCGTTGCACGAGTGCGTTGCATGGGGAGCGATGATTTTTGGCAAGTGGCTGGAGAGATTGCCAAACAAGTCTCCAGCAGCCTCCAGACTGGACAGGCAGCGACCAATGTCAGAATGGTGCCGACGCTGTTTCAGTTGATTCGAGGAAGGAGACTGACAAACGATCAACTTGTCAGTCGCTGGCAGAAAGTCCTTCGCTCAGCCACCGCGTTAACGAACCTCGGTGATGTCCGAATCGATTGGCCAGCAGGTCCGGTACAAATCACGGAGTTACAGTTCATCGCATCTCCAGGTCCTCTGGGAGATCACACGTGTGCAGCGATGTCACATCGCGGACGTCTCCAATGCAACTTCACGTTCGCATTGCCCGCTTTCTCCGGCGAAGTCGCGCAGCGCATGACCGCTTCCGTGACAAATCGGTTGAAGCATGCCGTTGCGGAGGTAAAGGAGCCCGGACACCTCAAGACTCAAGAACCTGCCGTTCGTGCCGCATGACGTTTCCAGCGCAGCACATCGAGGAACAGGCTCGTACGATTCGGAGAAGTCCTGACTCGGTGCGATAAGCAATCAAACAAGTCCGGAGAGTACGCCGTCATGGCAGAAGTCCGGGTTGCCGAAAGAATCGACCGGGTGTCCCATCGCCTCACAGTAGCTCATGAGCAACCGGTTGTGCGGGACGCCCTTGAAATCGTGAGCGATGCCGGTTCTCCAACCGAGACCACCGCCCAACATGACGAACGGGATGTTGTTGCGGGTGTGATTGTTGCCTTTGCCCAGTTCGTTGGTCCAGACGATGGTGGTGTTATCCAGCATAGAACCATCTGCACCCGGTTCGGGAGTTTCTGACAGTCGCTTTGCCAAGTGGGCTACCTGTTCGCAATACCACGTGTTGATCTGAATCAGTTGTTCGTAGGCCTCTGCATTATCGTCCGGTTCGTGAGACAGGGTGTGATGGCCTTCTTCAATGCCCAGCCACTTCATCCGGGGCTGGCCAACGCTGTTGGTAATCTGGAACGTGGCCACGCGAGCAAAATCGGCGGCGAAACCGTTGACGAGCAGGTCCATCTGCATTCTGGTCAACTGCGGCATGTTGTCGTTCTGCTCTTCGATGTTTGCAGGCAGTGTCGGCACTGCGTGGCCTGCTTCGTTCGCTGAGTGAGATGTGTCTGACTTCCCGACGGCCAGTTCCCTTTGCAGATCCTTTTCGAGCTGCCGAGTCATCTCCAAGTGCTCTTCAAGCAACTGGCGATCCTCGCTGCTGATCATCTGTGACAGCCGTCGGTAGTCATCCTGAAGTCCATCCAGCACACTCGAGAGGATCTGCCGGTTCTTCTGCTGACCGTAAAGCTTGTCAAACATCTGATAGGGATCGTCGATGGGAGCCATCGGCTGGTTGGGGCCGCCATACGACAAACGCGTCCACGTGTCGGCTCGATCGGGAACCATCACACCGAACTCCAGCGAACCGAATCGTGTTTGCGTCTCCGGGTTGGCCTGCAACTGATTCTTCAGGTGCTGATCGACCGAGATGCCCATCGACCAGCCGGCGGGTGTGTCTGACCCGCCCTGAATGTCACCCGGGAACAGCTCGATGCCGGTGAGCAGGCATCCGATGCCCCGCATGTGTCCGTCACCGTCCCCTTTGATCTGGTTGCAGACTCCGTGCATCGTGATCGTCTGATCCCGGAACGGCTGCAGCGGCTGTAGGATTCGCTTCAACTCGAACTCTGACCCCAAAGTTTCGGGCCAGAAGTGATCCGGGATGACGCCGTTCGGACTGAAGACGAAGATCAGTCGTTGCTTGCGAGTCGCAGTCGTCGCGGAAGCGCGGGTCAGACTCGGCAACCCCATCGCGAGGTTGATGCCCAAGGCACTGAGACCGGCCTGCTTGAGAAAGTCACGACGGGAGTTGTAGTGAATCATGTCAGGAGTCGGTGTTTGAGGTGGGACTGGTGGGGGCGGGAGGGGTAGCGGCGATGACAGCGATTTCGACGAGGAGATTCTGGAGGTTGAAGTTTCCGGCTCGAAACTTTTCAATCAGTTCATCCAGCTTCTCCGGCCCATAGGCCGCGATCGGCTGTTTCACAAAATGCTGAAATGCCCGGCCGACGAACGCCCGGTGAGCATCATCGCTTCCTTGAAGATATTGTGCCAGATCATCCGTCCCGGTGAAAGTGACGGTTTCTCCGTTCTGATCGATGTAACTTCCCGAAGCGTCGATCTGCTTCTGGCCTTCTTTCTCTCGGAATCGACCAACCGCATCAAACGTCTCCAGCGTGAAGCCCAGTTGATTGATTTTTGAGTGGCAAACCTGACACGTCTCCGGACTGGTTTGCAATTGCACGCGCTCGCGAGTTGTCAGGTCGGGATGAAGATCCGGGCTCAGAGGAGTAAACGCGGCATTCGGTGGCTGGAGAGTACGTCCCAGCAGGTACCGAATCAGAAAGACTCCCCGATGAATGGGCGAAGTGGTGTCAGAATACGCCAGTCCGCTCATGAGGTATGGATGAGACAGAACTCCATGATTGTAGGGAGCTTTTGCCTGGACTCTCTTCAGCTCATTCGTGGGTTGCAAGCCGATGAAAGCCTCAGCCGGGTTCTCTTCACCATCGTCAGAGTCGGAAGTCTCGTTCGGCTCCGTTTGCCATAGATCTCCGTAGAACTCAGCCAGCCGGGGACTCGTGTAGACCCAGTCCGCATCAAACAGTTGGCGGAAGTCCCCATCGGCATCGATCACTGCGTCATCAAGCAACGCGTTCAACGACGACCTGAGATCGGCAACAAGCGTGGAGTCAAAGTTCGGGTAAAGCTCGCGATCCTTGGTGATGTCGTTCAGGCGACTGAGATTCAGCCATTCAAACAGCATCTCACGCATCTTGCCTGTACAGCGGTCGTCGTTCACCATCCGCTGTGCCATCTGACGAATATATTCTTCAGTTTCCAGCTGGTTGTTACGTGCGGCTTCTCTCAGAGCCTTGTCCGAGGGGAGTGAATCGAACAGTGTCAACGCGAGCCGGTTCGCGACCCGTTGACTCACCGAGCGATCACGATCGAGTTCCGGATACAAGAAACGGGGTGACTTCAGAATGGTCAGCAGGCAACGCTTGACGGCCGAGGCATCGTCTTCAGTCGCTTCAATCTGATCGTCGACATAGAGCTGTCGCTCCTCTTCAGTGAGTGGACCACGGAAGGCGACCTCTGCAATCTCTCCCACAAAGGACCGGAGTCTGGCACGGTTCTCGTCTGTGTCATCCTTGTGACGTTTCTGGTAGTCCGGCCACAGTTCGCTGATCGCAATTGATGCGAACTCGACAGCGGCTTGGGTCGTCGACTCATCCCATGCCAGATCCACTGCCAGACCTCGGTCGTAACCGTAGCTGCGATCGTCAGGCGGCAGCCTTGTCTGCAATGCGAACGTTGCCGGAGGAGTTGTCGCGATCAGGTTCCGTTGAGGTATCACCTCTTCGACACCGTGCGGCGCGACCCAGGACAGCATGACGTTCACCGGTGGTTGTTCAGTCTTTCGCTCACGCTGATACAGATCGATTTGCAGTGGATAGACACGACCTGCCATTAGCGTCACCGATTTGCGAAACTCTGTCTTGTCACCCGATTGCACATGATTATCGATGAACAGACGTCCGAATCGTCCGAAATCCATCTGGAACGCAGCGGTCGACCGCACGATGATCTCATACCGGCCCGTTTCGTCAACTTTGAGTCCCCCGCGCCAACGGATGAAGTACGCTTTGGATTCGATGCCTTCGCCCGGACTTTCTTTTCCCCAGTCAAAGTTGATGATGGGGTCGACTCGTTCGATCTTCAGCGTGTCATCTTTCCGGCTTGTGCCGTCGTAATACCGAGCAGTGAGGCCATGCTGATCTTCCCTCTCAGAACTGTTACCGAATGATCCATACAGGTCAGCGAGACTTTGCTGAAGCTGATTTCCCGTCAAGTGGGTCAGCATGATGCGTGCAGGTCGATTGCGCAAACGGGCCGCTTCGCTGTAGAAGGTGTGGTGAATCCACGTCGCGACTGCGACAGCATCCTCCCCGACGCACGTCTCCGCCTCGTCTTTGGGCATCGTCTCCACGATGACTTTCGTCAGTTGACCGACAGACTCGTCGCCAATCAGTAACTTCTCATACGCGCCTGGAACACCTTCCCCTTGTTCACCATGACAATCTGCGCAGGACTGTTTCCAGATTGCTTCGCCGCGTGACAGGAGAACATTCGCGTCGGTCAGTTGTTCCCCTGAAGTCACGGTGTCATCACCACTTGCCAAAGTCGACAAGAACATCACGGCAAGAAACACGAACATTGAAACAGCAATACACAGCCGCACGATGTCATCGATTTGGATCAAATGACGACGTTCACCGGTGATGGGTCGCGGGACCAAATTCAGCCTTTGCATGAGTGATTGACTGCGGATGAACAGTATCGTCTTGTCAATTCTGTTAAACACAGCTAACAGGCGGGAACCGTGGAGAGGTGACTCTGCCACGATCAGTGAAGGTGGGAACAGGCTTTCAACCTTCTTCTATTCTAACATGCGGCTTTCCTGCAACAACCTGGTTTCCGTTCGTCCACACAATGACAGGTATGCCTGATCGCGATCAGTGAGTGTGGCAAGTCATTCCGTACGGAGCGTCGTGCCACAATGCCGGACAGGGCATCACCAGATTCACATTTGGGGAGAGTCATTTGCTGTGCGACTGTTATCAAGGCTCTGGAGGCGAACCCATCGCCAGCGAAACGACCTCATTCAATGAGTTGTTGTGTCGCCTCAGCCTGTGACGTTTGAAGACGCATCACTTTCCGGCTGACGCCCGCCCGATCTCATTGCCAGTTGCTTCAAGGCGACACGATCTGTTTTTCCGGTTGCATTCAAAGGCATGTCGTCGAGGAAGACAATGTCTTCAGGCGCCTTGTAGCCGACACGCTCTCGCGCAAAGGCAATCAATTCCGCACTGGTCGGTCGCTTGACGCCCTTGCGGAGCATGACGTAGGCGCGAACGTTTTCACCATGCACGAGGTCATGCACTCCGATGACCCCCGCGGACTCGACGGACTCGTGTTCCTCAAGAGCCTCTTCAACCTCCTGCGGACAGATGTTCGAGCCGTCATGCACGATGATCTGTTTTTTGCGTCCGCAGAACCAGTAATAGCCATCGCTGTCCACACGCATGATGTCGCCGGAGTCAAGCCAGCCATCGACAATCGTCTCAGCGGAGGCTTCTCGATTGTTCCAATAACCACTCATGTTTGCTGGCGAACGAATCCAGAGTCTCCCCTCGCTGTCATCGGGAACTTCCTGACCCATCTCGTCACGAATTGAAGCTTCATATCCGGGGCCCAGCTTCCCCAGCGAACCGACACGATTCTCTCCCAAGGGCGGGTTGAGCATGGCGAGACCGATTTCAGTCATCCCGTAGGTTTCATCGATCAGAAAACCAGCGAGTTCGATAAACTCGTGTTCCAACTCATGACTGACTTTATCGCCGCCTGAGATGCACAGGCGGACCGAGGAGAAATCCTCTGGCACGACATCGTGATCACGAATCAGCGTGGTCAATGTTGCAGGGAGCATGAACATCACGGTCGGCTGACACTGCTCCAGAAGCGGCAGAATCTCCGGGCCGTTGGTCCCTCTGGCGATGACCAGTCGCCCGCCCGCTGCGAGCATCGACAGGCCGAACAATGAGCCGCCAACATGAGACAACGATGACCCCGGAAGAAACGTGTCAGTCGCATTCAGTTCCATCCCCTGAATCGTCGCTGCCAGCATGGCTCCGAAGGTCCTTCGTGTGTGAGTGACACCCTTCGGCTTTCCCGTACTCCCCGAGGTGAAATAGATGAAAGCTGGCGCGTCAATATCAACTGTGGGCAGTGAAGCTCCAGCATGAGGCTGCTCAACAAGCTCCTCGTACTGCCGTCCGCGACCGTCGTCTGCACGGTATCGAACGACGCCGAGCGGGAGGCGATTGCCGTACCGACTGGCGGAGATATCTCCATCCCGTTCGGCATGGTGGAACAACAGCGACGCACCACTTACTTCCAGTGCATGGTCGATCTCAGGCGGCATGTAACGATAGTTCAGTGGAGTCGCGACCAACCCGGCCTTCAGGCATGCCAGATAGTGAATGACCAGAGCAGGGCGGTTCGGCATCAACGATGCCACGCGATCGCCCGGCTTCAATCCGATCGCCAGATACTGCGAGGCCAGTCGAGTGCTCGCTTCGTCAAGTTCTCGCCAGCTGATGCGTGATTTGGCAGAGACCAGCGCCGGCTCGTCAGACTTTGAAGCAAGTCCGTTTCTCAACAAGTCATCGATCGTGACAGTTTGAGTCAGAGTCGGTCCGGCGAGAGGCATCTGTCCATTTCCTTCGACCGGGGAATCCTGCAGATATCACAGCGGTTTGACAAGCACGAAGTTCTAACGCCCGCACTGTATCATGACGAACCGCCTGAGGCACTCTTCTGCGGCAGCATTTGTCAGGGTTTGATATCGAGTAGGCCGTATCCAAAGTGATCGGCTCGCAGACACTTCGATTGCTCTCTCGAAGCGACAGTTCCATGACGGAGGATTGCGGTCACTCCCAGTTTCGAAGTCCCGTCGGCTGGTAATCTTCGAGTCGCTTCTTATGAAACTCTCGATTGATAAACAGGGCATCTGTCCAGCCAATCACTTCTCTTTGATAAAACTGACGATAGAACGTCACCAGCGTAAAATTGTGGTCCATCAGATATCGATAGACTTCGTCAAATGGCGGAATCCCCGTGTACTGGTCCGAGAAGATGAACTCGAAGAAGACCAGACCAATTCGGTTCTCCTTCATCAGTCGGTCAGCCCCTTTCATCACTTCAAAATCGTAGCCCTGGGTATCTGATTTCAGAATATGAATGAATTCGACATCGTGATCTTTGGCAAATGAGTCCAGAGCCACGACGGGAACCTCGGTGGACTTGACGATGTTGCCCCAGGCGAGCGTGCTCGGACGCAGGAAGGATGTCATGTCCGAGTATTCGTTCTCTTCGAGAGTCAGCGTGGTGTCGACCGAGCCGACGCCGTAATTCCAGGCCTGCACATTCGAGACCCCCTCGCAGTGTGCTTTCAACATTTGATATGTCGATGGACTCGGTTCGAACGAATGAATCGTGCATCCCGGAAAGGTGGCTTTGAAGTCATCCACGGACTGACCAACATTGGCGCCCACGTCGAAGATAACCGGTTCGTTCACCCCCTTCAGGAATCGCTGCATGTCCTTGTAGGGATCAACACCGAGTCGTTTTCCCTGATAACGGACAATGTCGAAGCCGGTTTGTCTCACGAGACCACGAATGGTCTTTCGAACGATTCCCATTTCTCGAACGCCGGTCCAAGGACAGTGTGATGCGTTGCCACATCTCGTTGGGTGAGCGGTGATGCTCCATCGGGAGACATCACAAGGCATGCCAATGCCTTTCTCAGCATGCGATGGCGAACGTATGATTCCGTAAACACACGCTGCATCCTTCGTCCGTGCTGGCCGCATCCAATTATGGATCATTTCTCAATTCCGTGCGTGCTTCCCGACCGCAAGATGCCTGCGGATTCTGACCCGTTCTCCATCACCTTGCGCTCAATCTGCGCAAGCGTTATGAATCGATCATGGACCAACCGCAGAGAGAATGAACGGAACAGAAGAACGACCAAAGGGATCTGCAAGCCGTTGCCCACATCTGCAACTGCCTGCAGGCTTTCGTTCGCCACGGATCTAGAAATAGACTGGCGAGGTCATCAGTGAGTTAGGACATCACGTTTTCTCTTGCATTCCTGTCGACACCCACTCTCATTACTGGAGCACGCCATGACACCTCATGATCGACGCGATTTTCTGAAGTCTGCCGGAGCAGGGGTTGTCGCGATGGCGTCTGC
Organism: Planctomycetaceae bacterium; assembly: GCA_020426325.1. Lineage (GTDB taxonomy): Bacteria > Planctomycetota > Planctomycetia > Planctomycetales > Planctomycetaceae > JAHBXU01. The sequence continues at coordinate 6,156 of JAGQQG010000081.1, read as the reverse complement.
TTCAAACGCAGCAGCCTCTCTGAAGAAACAGAAGATCGTGCTGGGGATCATCGGTCCCGGGGGGATGGGGATGAATCATGTCCGCCATCTGTGTGAGCGCGATGATGTGTTGATCGCCTGGGTGTGCGACGTCGATGAGAGTCGGTTGGCAAAGGCTGCTGAGCATGTCGTGGCATCTGGCAACAACAAGGACGTAAAATCAACGAACGACCTGCGGCACGTCCTCGACGATGCAGCGGTTGATGCCGTGTTCATTGCGACGCCCGACCATTGGCATGCCCCAGCAGCCATCCTCAGCCTCGACGCGGGCAAACATGTCTACGTGGAAAAGCCCTGCTGTCACAACATCCGGGAAGGGCGGTTGATGTCGGAGGCTGTCGAACGGTCCGGCAAGCTGCTGCAGGTCGGGACGCAGAGTCGCAGCACTGAGTTTGTCCAGGAAGCCATTCAGCGGATTCACGCGGGTGAGATCGGCGAGGTGCTCGTCGCGAAGGCATGGAACAGCCAGCGTCGTGGATCAATTGGCCATGCCCAGACGACCAATCCTCCGGAGGGACTCGACTTCGACCTCTGGGTGGGGCCGGCAACGATGGTGCCCTATCAGTCGAACCTGCTGCCGTCGATCTGGCGCTGGTGGTACAACTTCGGCTGCGGCGACATCGGCAACGATGGCGTGCACGATATCGACGTCGCCCTGTGGGGTCTGAACCCGACGACTCACCCTGAACGTGTCACCTGCCTCGGTGGAAAATACTTCTTCGACGACGATCAACAGTTCCCCGATACGCAGTACGCGGTCTGTGAGTATGCTGTCGATGAATCATCGTCACGCAAAAAACAGTTTATCTTCGAACAGCGCATCTGGTCTCCCTATCGGCAGGAGGCCTACGAGAACGGTGCCGCGTATTACGGGACAGACGGCTACCTCATCATGGGCCACACGACCGGTTGGCGACTGTACGGCCCCAAGGACAAACTCATTGCAGAACGGACGGGTCAAGCAGATCTCGTCGCCCATCACAACAACTTCCTGAACTGCATCCGAGGTGACGAAGACCGCCTCAACGCGGACGTGAGAGCAGGGCACCTCTCTGCAACGGTCGTGCACCTCTGCAACATTGCTGCTCGGACGAACTCCGTGCTGGAGTTTGACACCAAGAACGAATCGATCACGAATGATCCTGCAGCAGCGGCGTTGGTCGGTCGTGAGTATCGGGACGGTCACTGGGCCATTCCCGGTTAATAGGCATCGATCTGTGATCGATCGCTACACGTGGCATCCGCGTACGATTCGGTTGTGGGTGAGAAACGTCCCGCACCACTTGGAGTGTGGCATGCTCTCACACCCGCCGATCTGCGATCGATCGCTGTGCGTGGCATGTGCGAACGATTCGCATCCACCAATGGTGCATCACGTATACAGTTCGCGGATCGGGGTGCCGTCCTGTAGCACGGGGCGGATGCGTCCACTCTGATCGTAGAAGTGATGGTGGTAGTCGATCCCCAGGAAATGATAGACGGTCGAGAGGACGTCGCCGGGAGAGTAGGGAGGCGTAATCGGGTAGGCCCCCCGCTTATCGGTCTCGCCGATCATGCGTCCGGTGCTGATGCCTCCGCCCGAGAACAACACGCAAGCGGCTCCCGGCCAGTGATCGCGACCAGCATCTTTGTTGATCTGTGGAGTGCGACCGAATTCCCCATGAGCGATGACCATCACGCGCTTGTCCAGGCCCCGTTCGTAGAGATCAGTCACCAACGCAGAGATGGCGGAATCCATCTTGGGCAGAGAAGCGTTCTTCAATCGATTGAAGTTGTCGGTGTGCGTGTCCCAGTCTGCCCCGGACAGCACAGTGACGAACGTGACACCCGCTTCGACGAGTCGTCGTGCGAGCAGGCATCCCTGACCGCCGCTGTGATTGCCGTATCTCTCGCGGAGTTCCGGACTCTCCAGAGAAAGGTCGAATGCCTGGGCCGCTCGCTCGCCAGTGACCATGTCATAGGCCTGCTGAGAGAAGCGGTCGAGACCATCGAAATCTTTCGACGCCTGCAATTGCTGTCCGTAGAAATCGAGACCGTCTCTCAATCCCTGACGTTCATCCAGACGGCCTGTCGACAAGCCGTCCGCCAGAGTGAGATTCTTGACCTCGAAGTCGTCCTTACTCGGATCGCTGTCCGGAGCGAAGGGGTTGTGAGCCAGTCCCAGGTAAGCGGACCCACCGAGCAGGGCTTGCTTCGGCATGGCGACGTAACCGGGCAAACCGGGCGTGTTGGGCCCGCGGAGGCTCGACACCACCGCACCAATCGCCGGGTTGTGGTTGTCCTTCGTGGTTGGTGGTCCTTCGTAACCGGTGAGCATCCAATGCGACGCTGGCAGATGGCTCGGATTTGTGTGTTGCAGCGATTTGATGATCACCAGCTTATCCATCACCGCAGCCTGTCGCGGAAGATGCTCGCTGAAGTGACAACCGGGGACGACAGAAGAGATCGGAGTGAACTCTCCGCGAAGCTCGCTCGGAGCCAGCGGCTTGAGATCATACATGTCGAGATGACTTGGCCCGCCTCCCATGAAGATCTGGATGACAGCAGTGTCTTTCAGGACCGCATTTTCCGTCGCAGCCTGCAGTCGCAGATGGTCGGCCAGAGACCAGCCACCGAGAGCCAATGCCCCCACCTTCAGAAATGTCCGCCTTCCCAAGCGGGCCGTCGGCGGCACAAATGCTTGCGACTTCACCTTCACGTCAACACCCTCTCGCTGAGCTGCTGAAACGGAGCGGTCTGTATGGTCAATCGGACTGAGTTAACTGGAACCTCTAGATTAACATTTCCTGATGTCAGGGGACAGATGATCTCTGAGCGAAAGACAGACAATCTGACGTAACCGCACAGGATCCCTGAAAACGGTATCGGCCACTCGCTGAAAGGGACTATCGCAGATTCGCACCTACTCCGGGTGTACCGGGTCTTTCGCCAGCGGCAGGGTGACTCGCTGACCTGTCCATGACGACTGGTAGATCGACAAAATCAATTCGACGCTTTTGCGCCCCTGATGTCCGTCGACGGCCGGTGTCTTCCCCTGCTTGATCGCGGCCAGAAAATCCTCGAACTGCTTTTGATGACCAAGTGACGAGATGGCAGCCGGATCGGAGGCACCACCAGTGGTCGCACTCCCTTTGCCGAACTTCTTGCGAATCTCCTCGTCCTCCGGCTTCGACTCGGCAAAGTCCCACAGCAGGATGTCATCCTGCTCGACGATGACCGAACCTTTGGTGCCGTGAATTTCTGTCTTCTTGAGCAGGCCCGGGTACACACTCGTGGTCGCTTCCAGCGTGCCTAAGGCTCCATTCTTGAAACGGACGACCGCTGCCCCCGTGTCCTCGACCTCGATCCGCTCATGAGCCAGTGTGTCGGTCAGTCCGCAGACCTCCGCGACATCTCCCATGAACCAGTAGAGCAGGTCGACATTGTGGATCGCCTGATTCATGTACGCCCCTCCGCCATCGAGCGCCCAAGTGCCTCGCCATCCGCCGCTGTCGTAGTATTCCTGCGTTCTCCACCATTTGACATAGGTGTCGCCCAGCGTCAGTTTGCCGAATCGCCCCTCCTCGATTGCCTTCTTAAGCGTAAGGTTCGCCTCGCTGAACCGGCTGGGCATGATCGTCCCCAGCTTGACGTTGTTCGCCTCTGCTGCCGCGATGATTTCATCACACTTGGCCAGCGTGATCTCCAGCGGCTTCTCAACAAGCACATGCTTACCGGCGTTGAGGGCTGCGACCGCAGGATCACGATGCGCCCCGCTGGGAGTGCAGATGGTGACAACGTCAACCGAGTCATCGGCCAGCATCGCATCGAGATCGTGATAGGCCTTGCACCCCTGCGCCGCCGCAAACTTGTCTGCCGAGGCGGGAAACATATCAAAACAAGCCGCCAGCCTGGCGTCCGGGATCTCCCCCAGCGCCTTCGCGTGAAAGTTGGAAATCATCCCGCAGCCGACAATCCCGAAGCCAGTCGTCATGGTTGTTGAATTCATTGAATGCCTGTGTCGAGCCGGCCGTGACGTCATCAGCCGCGCGTTCTCAAACCACGGGATACAAACTGAGGACAGAAAAGGGAAGGGAACCGGAAATCGAACGTCGCTTCTATCTCAACCTCAACTCAACCAGAGTGCCATCCGCAGGCTTGGTCGAAACCCCTGCCTTGACGTCATTTGCAGGTGAGATGGCGTTAAACTCGAACAATTTCACGAAGGCGCCCACCAGAAGTCCGACCTCCAGTTGACCAAGGTGTTTTCCTGGACAAACCCGGGGACCATGTCCAAACCCGAAGTGAAGCATCTCTTTCGAGTCCCGCTTCTGCTCAGCAAGCCATTCCCAGCGTTCGGGCACGAACTCATTTGCAGGATAGCCTGAGGATTCGACCCCCCAATGATCCTCGTGGCGATTGGCATGCCAAACATCAAGGAGAATGTGCGTCCCACACGGAATCACCATCGTGCTTCCATCGGCCATCTCGATCGACGATTCGGCACTTGCTCGTCTTGGCAGAAAGTAGAGCGATGGCGTCAGACGCAACGTCTCGTCCAACACGTGTCGAAAGTACACGACCTGTTCGAGACTGTCAGGCGAGTAATCATCGATATCCTTCACTTCTTCGAACACTCGTTGCTGAGCGTGATGATTCCTCGCCAGATGTGAGATCGCCCAGGTCGCGTATGATGTCGTCGCCTCCAGAGCACCTGCCAGAAAGACCTTGATGTTGCTACGCAGGACTTCGTCGGAAGCATCCGACTTGAAATGTCTCCAAAGTCCTTTGCCGGTCTGCCGGGCAGCCAGAACCTGATCTGTCAGCACCTCGAAGCAGGCAAAATCCTGTTCGACCTGGGCAAATCGTTGGCTGATTCCAGCCAGCAACCAGACGGGAAGCCCCAGTCGGTTCGACACCGTGTCGCGCACAATGTGGTCGATGATGCGCTCTAATGCCGGAATGTACTCATTCCTAAGTTTCTCATAGGCGACCTCCGCGCCGAAGAAGCAGTTGACCAGCATTTCCAGCATCAGCGCCTTGACCTCCGGCTCCATCTCGATGCGCAGCGTCTGCTGTCCGGTTGCCTGGAGATGGCTGTGCAATAACTCCAATCGTTGTTCGACCGTACCGCGAAAACGATCTGCGAACTTGCTGAACATCTCCGGTTGAAACAGTGCGGTCTTGCCGAACGGTGCTGCTCCCAGCTTTTTCTGACGTCGCCAGAGGGGACCATTCGCAAAGAGCAGCGTGTCCTTCCCCGTAGCTCGTGCGATCCCCGTCGATGGCAACGTGTCCCGATCAAACTGACCTTCCTGATCACCCGTCGCCGTCAGGATGGCTCGAATGACTCCCGGATCTCGTGTGACCAGCACGGGAGGAAACCCCGGAACATCCAGGTACCGGTTATGTCGTCCGGCACCGGTTTCCTTCTCGGCTCCCCAGAAGTACGTCTCCAGAATGGTAATCGGCTGGTCGTAGTTCCACGGGTGCGGAAAGGGCAACGCAGGCCGGCCTCGACGACGCATGAACCACGACAATCGTGACGGTCGATGGTCACCCCCAAAGGGATTTTTCCTCATCAACTGCTGAGGCAGCCTGGAAACCCGGTCACTCAGTGAACGCATACACCGTCCTCAGTGAGAAACGACTCGTCTACCAACAAGGGCGCAACTGGCTGCTCAATATAATGCGAAATTCTGCAATCTCCGATGGCAACTCGCTGACTGATTCCAGCAGCGACTCACCGGGTCGGGAGTGAAGTCCCAATCGACGCCCCAGAGACAGATTGACGGCAACTCACAAGAAGAGTCCAACAAGGTCTCAAGAATTGCTCCGTCTTGACAGCCATACCTTGCGCGTCTAGGCTATTACCTAGACGAACCAAGTATGGAGCCTGTCATGGATACCAAACTGCTGAACGGCACCTTGGAAATGATGATGCTTGAAGTCCTCTCGCAGGGGCCTTCGTATGGATACGAGATTGTGCAGACCGTGCTCTCGCGGTCGGGCGGACAGTTCGAGTTGAAGGAGGGCAGCCTGTACCCGGCCCTGCATCGGCTCGAACGTCAGCAGCTGCTCAGCTCGTACTGGACCGAGCACGAAGGCCGCCGCCGCAAGTACTACAAGCTGTCCGCT
>JAGQQG010000080.1 GCA_020426325.1 Planctomycetaceae bacterium | reverse complement strand
CCACCACGGCCAGTTGACTTCAACACAGAAGACGCAATCCTGAGACCAAACCCATCACCAACGTGCGATTGCCGTGGTCCTACGTCTTGACGCTCTGGCTGTCGAGCACGCCGATGCGTGGTTCGGACTTCCGTCCGGCCCGGCGACGCACCTGCTCCCGGAGCCGAGCGTTCATGGTCTCCCAGGTGCCGTCGTCCCGCCAGCAGGCGTAGAACTCGTACACCGTTCGCCACTTGGGAAATCGTGCGGCAGCATCCGCCAGCCACACCCCGTCCGGGTGATGTCGAAGATGGCGATCATCACCTCCCGCATGTCGATCGTGCGCGGACGACCGCCCGGCTTGGCCGGAGGAATCAATGGTGCGATCCGCTTCCATTGCGCATCGCTGAGGTCGGTGCGGTATCGCTTCCTTGCCATCTTAGTGGTGTATGATGCGGATTATCAAATCACCTCAAGACCACTCTTCAATCTCCTTTTCAGATATACGAGGACAACAGCTGAATCGCAGCGTCGACCGAGTCGAGTGATGCGGTTTCATCGATTGTGTGGTAGCCGGTCGTGGGGATCTGGAGCGTTGTTCCGCTGATCTCGCCCTGGGTCGCAGTGACCAGACGGCCCAGCTCGGTTCTTCCCAGCGAAAGAGGCCGCCCCTCCCGATTCGAATTCTGCTCTTCGACGTAGGCATCTTTGAACATTGTGCTGATGTTCAGGCCGACACAACGTTGAGCAAGTTCTTCCGTGATCTCTTGAGCGAAGACACCACTGGCATCCTTCCATCGCAACACCAGTTCCTGAGCGGTTGCAGTCTCACGACAGGGAAACGGACTCGTATCAATGACGATCAGCCGTTGAGTTTTCAGATGCTGTCGCTGGAACCATTCCAGCGCATAACGCCAGCTTCGCCCCGCTTCTTCTTGTGCCGTGAACAGGGCTGTCCCCTGAAAGCCGAGGCGGAACAAATGGACCAGAATCGCTACCGAGAGCACGTTATCCAGTTGGGCAGAGAGAAAGCCATCCTGGACCCGCAACCGATCGAGAAATGAGATCGGCGTCCCGGGCGGCAAGAAGTCGAGTCCGTCAAGTTCAAAGATCAAATTGCGGCGTTGGGCACAGACAAATGATCGCGTAATGATCGCTTGACCAAGATACGTGCCAGTATACGGCAGATGAGCCTGCACACGTTGTCCGGAGAATCGGCCTCCAATGCTTTGCATCATCTGCTCAGAAACCGAGTCTCCGTTGAGTTCACTCCGATTCCCGGCGATGAAGGCAGCGTATTGAAACTCATTCGGTCCTGTGCAGAGCAGGCCGTGCCGGTCGATATGGGCCGAGAGAATCACGTCCTTCGGCCGCTGACCTTGAGCCACCAGCAGTCCGTGAAAGTGCTGAACGCGAGCTCCGACTTCCTCTAATTCTCGCCGCAGTAATCGGAAGAACGAGTCTTCAGCCCCCACAACGCTTGGCTCTCGAACCAGTAACTGGAGGACTTCAAAGAACTCTGAGAGATCGTTTTTGCCAGAAGTTGGCCTCAGATCATTATCTCGATTCATGGGGGTTGCAACTTGAAGACCGACGAAGTCCGTTGCCGGAAGATTACTGATCGCATGCCCACGCGGGAAGTCGTCTTGCTGCTACGGAGGGACATTGGCAATCGAATAGCAATTCTGGTGCCGACGTCGACAATCCGTAGGAGTGAGCTCAATCCCTTCCTGCGAGGGAAGCTCCAGTTCGTTCGTACAATCCCGGTTTGATGACGCTCAATCAGGATTCTTTGCTAAGGATAGAATGTCGTGTGTCACCATCTCGATTGGGAGTAACCGCCGATAGATTGAGCATTCCCGATGGTTTTTCGATCTTTCAAAGAGGAGGGGATGCACCCCAGCACCTCTGCCTCTGGAGCGCGGTTGCATGTGATCGGGGATGTCACCTTTGAGCCGTCTCTCGCTGGACGTAACGACCGAGCTGTCGCCACCCCTTAAGCATCCGGCACAGCTGGCCCCGCATCAGTGTCTGCATGCTTCTGCCACGGCCAGCTTCCCGTGAGTTCGAGTTCGAGAGTGAAGCTGAGAAAAGTTCGAATCATCACAATGATCGCGAGGACTCCGACTGTCTGAAAAGTCAGCTCGACAGCGACGGTATGAATAATGTCGCCAGCGACAAGGAACTCCAGGCCCAGCAGAATGCCTCTTCCCAACCGCTGTCGAACTGCCTGGAGGGTGCTTTCACTTGTACCGGAAACGTACGCATGCACTGCAGCGAATCCAAGCGAGTAGATGGAACCGCCGACAATCACCAGCACGCCGATGGCCTCAACCATGGACGCAGCGTACTCTGCCATCGGTTTTACAAATTCTGCCATCCGCTCCTCGTCTCATTCACAGAAATAATGACGTCAGAGTAGCAGAGTAGGTGGGTGTGGATGAAAGGTGCGATTGGATCGCGCGATCCAAGTTGCGCAACACTCAATGCTGATCCGCCTTGAATCTCACCACCACAATCCCGGGCACGCATCCGTCTCTAGCAACTTTCCCCTATCCATAACGAGGTGATACTGACAGGTAGTAAAGCAATATTGAGAACGAACAAGACAAACGAGATAACAACCATGTGCAGTAGGCCATCATATGACACATCGAGCATGATGAAAAAGAGTGGACACGGTGCAACATGGCAAACGAGCATGCCAGGCAAGCCGAACCGGAAGGGTAAGATGGCTGCCAGTACAACGCACGTCAGCAAGAATACGATACTTGAAGTGCTCATAAACCGGCCCTCTCAGCAGCGGGTGTCACGGCGATCGTCGAGTTGCCATTTGGGGTGCGGCGTGAGAGCATACCACCCGGATTTCGTTTCCTTCTGTTCATTCCATCATGCGATCAACTCCTCGATCGGCGTCCCGCCTCCGGCGAGTTTCATGGGGCGGCCGCGGTTGGATTTGTGGACGCGGTCGAGGGGGATGCCGAGGGCATGAGCGACCGTCGCCCAGAGGTCACCGGGGAGGTAGCTTTTGCCGATGATCTCGGTGCCGTCTTCGTTGGTCTCGCCGACGGCGATTCCTCCGGTGAGGCCTCCTCCCCCCAGGCAGACGGACCAGCTGCGAGCCCAGTGATCGCGGCCGACGTTCTGGTTGATGCGAGGGGTACGGCCGAACTCGCCCATGCAGACGATGACCGTGTCGTCCCACATGCCACGTTCCTTGAGGTCGCGGGTCAGGCCAGCGAGCCCCTTGTCCAAGTTGGGGAGCAACTGGTCGCGGAGCGAGTTGAAGACGTCCTGATGCAGGTCCCAGCCACCGGGGAACTGCACCTCGACGAACGGGACGCCCGTCTCGATCAGCCGTCGGGCCATGATCAGGCTGTTCCCGAAGTCGGTTCCGCCGTATAGGTCGCGGGTCTGTTGCGGCTCTTCATCGGCTTTGAAGGCTTTCATCTGATCGGACGTCATCAGGTTGATCGCCTTGCCGTAGACGTCCTTGTGAGCGACCGGCAGTTCGCCACGGTCAGACTTGATGAAACTCTCCTCAACGACGCTGAGCATGGCCAGTCGCTGTTGCAACCGGCGTTCGTCCATCCCCTGCATCTGTGCGTTGGTGATCTGACCGTTGGCCTGCACAACGAACGGAGCGTTCGCCATGCCGAGAAATCCGGGCCCGAAGCTGCCGCCGCCGATCGAGATGAACGCGGGGATCTCCAGGTCGGGCCGTTGCGGACCGAGTTCGTAGCTGACGACCGAGCCGAACGTCGGATGGACGACGGTGGGGTTCGGCACGTAGGCGGTGTGCATATAGTACCGGCCGCGCTCGTGGTCCGCCTCGCGGGTGCTCATGGAACGGACGACGGACAGGCTGTCCATGACCTTGGCGGTTTCCGGGAGATGCTCACAAATCTGCAGGTCGCCCGCTGTCGAGATGGGGTTGAACTCGCCCGCGGTCTTCACCCCCTGTTTGAGGTCCCACATGTCGATCGTCGGTGCTCCTCCCTGCAGCCAGATCAGGATGCACGCTTTGCGGTTCTTCGAAACCTCGGCGGCATGAACCTCCAGGTTCGACAGAAAATGCACAGCTGATGGGGCCATCAGCGAGGACGTCGCCAGATGGCTGAGGAAGTGTCTGCGGGACATCCCGCGTGAATGGCTCATGGCGATGGTCCGATGGGATGAGGTAGCTGGATTCGCCAGAATTCAGCCATGGTCACTGATTTTGAGGATCTGAACTCTGGCGAGTTCAGCTACAGGTTTTTCAATGGTTCATCACGAATTCGTTCGAGTTCAACAGGGCCCAGTAGAGGTCTTGATAGGCAGCCAGTTTGTCGGGGCTGCCGCTGATGAGTTTCTGTGACATGGTCGCTTCACGGCGGCTGGGGAGTCGACCAAGGGACGACAGGTACAGGCGTTGGATTCGCTGGGGATCGGACCTGAGCCGTTCGTCCGTGAGGACCTCATGGAGCGTGCTGCCCGGCATGCCGCTGTCGGCTGCCCGGACCAGGTCACCGTTCATCATCATCAGAGCCTGTGGAATCGTGCCGCTGAACAGAGTGGGTTCGTCGTCCTCGTTGCCGCCGAAGATCAGCAGGAACTCGCGCATCCACTGACGACGGCGTTCCTCAGCTTCTTGATAATTGCCAGTTGCCGCTGTCGCCTGTGTCGCGATCAACAGCGACTCGTACAACTGTTCGGCGGTGAACGGTTTGACATACATGTGCGAGAATAGGGGCACCTCTCCGGCAGACGGATCATCAATGCGGTTTTTGTCATTGAACTGGCTGGTGAGCTGATACGCCTCGGTGCTCGTGATCCAGCGGATGAGCTGTTTGAGATCATACCCGCTGGCAGCAAATTCATCGGTCAGTCGATCGATCACGTCCGGATGTGACGGCGGGTTGTGCGGTCCCATGTCATCGACTGGTCGTGTCAATCCGAACCCGAAGAAGTGCCCCCACATGCGATTGACCATCGCCCGGGCCACCTGATGATCCGGGTCGTCCCTGGCCATGACCTTGGCCAACTCCATCCGTCGGTCGGTCGTGCCAGCTGGGTCGACCTGCTGATCCGCGTAGTAAGGGTAGGCTGCTTCCATCACTCCGGAACGTCGCTCGTAGTAGACCGGTCCTTCATAATTCTTCCACACGAGTTCTGCAAAGTCATCGATCCGTCGACCTGTCTTGGGGTCCGTCTTGCGGTGGTCGACACGCCGCATCTGTCGCAGGAAACTGTCGAACTCCCAGAACTGCTCCTGCTTCCAGTCGTTGAAGGGATGATTGTGACACTGAGTACACTGGACTTGTGTTCCCAGAAACAGCCGCGTCACCCGTGCTGTCGCCTCGACCGTGTAGTCCTCGCGGTTTGGATTGCCGTTCAACTGCCCGAGCAGGAAGTTGACCGCACCGTTTTCCTCGTAGTGTCCCTCAGCCGTCAGCAAGTCATAGACGACTTCATTCCACGGCCTGTTCTTTGTGAAGGCTTCCCGGAGGAACTTCTCCATGCCGGCACGTGAGGTCAGCCGGGGCGTCTGCCGACCAATCAACAGGTTGGCCCAGACGGTGGTCCAGTTTTGGACATACCCGGGATCGTCAAGCAGGCGGTTGACCGCGTCGGCCCGTTTCGTCTCACTTTCGTCTGCCAGAAAAGTTTCGATTTCGTCAGCGGTCGGAATATGACCCACAATATCCAGCGACACACGCCGCAACCACTCCGCATCATCCGCCCGCTCGCTCGGCTGAACCTCATTGTCCTCCCACGCCTGCCTGATCTGCTGATCGACAAAGGTCACCAGCGGATCCGCATCGCGTGTCGTGACCGCGTCGTTCGCTCGTCGAATCGATGGTTCAGATTGCGCGAATGTGGCAATCACGCACAGTACGACGAAAGAGCTAGAAAACAGAAAAAAACGTCTGGAGAACGGCATCGGGGTCAGATTTGTTTGTGGATGAACTGACGATCAGTGGAAGTTATCGGGAATGGTACTGGATCACGTACCTCAATTTGGCAGATTGTATTGTATCATCATTGGGACACAGGGTGTTCATCTTTCAGTCATTCAGCATGACAGTATCTCTCCATTGCAGAGAACAGACATTTTGCAGAAGTTGCGATTGTTCATCGGGTTGACACTGGCAATCGGAGCGACCGTGGCAGGTTACCTGACCGGCTCGCTGATGGTCCTGCCAGTCTATCTCCTGGTGGGTTGGTCGCTCAGGTCCTGGGCCGTCTTCGGAGCAGTCGTGGGAGCTTTGGCAGGGATTGTCATCCCAAGTGGTTCACAAGGAGGGTCGATTGAAAGCCAAATGAACTTTCTCGAGAGCACGATCGTTCTCTTCACATTCGGGGGATTGGCAAGTGGTATCTTCATTGACCGGATGCGACATGATCAGCCTAAATCAGATGAAGAATGTGATCCCGAAGGAGCGTCCTCGGAGACCGGTTAAGTCAACGACAATGGTTGGAGCCTGCTTGCTGGTTGTCCATTCTCTGTTCGTATTGGCACTTCAACCAGATGAAATCGTGTTGTTCCATTACGGATAACGGCAGAGCGAATAATGATCAACAGGAGTATGGGAATGACAGCGGGAAAACTCGATGGAAGTGTCGCGGTCATCACTGGCGGTTCACGTGGGATCGGTCGGGCGACGGCTCTGCTGCTGGCTGAGCACGGGGCACGCGTGACGATCGGCGATTTGACGCTCGATACTGCCAATGAGAAGTCGTTTGCAGAACTTGGCATACGTCAACAGGTGTGCGACGTCCGAAAGCTCGACAGTCTGCGTGGCCTCATCGACGGAGCGGCGACCGATAGCGGACGGCTCGACATCCTCGTGAATAATGCGGGCATCGTGATGGTCGGGCAGGTTGATGAGATTGAGGAGGCCGATTGGGACCGTTGCCTCGACACGAACCTCAAGGCGGCCTTCTTCGGTGTGAAGTATGCCATCCCGCACATGCGGAAAGTCGGAGGGGGGGCAATCGTCAACACTGCAAGCAATGCGGGCATACTGCCTCGCGCACATGATCCGGTTTACTCGACTTCCAAGCTCGCCCTGACCGGGATGACGCGCAGTTTGGCTCTCTGTCATGGCCCGGACAAGATTCGCATCAACGCCGTCTGTCCTGGACCGGTCAGTGACACGGGCATTATGAACGCTGACCTCGCCACGCAGGCCGACCTCGAGGCTGCCGTCAAACGGTTCATTCAGGCGAGTCCGATCGCCCGTGCGAGTGGTCGCATGATCACGCCGGAGGAAGTCGCACAGGCAATCCTGTACCTCGTCAGCGACGCGGCCCAGATGGTCACGGGCACGATGATCGCCATCGATGGCGGCAAGTCCCTCGGCGTGCCACCAACTGAAACCTCGTAGCTGAACTCGCCAGAGTTCAGAGCGTGGGAGACGTCGTCGCGGCTGAATTCTGGCGAATCCAGCTACGAATAATCGGCACCCAACTCAGAGAGGAACTTCTTGAGCTTCGGCGACTTCACCTGCTTGAGGGTCTTGAACGTCAGCTTGACCGCTTCTTTTGCGTTCCGGTGGGAGGCGATCTCCGGGTCGACTCCGAGGTCGGCCACTTGACCGAGGGCGATCTGTCCCGGCTCGGTGTAGAGGGAGAGGATGACTCCGTCACGGCGTTTGGTTTGAAGTTCGCCAATGGGGGTGCCGTCGCTCGATTGCAGCGTGACAATCGTTTTCTTGCCCCAGTCGTACTCGACGTCCGGGAGCGTCTCTGCGAGGACATCCAACAGCGTCTCCAGCACGCTGGCAGACCAGACGATTCGCTTGTTGGGAGCAAACCCTTTCCGGGAGATGTGCCACTTGCGACCGAGCACCTTCCAGGGCATCAGGTCGTTCGGGTCCTTTTGTTGTTGCTGTTTGATCTGACCGACGTACTCAGCGATTGCTGTCTCGACGAAGTCTCGAAACTCCTGGGTGTCGATCTCCTCGAGCGAATGTACGTCGATCGCGACCTCCTGGAACGGGCCCTTCGTGTCATTGAATTTGACCCGCTCACCGCGGCCATAGACCGGGATGTCATCGATCTCGTCAACGGGCGTGAGGTCGAGCATGGCAGCCACCTCGTCCGAGTCGAACGAGCCTTTGGGGACGCGGAAGTACAATCTCACGAACCACTCATCACCGGTCAGGCCATGGAAGAACCAACCGGTGCCGACTTTCGTTTCAGCCGTGATCTCGACCGTCGACGGGTCGCCCCAGTTGGCCTCTTTGAGCCCCTCAAACTCCTCGATGAAATCGACCACAGATTCCAGTGCGGCTCCTTCCCATTGACACGATTTACCGTTGCGGGCCGGGCGGTCCTGTGTATGCCACTTGCGACCGTCGACCTTCCAGGGCAACGGGGCGTCCTTGCCCACCTTTGCGATGTCGACGTCCCCCATTTGTTTCCTGGCAGCAGCTTTCGCATCGAACACCTCAACATGCCCGCGTGCGGATGCCTTGAGCACGGGAGCGAGCAATTCGCCGGTCCAACTGCGGAAAAGTTGAGCGTTGAGGGTTGAGGGTTGAGAGTTCTTGCGATCGTTGGCGTTTCGGCTCTTGTCTGTTGTCGCTTGACTCAACGCGTACTCGACAACATCCTCCGGCGTCCCCTGAACAACGATATACCCGCCATCAACACCCGCCTCCGGACCGAGGTCGATGATCCAGTCTGCGGTCTTGATCACGTCCAGATTGTGCTCAATCACGACGACCGTGTTGCCCGCTTCGACGAGACTGTTGAGGACTGTCAACAGCTTTGCGATGTCGTCGAAGTGCAGGCCGGTCGTCGGCTCGTCGAGCAAGTACAGCGTACGACCACTGTTCGGCTTGCAGAGTTCGGCTGCCAGTTTCACGCGTTGGGCTTCTCCGCCGGAGAGCGTCGTTGCGGACTGGCCGAGCGTGAGATAGTCGAGTCCGATCGCTGCGAGGGTCGCCAGTGGGGCGCGGACTTTGGGAATGTTGCCGAACAGTTCGAGGGCCTGACCAATCGACATGTCGAGGACATCCGAGATGGTGTGTCCCTTGAAGCGGACTGCGAGTGTCTCTTCGTTGTATCGCTTGCCGCGACACGTGTCGCACGTGACCCAGACATCGGGCAGGAAGTGCATCTCGATCTTGCGTTGGCCGAACCCCTCGCAGTCTTCGCAGCGACCCCCCTGTCGATTGAAGCTGAAACGCCCCGGCTTATACCCCCGTACCTTCGCTTCCGGCAGACGGCTAAAGAGTGTGCGAATCGGGTTAAACACGCCAGTGTACGTGGCCGGGTTCGAGGCCGGGGTTGCCCCGATGGGCGCCTGATCGACGTTGATCACCCGACTGATCTCCTCGACCCCCGTCATCTCATCAAACGGCCCCGGCGCATCTCCCTGTCGATTGAGATGTCGGGCGACAGCACGTGCCAGCGTCTCCTGAATGAGTGAACTCTTGCCCGAGCCGGAGAGACCTGTCACACACGTAAATGTGCCGAGAGGGATCGATAGATCGACACCACGCAGGTTGTTCTGGCGACAGCCGGTGATCGTGAGCCAGTCCAGAGAGCGGGGGGTGTCAACCCCCTGTTTCCTGGATGATGATTTCGAATCTGACCCTTCATGAGATACGGGCGATTCAAAGACAGGGGACTGACGTCCCCCGCTCGCGATGCGTCTTGTTTCCGGGACAATGATGTCTTTCGCCCCCGAGAGATACGCGCCGGTGAGCGATGTCTTTGCCTTGCGAGCAACCTGTTTGGGCGTGCCGTCCGCGACGACGTTGCCGCCGAAACGACCGCTGCCGGGACCGAAGTCGTACAGACGGTCCGAAGCTTCGATGACTTCGCGGTCATGTTCGACAAGCACGACCGTGTTGCCGAGATCTCTCAATTTGTGCAGGGCATCGATGAGACGACCGTTATCTCGAGGATGCAGTCCGATCGTCGGTTCATCGAGAACGTACAGAACGCCCGTCAGTGCGCGTCCAATCTGACCGGCGAGGCGGATGCGTTGTGACTCGCCGCCGGAGAGTGTGGGCATGCCTCGGTCGAGGGTGAGGTAATGCAGTCCCACATCCACGAGGAAGGAGAGTCGGTGCTTTGATTCATTGAGCAGGTCGCCGGCGACACGTTCCTGATCTTTGGTCAACTTCAAGCCGTTGAGGAAAGTGAGCGTCTCCGCCAACGGCAGTCGACAAAGGTGTGGCAGCGACATCTCACCAATACGAACGGCCGCTGCATCATCACGGATGCGGTCTCCGCCGCAAACCGAACAGGGAGCCTCACCCACAAGGTCCTGCAGACTGAGGCGGTACTCATAGGAGATGCGAGACGCCTCGTCGATCGCGGGGTACAGGCCTTTGTACTGGATGGTTGAAAGTTGAGAGCTGAGAGCTGAGAGTGACGGAACCGGGATCGGACGATCACTGCCGTAGAGGATGATCCGCTGATGTTTCGAGTCGAGTTGGTACCAGGGGACATCGAGCGGGATGCCGAACTCAGCTGCGATCGCTTCGAGGAAGGTCCGGAACTGGGCGTTCTCACGAGGCAACGGCCATGCGCTGACGGCTCCATCCATGAGTGACTGGTTGGGACTTGCCACGAGAGCCTGCTGATTGGTTCCCCACTCGACGCCAAGACCTTCGCACGCCTCGCACCAGCCAAGCGGGCTGTTGAACGAGAAGTTCTGAGGCGTGAGGTTTTCGAAATGACGGCTGTGTTCTCCCGAGCAGACGGGACACGAGTAGTGCAGGCTGAGGCGATCGACCCGCCACTGTGGCTCGGGGTTGTCACGATCGACGTGAATGAGATGCAATACCCCCTTACCAACGTCGAGGGCCGTCTCGATCGAGTCTGCGATACGGCCGCGGCTATCGGGGTCGACTTTGATGCGGTCGACGATCGCTTCGACCGTGTGCTCGCGTTTATGGTCGATCTCGGGAATGTCTTCGAGTGTATGTGTCTCGCCGTTGATGCGGACCCGCAGGAAACCCTGGGTGCCGAGCCGGTCCCAAAGTTTGGTGTAACTCTGACCGACCGGGATCTCGATGGGAGCAGCGAGGTACAGGCGGGTCCCCTCGTCGAGAGCGAGCACTCTGTCGACGATCTCATCGGTCGTCTGCTTGACGACAGGGACGTCGTGCTCGGGGCAGTAGGGCTTGCCGAGGCGGGCGATGAGCACGCGCAGATAGTCGTAGATCTCGGTGACGGTGCCGACAGTCGAGCGGGGAGTGGCACCGACCGTTTTCTGCTCTATGGCGATGGCGGGCGACAGTCCAGAAACGCTCTCAACCTTGGGTTTGGGCATCTGACCGAGGAACTGGCGTGCATATGCAGAAAGCGATTCGACGTATCGGCGTTGCCCTTCTGCATAGAGCGTGTCCATCGCGAGCGAGGTCTTGCCGCTGCCGCTGGGACCGCAGAAGACTGACATCTGGTCGCGGGGGACGGTGATGTCGACGGATTGGAGGTTGTGTTGGGCGGCGCCGCGGATGGTGATGGCGTCCTCTGGCGAGCGGGAGACGTCAGTCCTCTGTTTCTGAGACCGACTGACTCCGTTGCGAGTTGAAGATGAGCCTGCACCGTTCGATGTGGTCCGTGTTGAAGGGGACAGGGGGTTCACACCCCCCGCTCGCCCGAGCACGCCTTGCAATGCTGCACCGGTATGAGACTCCGGATACGCAGCGATAGCCTCCGGCGTTCCCTCAGCGACGAGCATACCGCCGCCGCTGCCCCCTTCGGGACCGAGATCGATGACCCAGTCTGCGGTCTTGATCACGTCGAGATTATGCTCGATCACGAGGACTGTGTTGCCCGCATCAACGAAGCCGTGGAGCACTTCCAGCAGTTTCTCGACGTCACCAAAGTGCAGACCGGTCGTCGGTTCATCGAGGAGATAAAGTGTATTGCCGGTCGACCGTTTGCCGAGTTCTCTGGCCAATTTGATGCGCTGAGCCTCGCCGCCGGAGAGCGTGGGAGATGGCTGACCGAGTTTGAGATAATCGAGGCCGACGTCGTGCAGCGTTTGCAGGAGGCGGAGGATCTTGGGGTGATTCTTGAAGTGCTCGATCGCCTCCTGCACGTCCATGTCGAGTACGTCTGCGATCGACTTCTCCTTGTAACGGACCTCCAGCGTTTCGTGATTGAAGCGTTTGCCCTGGCACACCGGGCAGGTGACCCAGATGTCGGCGAGGAAGTCCATTTCGAGTTTGGTCGCACCGTGTCCTTCACACGCTTCGCAACGTCCATCCTCGACGTTGAAGCTGAATCGACCCGGCTTGTACCCACGAATCTTCGACTGAGGCAGCTGGGTGAAGAGTTTGCGGATCTCGTCGAGCAGTTTGACATACGTCGCCGGGTTGGAGCGAGGTGTGCGACCGATGGGGGACTGGTCGATGTCGATGGCTTTATCGAGATGTTGCAGCCCGTTGATGCGTTTGTGCGTTCCGGGCGAACCTCTGCCGCTGTTGATGTCGCGGTTAAGCGTCTCCCAGAGAATGTCGTTGCACAGCGAACTTTTTCCGGAGCCGCTGACACCTGTCACGCAAACAAACAGGCCCAGCGGGATCTCGACGTCAATGTCCCTGAGATTGTTGTGAGCGGCTCCGACGATTTTGAGACGCTTCGTTTTCGTCGGCTCTCGTCGCTGCTTCGGGATGGCAATCTCACGTCTTCCGGTGAGGAAGTCGGCCGTTTGGCTGTGCTGGGCCTTGCGGATTTCATCCAGTGTGCCTTGAGCGACAATCTCGCCGCCGCGCACACCCGGGCCGGGGCCAAAGTCGACGATGTGATCGGCTGCCCGCATCGTCTCCTCGTCGTGTTCGACCACGATGACCGTATTACCTTGGTCACGCAGATCAACCAGTGATTCGATCAGCATTTCGTTGTCGCGAGGGTGCAGACCGATCGACGGTTCATCGAGGATGTAAAGCACACCAACGAGTCCGCAGCCGATTTGACCCGCAAGTCGGATACGTTGCGACTCGCCACCAGAAAGAGTGGGAGCCGTACGGTCGAGCGTGAGATAACCAAGTCCGCACTTCAGCAAAAAACTCAGCCGCCCTCGGATCTCTTTGATCGCGTCCTCAGCGATGATGGCCTGTGTGTCGTCGAGATCGAGTGACTCGAAGAAACGGGCAGAGTCCTCGATTGAGAGGGCGCAGACGCCGGGAAGAGAGAGAGTCGATCTTTCCGAGCTGCGCCCGTCAGGAAGCGGAACGGAGTTGCTCTTCTTGCCGCTGCCGCTTCCTGACGGGCACGGATTTAATATCTTAGACGTGATCAACACCGCTCGCGACTGTTCGTTCAGGCGTTCACCGTTGCAGGCGGAGCAGTGGACGGTCTCCATATACTTTTCGAGTTGTCGACGTCGCATGGGGCTGTTGGCTTTGCGGTAGTCTTCCAACAGTTCAGGAAGAAAGCCCGCCCAGGTTCCGCCGTGCTTCCAGACACCACCACGATGCCGCCAGGCGAATGTGATGTGCCGATCACCCATGCCGTTCAGGAAGAGGTCTCTTGATTCGTCAGGCAACTCGCTCCACGGGGTTTTGAGAAACTCTCCTTCGTCGAGTCCACAGTCCTGTTCGATCGCTCTCGCGACTCCCTGCAAGATGTGCCGTCGCCAGCGACCAACCTTCGCGACGGGGCCGAGCAGGTTGAGGGCACCTTTCTGAATCGATTTGGCCTCGTCCTCGACAATGCGTTCCAGAATGAATTCGTGCCGCGTACCGAGACCGTTGCAGGCCTCACACATGCCGAGTGGGCTGTTGAAGCTGAACAGTTGAGGCGACGGCGGCTCGAAGGAAAGTCCGCAATCAGGGCAAGCGTACTTGGCAGAGTAGAGTCGCTCGGGCGAGCGGGGGGGCTTAACCCCCTGTTCTTTGGGCGTTGGATCTCCATCGAGACCTTCGTTTGACTCGCCACCGTTAGAGACAGGGGACTGATGTCCCCCGCTCGCCTGACTGACGATCAGCGTTCCACCGCTCAGACGGATCGCACTTTCGATCGCTTCGACCAGTCGCGTCCTCCCCCCTTTGCCAGCCACGAGACGGTCGATGATGACCTCAATCGTGTGCTTGAAGTGCTTTTTGAGGCCCAAGTCGTCGGACAGGCTGACGACTTCGCCGTCGACGCGGGCGCGGAGATATCCCTGTTTCAACAGGTCTGCAAACAGATCTCGGAATTCCCCTTTCTGTTGCTGGACGATGGGAGCGAGAATCTGAAACTTCGTCCCTTCAGGCAGGGCTGAGATCGACTCGACAATTTGATCGGTCGACTGAGCCGTGATCGGCTGACCGCACTTTGTGCAATGACCGACTCCGACACGGGCGTAGAGCACGCGCAGGTAGTCGTAGATCTCCGTGATGGTACCGACCGTGCTTCGCGGATTGCGGCTGGTCACCTTCTGCTGAATGGAAATCGACGGTGCGAGTCCCGAGATCGCATCGACGTCCGGTTTGGGCATCTGGCCGAGGAACTGTCGTGCATAGGTCGACAGCGACTCGACGTACCGGCGTTGACCTTCAGCGTATATGGTGTCGAAGGCAAGCGAACTCTTCCCCGAACCGCTGACGCCCGTCATCACGATCAGCTTGTTGCGAGGGAGAGTCAGATCAACATCGCGCAGATTGTGTTCGCGAGCACCGCGAATAACGAGATCGGAAGCGGGCATGTTTATCGTCAGCGGCGGGAGACCGACGCCGGGGAAGGGGCAGGAACTCAGTAATCGACCGGTCTATTATAGGACCAGCCGTTGGTTCCGACCAATCATTGCCCTCAAGTCGATCCAGCGATCAAAGTTCGTTCGACTTCGACGTGCGATGTCGGTTTCCGAAGCGTTCCTGACGGTAGGCGGGGTCGATGAGATTCACAGTGTCATCGAGCTTGGTGAGTCCCCAGGCGACAAATTGCGAGATAATGGTGACCGCCCGATACTGTCTCTCGAAGCAATGGGCGCATCGGTAGGCTCTCAACCCAATCAGGAGCGGAAAGAGATCCCAGAAATGAAGCCGCGACTTGTGAATATCGGGACTCAAACAGTGATTGCAACGTTCAACGGACATGATCTGGCTCACAGAGCGGGGCATGACACATTCAACTCTACAACTCAGACTGTTCGGAAGAAGGGACGGAGTCGAAAATCGTCCGAATCCAGTAAGTCGCTGTTCACAGTCCAGCGATGAGGTCAACCTATTCGTTGATCGACAGTTTGCCGATTGCGCAAGAGTGCTAAGTGGCGCAAGAAAAACCCGGAAATAGCGAATCCCAGGGGGGCAGAGGACTCGAGCTACTTCCGGGGGCGATTCGAAACAAACAGGGAGATGGGACCGTCAGCATCCATGCTTCGGGTGCCGTCCCTGGCGACTCTCCGTTGAGAGCCAACCGACACGTGTCGTGCGTTGCCGTGCCCGGCGAACCGTGTCACGTCCAACGCGGCGGGAAGGTACGAGTTTCCCCTAAATGGGTCAAGGCGATTTCAATCAGTTCAGCAAATTCCGAACATTCTCCCTGAGCATCGGTATGAGTGCAGATGCCTCGTTTGTCGGAACTCTCTGTGAGATAAGAGGGAAGGGCACATCACCAGCCTATATTCGGCTCTTTCAGCAAAGCGCAATTTCTGCCGAAGCTGCCGGGTATCCGCAGTAGTCGTCTAAGCTGACCGCTTGGCGGCGATGATGTCGTCGAGCAGGTCGCCGAGTGGCATGGAGGGGCTGGTGCCGATCGTTTCTCGGAGGCGGGTGACGTCGGGGACACGGCGGTTCACATCTTCAAAATTGTCTCCGTAGACTTCCTGGTACGGGACATGTTGAATCTTGACCGCGGGATCGACCCGTTTGATCACCTCTTCGGCCAGCTGACGCATCGAGATTGGTTGGTCGCTACCGATGTTGAAGATTCGTCCACGAGCGTCATCAGACTCTGTCAAGCTGACAACGCAGTCGACGACTTCCCTGACGTGGGCGAAGCATCGGACTTGAGAGCCGTCGTCGTAGACAGTCACCGGGCCTCCAGCCAGCGCCTGCTCAACAAACCGGGGGATGACCATTCCGTAGTTTCCAACCTGTCGTGGACCGACGACGTTGAAGAACCGACCGATCACAATGGGGAGGTTGTACT
Source organism: Planctomycetaceae bacterium (assembly GCA_020426325.1). Classification (GTDB taxonomy): domain Bacteria; phylum Planctomycetota; class Planctomycetia; order Planctomycetales; family Planctomycetaceae; genus JAHBXU01. The sequence goes on along the minus strand of JAGQQG010000080.1, from coordinate 12,860 downwards.
TCTGGTGATAGGCGAGAGCGAGGAACTCATCGATCGCCTTCGAGCAGCCGTATGCCCAGCGTGGACGAGAGGTGGGGCCAAACTGAAGATCGTCCTCTTCGCACCAGTCAGACTTTGCGTTCTTCCCGTAGACCTCGCTTGTCGAGGCGAGATAGAACCTCTGGCCTCCCTGGATGGCAAGCCGGAGCAAGCTGTCTGTGGGGTAAATGTTCGTCTCGATCGTGCGAACGGGGTCTTCGGCAACGAGCTTCACACCCACTGCTGCGGCCAGGTGATAGATCACATCGGTCCCCTGTGTCGCTTCTGCGAGTAGTACCGGGTCGGTGATGGACCCCTGCATGATCTTCAGCCGCTCGTGCCCTGCCACGTCCCGGAGGTTGTCGCTGCGTCCGGTCGACAAATTGTCGAGGACTTTGACGTGATGGCCATCAGCCAGCAGCTTCTGAGTGAGGTGACTGCCAATGAATCCGGCGCCGCCGGTGACCAGACATCGAGCCATATTCGCGCATCCTGAGTGGTTTGAGATGTCGGCAGGGTACGGCGTGCCGGACTGAAACTCCAGTCAGCAATCATCGATTCCCAGACCGGATGTTCGGAACAATCAACACAATCCGTACAACCGCGCAAACCATTGTTAACAGGATAACCCATCGAATCACGACAACCCTTGCCATCGTCAAAATCGCTACGAATTGCTAATCGACTGTTACGCAGTTGTTTGCGTCGAATGTCAAATGAAGTTCGCAAGGCGGAACGTCTGGTGGCACGGGTCATGCCAGTTATGAGGGTCACAACGATCGCACCAGTCATCGCGATTGCCGCAATCGTAGCGATGATAGCGGTCGTCCGGATGATGCGGTTTCCTGGCAACACCGACGCCTGAGTGGAGACACCCTCGGAAATACCCTGAGAGCGTGTGTGGCGATCTGACAACTCGCCACTCCGGCGTTCGAGAGCGCCGGAAGACTGTCGTGAAACCGAGAGGACACTCCTGACTGCGGACAACCAGGCTGATCAGCATCGCGGGGATACCGTCAGTTCCCCCCGTGATGTCAGCCGTTCGCGGGTGGGGGGCTCTCGGCTTCCGACGGTCGTCCGCGCGGGCTTCAGCGTGTTGCCATCCCACCGCCGAATCCGCAGGCGAATTGAACTTTGCCTGCCGGCCTGCCTGGGCGATCGGGACGTCGGCCGGCATGTCGACCACATCACGCACCATATTGACGTCAGGAACACAACAATGACTCTCTTCAAAAACCTGCTTGATGATGAACATGGCTTCATCATCACGACAGAACTGGTAATCGTTGCCACATTGCTGGTCATCGGACTCATCGCGGGAATCCAGTGCCTGCAGACAGCGGTTGTCAGCGAACTCAAGGATGTTGGGGCAGCGATCGGATCGCTGAATCAATCGTATTCCTTCACCGGGAAACATGGCTGCTGGGCATGGGGTTGCTGTGGCCACACGTCCTGCACGGCTGGTTCTGCTTTCTATGACTCAGTCGATGAGTACCGGGAAGACTATGAGTTTGGTTGCATCAGCCAGCGGTCGAGTACCGTGATTCAGCATCATGAGAATGAACCTGTCCCCACTCCCGCGGATGAAGCCGTTTGTCCTCCGGAGACGGTGATCACTCCAGACGCTCCAGTGCTGAACCCAACGATCGCCCCTGAGGTCTGCCCACCCGATCAGGAATGTCCGCCAGCGACGGATTGTCAGCATTGTCCACAGGAGCAGAGTTGTCAGGGCTGCCAGCCGCAGAGCGATCCGGAGACCAACTGCACCGATTGCGAACAGGAGCAGCAATTCTGACACAATCGCTGCGCTCAGCAAATTGAGCGCATGTATCAGACATGTGATAAGCGTCACAAACGGCACATCCAGCCTTCTTGACAGGGTTGGATTAGCGTATGACTTTGCAGAACCGTCATAACCGGTCGCCAGCAGGCCGGTTATGACGGTTTTTTGCGTTTCTTTACATCGAACAATGACACGGAATTTCCGTGTGGCACTGAAGATGCCTTGTACATCGATTGTCTGATTTGTTTCAGAGACTCGGTCTGTAACGTTTGGGATCTCTCGAACCTGAGCGTCGCTGATACGAGCACGCGGTAGCACGTCAGACCCAATCCAAGTGGAAATCGCGATGGAGTGGCGTGAGACACCATTCGCATTCTGTCTTCGCTGATCCCGAGGCAGACATCGTGTTTCCGAGTTCCCGGCGGGGTGAGAGCCTACGGGCTTTCCCCCGCTTTTGTTCTCATCCCGGGGATCAAACCAACAGAAACAAGTCAACTCATTTTTCTTCAAGGAACTGACACAATGCTTCGACAACTCCTCCATGATGAATCCGGTTTCATCATCTCTGCGGAACTCGTGCTGGTGGCGACGCTGCTCGTCATCGGCATGATCGTAGGGATGAGCGAAGTTCAGCACGCAGTCGTGCAGGAACTCAACGACGTGGCCGATGCGATCGGTAGCCTCAACCAGTCCTACTGCTTCTCCGGCTTCTCAAAGAAGGCCCAGTTCGGTGGCGGCGTCAAAGCATACACACGAGGTTCCATCTTCGCAGATGCGTATGACGAGTGTGACAACAACCAGTGCGCGATCACCTGCGACCGCCCAGTTGGCGAAGGACCGAAGCGTGGTGGGGGAGGTTACGGCGGCGGTGGCGGCTTCGGCGGCGGCGGTGGATTTGGTGGAGGAGGCGGCTTCGGAGGAGGCGGTCGTTAAGAAAACCGGCTCACCTTTCACGTCGTAAAATCGAATCGCTGGTTTGGACAGAAGCCCGGCTCCTGATTATTGGAGCCGGGCTTTGACTGCTCTCGGTCCTGGATTTCATGCGAAAATGTCCGTGAAAGCCTGTCCTTCCAATCCGGTTTCGCGTTATCCTAGATGGAAAGCGGACTGCGAATGGCTGCTCGTTCGTTCACCGGGCGACAGCATACCAACGTTTCCTACTTTGTTGTGGAAGCAATGTTCGTCCTCCCCATCAACACGGACGCACCGATCCGGCACTTTCCCTGGGGGACGGTGACTCTCATCTCAGCAAACACTCTCGTGTACGTCGCTGCCGCGTTCGGGCTGTTCCGACCGGATCCTTACCTGTTGACCTACGGCGAAGGCATCCATCCCCACCAATGGCTGACTTCGCTGTTTCTGCATGGAGGTTTTCTCCATCTGCTGGGGAACATGTTCTTTCTCTGGGGGTTCGGCATCGTTGTGGAAGGAAAGGTTGGCATCGGGAAATTTCTCGCCATCTTCCTCAGCTTGGGGATTGTCTCCTCTGCCATCGAGCAGATCTGTCTGCAAAACGTCAGCGGAGACTCGCTGGGGGCATCAGCAGCCATCTACGGAGTGATGGTGATCGCATTGCTTTGGGCACCGAAAAACGAAATGACGTTTGCCTACTGCATTCCCATTATCACGCTATTTCAAATCGGCACATTTGAATTGTCGATCCTGACGTTCGCGTCTCTGTTGCTGAGTATCGAGGTCTTGACGACGTGGTGGTTCGATTTCCATCTTGGATCAGCGGTCCTCCATCTGATCGGCGGTTTGCTCGGGGTTGGACTGGGCATCACGATGCTCAGGCAGAACTGGGTCGACTGTGAAGGATGGGACTTGCTCTCCGTTATGACCGGAAAAACGACTCAATCTCTCGACCCGTATCGATCCAGTGCCCCTGCATATTCAAAGACTGATCGAGAAAAGCGATTACACAGGGAGCGATTCCGTAATCGACTTGCTGGAAACAGCCGAACTTCAGGAGCCCAACGATCGGTCCGAGCAACTGAAATACGGATTCGCCAGTTGCTTGCTGAGGGTAAGCCGCGAGCCGCCCTGCGAATCCTCAATGATTGCCGCCATCTGAAGCCGGACTTTGAACTAGCGAAAAAGGAGTTGTCTGAACTCACTCAGGGACTTCTGCAAGCTGGATTGTGGCAGGAAGCTGTGCCGCTGCTGACGGAGTATGTGCATCGCTTCGATGATTCCATACATGTCCGCGTGCAGACAGCGACGATCCTCCTGAGCAAGATGCAACGTCCCGTTGCAGCGCTGCGGATGCTCGAACCGCTCGATCCGCGCCAGCTCTCATCTCCCCTTCGAAAGCGTTGCCGCGAGGTCTCGAAAGTGGCTCACGACCTGATTGATTCAGGAGTTCTCGAGTTGAGCGGGCAGTCGATTTGAGCCCATCTGAACCCTGGAAAGCACTTTTCAGGGTGTCCAGGTCATCTGTCGACCAGGCTTGTCACGACGCATGCCATTGCTGGGTAATGGCTTATCGAGATTTGGCAGATCCAGAGGCACGTTGACACAACAGACGGTTTCCCTATAATTCGCCACTTGTCAACGAACTTGATTAGAGGACGAAACACGATGTCGGACAAGGTTTTGGAACTGAACGACGACAACTTTCAGACAACGCTCAGCTCAACGGATCAACCCGTTTTGGTCGATTTCTGGGCACCATGGTGCGGTCCCTGCAAGATGCTTGCCCCGACCATTGATGAGTTGGCCGATGACTACTCTGGAAAAGTGAAGATCGGCAAGGTCAATACTGACAACAGCCGACAGGTGGCGATCGATCATCAGATCAGCGCCATCCCGACGCTGATGCTGTTCAAAGGTGGCCAGGTGGTCGAGCGAGTCAGCGGTCTCCAGCCGAAGGCACAACTCGCGGCCCTGCTGGACAAGCACCTCTGATCCGATTCAGCAGGCAGATGGACCGGACCGATGGATCGGCCGGTTACTCGGACAGCCAAAACGATTGAGTTTGGGAAAGGATTCCCATCAATGAGTGATGATCTCAGGAAAAGCAGCTCATCAGCTGCAAGCGAGTCTGACGCTGATGCGTCACCGCTGTCTGCACCATCAGTCGACGGGTTGCTTTCACGATCCTCGCGCAGAGGTGGAGCCGACGAGGAGGTCGCACAGAAGGCCGGAGACTTCATCGCCCATCTTCGGTCACAGCTTGCAGAACTCGATCGACGTGAACAGAACGTCAACGCTCAATACTCGGCTCTCGACCAGGAACGTCGAAGACTCCGGTTTTCCGCTCAGCAATCTGAAGAACAGCTGCGTCAGCGCGAAGAAGAGCTGACGAGACGGGAAGCGGAGTTCGTCGCCAAAATGGATGAGTGGGAGTCATCCTGGAAGGATGTCCATGCTCAAGAGGAACTCCTCAAACGCGAGCAATCGGAATTTCGAGCCGCAAAGGACCGACTGGAAACCGAAGTTGCGGTCCAGCTTGAGGTCGAACGTGAGGTCCTCGCTCAGGAGCGAGCGGCCTTCGAACGCAAGGTTGCAGAACAGGAGCAGTTCTGGCAGTCGACCATCGGTGAGATTGATGAAGCCATAAACGGCGAGCGCGCCAAACGAACCGCTCTGATGGAAAGAGAGCTGGGTGCTCTCGAAGCTGAGATTCTGGAGAAGCGTCAATGGTGGGATGAGGAAAAGGAACGTTGCCAACGCAGCTTTGAGGAAGAACGGACCTCCTACGAATTTCAGCTGGCGGCTCTTTCGACCGAACTCGTCGACTTGAAACAGCAACGACTCGAGGAACTGGATGAGCGTGAGCATGACCTGAAGCGGCGAGAGGTCGACATCGAGAAGCGATCGCGGTTCCATGAATCGCATCTTGAAAACCTTCGCAGGACTCTCGATCAGCGACAGAAAGAGCTGGATCAGCAAAAGCAGTCGTCTCGGGCACGACATGTGGAGATCGATCAGCGATTGCGACGGCATGCCAATCAGATGCGTCGGTTCCGCGACCTTCTGGAGCATCGGGAGGAGTCACTCGAACGTGAACGGGATTTGCTCGCGGAAGCCCAAGGAACAATCGAGACGTTGCGGGCCGAAGAAACTGCACGATTTGATCGTGAAAAACTTGTCTGGGAGCAGGAGTGCGAATCGCATCGGGCAGACATGCAGCGACAACAGGATCTGTTGACCCTGCATGCTCAGAATCTCGACAGTCGTCGCAGCCGCCTCGACAAACTTCGTGACGAATTGGAAGAGTCGCATCGCGAGACTCTGGAAATGCGGCTGAGCATCGAGCAATCCTGGGCACAGCTCTCACAGACGTTCGGTGAGGAGACATCCCGACAGCGCATCGAACAGGCTCGGGCTGCACTGCATGAGCACTTCGAGCAGGTCCGTCAAACAATTGATGAACAACGCCAGACACTCGACGAAGCTCACGAAAGACTTCAGGAGCAGCGGGACGAGTTTCGCATCGAACGACAGGAGTTCTCCGTTTGGGTCGCCGAACGGGAGAATCAACTCCGGCAGCAGGAGGCACTCCTGCAGGAAGACGTCCAAGTCAACGATGCCCGTGAATCGCAGTGGCGTCAAACAAGAGAGCGCTGGCTGCACGAGAAGATCGAAGCGGAATCGGTCATTCGCCAACTCTTGAGTGAATTGGAAGCCGGCCTGGCCACCTCGTGTCCATTCGATCCGCTCGGCACACCTGCACCTCAGAGTGACGTGACTCCCGAATCGGACGAAGGGCACATCGAGCAATTAGACGACGAGACATCTTCAGCGGCAGCTTGAGATTCCCTCTTACAACAAAAGCCCCCGGCTTCCACTTGGCAGCCGGGGGCTTGGTTCTTTACTGGAATCTCAGTCGCTCAGCGGCGAATGGGGGCTGCCAGTGCAGGACCGGAGGCTACGCTCCCGGCCTTTTGCGAGGTTCCATCGATGTTCTCCAAATGAATCACGGGAACCGGCTCCGGAGTTGCCTCGGGGACGGGCTGTGCTACCGGAGGAACCGGAATCGCTTCGCCGGCAGGTGCCGTCGCAACCGGTCCGACATGCTCCGTCACTCCATCCGTGAGGATGAAGCTGATCCAGCCACCACGCACCTTGAGGTCCGTCATGTCCATCGTCAGCCGCTTGGTGTCAAGATCGAACGTGTACCGTGTATCAAGGTCGGATGGTTCGAAGATATCCTGCATCTTGGCTCGCATCACGTTCGCCCGTGCGATCTGTTCAACGCGGTCGCCCGGTGCCACATCCTCAATCGCATCGACCCCGATTGTTTCACCCGGTTTGACATGAAGTCCGGCCGCATCAAGCGTGGGATACAACTCAATGCGGATGCTCTGGGGTGGGATTGGCTCGCGACCTTCAAGGTTCAAGCCAATCCGCAGGTAGAGAATGATCGCCCCTGCTTCGATGTTGAACCGGACGGCATCTTCCGTATGGAACGTGACTGAGATGATCTTCGGGCTGTCCTCAGTGCCGACGTTTTCCGAAGGATCTGGCAGAATGTTATTGAGGTTCACATCCCGGCCGGTCAATCGCTCAAGCTTCCCTTGCATGTACGTTTGCAACTCTTCCGGAGTGAAGGTCTTCCCTTCGAGTTCGAACCGCTGGGCAGCATTATTCAGTAGCGATTCGTGGATCTGCACCATCATGCCGTGGGTCGGGTACAGCGGAAGCGGGAAGGTCTCCGATCCACCCAGCTCTCCGGGTTCCATCGTTCGGGAACGGACAAGGGCGTCGGTTTCCGTAGATGTGAGCTGTTTGACATCCGGGTACAGTCCTTGCTCGCGGAGAGGACCGCTGACGCGGGTCTCCAGTTCATACTCGGCCTTGGTGAAGTTTTGAGCAACTTCCCGATCAAAGCGAGGCTTGGCCTCCTGATAAATTTTCCGCCTTGTTAAGGCATTTGCTTCAGGAAGTTGTTTACGAGCCTCTTTGAGAGCGATGTTCTCTGTCAGTGGTCCCAACAGCGGCACGCCGCTCAGGCAGGTGTCAGCTCCGGTCGGACAGTTGCGTGCGAACACACTGACATTCGATGGCTTCATGTAAAATCGATCACCATCGAACAACACCTCTTTGCTGCCTCGAAAGCCGTGTTGACCCGCAATGTAAACAGTTGCAGCATGGGTCTCACCCTGCGTCTTTGCCCGAATATTCCCCTTCAATCCCAGGTCGAATCGAAGGCCATTGTCGCTGTGTTTGAAGTCGATCCACGCATCAGTGTTTGTCCACTGACATCCGGTCACTCGTGCCTTGCTGACCATCTCGTTGATGAAACCCGACTCAAAGCGACTCTCGTTGAACAGGCTTTGAGCCAGCTTCTCATCAATCATCAATCGCAGGTTGTAGTTGAGATAGAACCGACGCATCGTTTCCGTCAGACGCGCGCCACCGTCCGGTGCAACTTTCCGGATGTCGTCGTATGACAGTCGAATGGCCCGCGTGTATTCGCTCAGAGGCTCCTCTTCATAATCTTCGATGGCCCCCATGAGATTGGCAGCCAACTCTCTAATGTGCTCGCGGTATCCTTCCGGGTTCTGTGCGGCGACAAACGACATCGTCCTAGTCAGTGCATCTTCGAACGCCAGAAACGGTTCGCTGCTGAGGAAGTCGCGTTGAACCTCGCTCATCGCTGTCCGTTCAGCCAGTTTCAGCCGAATCCCTTCCACGAGGTCCAATGTACGATCAAGATCCGCGTCACTCTGAGCGGCTGCAATCACATCCGGAAGTCCGAGGTAGGGCAGCCAAGCTTCTCCTGCCGGGATCGCTTTCAGGTGCTCACGCAGCGCTACTCCACTCTTTGCCACATCCCCGATCGATGTGTGGACATGCGATTCGGTGGCAGCGGGAAGATCGAGCTGAATGGTATCCAGCAGGGCTTCCAGAATGGCCACTCTCGGAGCCAGTCGATAGTAATAGTCAGCCAATCGAAGATGGATCGCCTGATACTGCGGGTCCGCCAACGCCCGCTTCATCGTTTCGATGCGGCGTTTCAACTCATTCAGGGTCGCCCGCCGACCGATGACGCTTTGGTCTTCAGACGAATAGAAATTGGTGACGAGTGTTCCCGTTTCGTCGGCCCACTCGGCCCAGTTGCCATTCAGTTCGGAAAAGTCACCCTCGGTGATGCCGTTGGGGATAAAGTCAGGGATGATGCCCTGCAACTCCTGATCGGCGGGTTCATCCGCAAAACCGACGGGAGCAACCAGGGAAACAGCCAGCAGGCCAGTTCCCAGCAGGGGAATCGAACGACGAAAGAGTGAGAGGGTCGATAGAAACATTCGCATTTTAGGGGCTCTTAGATTGGCGAAGATGGACTCCGATTGGCGAAGACGCCAGCGTGCATTGACACGAACGGAACTCCGTGACCGTCCCTGATCGATATCATCGACACGAGAACAGGCTCTTGATGGGAGGATTCCTGCAAATTCCGCTGATTGGCTCACGTTGGAGGCGGAGACCTGATGAATTCGTTTTCTTTCTGTTATCGTTTGGATCACCACTGACTCCAGAATCGACAAACCCGATGATGGAGCAGAGTGCCAGTGGGAGTATCGTGAATCCTGGAGAAATGGGGAAGGCAATCGAGGGGTTCAGAACAAATCGGAGTCAAATCCCTCTCCTTGATCGAGTCGAGTAATTTGAAGAGATGAGTTCACATCGCTGAGCATCGCTAGGCTAGATGAGGAAACGATCACAGTGGTATTCACCCGGTAACCCGGCCGAGAGCATATGGCAACTTTGAAACTCACCGGTGGTACGGTTTACGACCCTGCCAATGAACCGTCCGCGACGCTTCGCGATCTCTGGATCGAAGACGGACGTGTGATCTCGGCCCCGTCCGATCCACAGGCGAAGGCCGACCGAACACTCGACGTGACCGGCATGGTCGTCATGCCTGGCGGGGTCGATATGCACTGTCACATCGCCGGCCCCAAGGTCAATGCAGCTCGCAAGATGCGACCGGAGGAGAAACGCATCTCTAAGCCGGTCCTCCGCACGCTCACGACTCGTTCAGGCACGACCGGCAGTGTGCCCAGCACTTTCGCGACCGGATACCTCTATGCAGGGCTGGGGTACACCACAGCCTTCGATGCAGCCGTCCCGCCACTCGCTGCCCGACACGTACATGAGGAACTTCACGACACGCCCATCATTGACAAGGGCTTTTACGTCCTGATGGGCAACAATCACTACGTGATGAAGCAAATCGCTGCCGGCGAGACCAAACGGCTCGATGCGTATATTGCCTGGCTCATCAACGCAGCCGGCGGATATGCCTCTAAGATTGTGAACCCTGGTGGCGTCGAGATGTGGAAAGGCTCGGGAGGCAACGCTCAGTCCCTCGACGATCATGTCGCGCACTTCGGCGTCTCTCCTCGACAGATCGTCCGTGAGGTTGCAGCCTCGGTCGAACGATTACGGCTCCCACATCGCACGCACATCCATTGCAATAATCTGGGCATTCCGGGCAACTGGGAAACGACGCTCCAGACAATGCAGGCCCTCGAGGGTCATCCGGGGCACATGACCCACATCCAGTTCCACAGCTATGGTGGCAACATCGATGACCAGAGTACCTTCTGCTCCGAAGTGCCCAAACTCGTGGACTACGTCAATACCCATCAGAACATCACAGTCGACGTCGGTCAGGTGATGTTTGGCGAGACAACCTCGATGACCGGTGATGGCCCGCTGGGCTACTTCCTGCATCAGGTCTTCGGTCGGAAATGGTTCAACTCCGACACGGAAATGGAAGCCGGCTGCGGCATCGTCCCGATCGAGTACAAGGACAAGTCGATGGTCCACGCGTTGCAGTGGGCTATCGGTCTCGAATGGTATCTGCTGATGCAAGACCCGTGGCGCGTCGCCATGAGCACTGATCATCCCAACGGTGGTTCGTTCCTGGCCTATCCGGAGATCATCGCCCTGCTGATGGACCGCGGACTCCGCAAAGATGTCCTCAATCGTGTCCCTGCCGGAGTGAGAGACCGCTGCACGCTCGCTGACCTGGATCGCGAGTACACCCTCGAAGAAATCGCCATCATCACGCGAGCCGCACCTGCACGCATGCTCGGCCTCACGCGGAAGGGACACCTCGGTCCTGGGGCGGACGCGGATGTGACGATCTACCAGCCGCAGGACGACAAACAACGCATGTTTGAACTCCCCCGTTACGTGATCCATGCGGGTGAGATTGTGGTGGATGACAGTCAGATCCTGCCGCACTCAGACGGAAAACTTCTGCACGTGGCTCCCACTTACGATGTGGAGTGCGTTCCCGACATCCAACAATGGTTTGAGGCCAACTACACGATTCAGTTTCGCAACTACCCGGTCGATCCAAGCTACCTGCACGAAAACGAAATCATTACCAGCAATGAACAAACGAGCTGAGCCATGAATCAATCATTCTGGCACGGCGGCGAGGAAGCCCACTTGAGGGGATTGCGGGAGCACTACGAACCGCTGATTGAGGAACTTTGTCGCCGCCTCGCCGAGAGCGTCGATGTCGACGAAATGGAGAGAATCGGGGATGAACTTTCCAGAGTCAGGGAAGTGTATCAAAAACACCGAGAATCGGTCGGCAAGGTATTGTATTGATCCCTGTGAGAACACAGCTCGAAGGATCGTAGCGTGCCTGCCTCCGGCGACTGCAAAATGGCTTAATTACAGGAGTTTCATCACTCGTCTTGACGCATATAGCTGCGAAAGGTTCAATACTCGCCCGGTTTGACCGCAAGCTGGCTGAATCTCATGGAGGATCTGCGATGAGTGTAGGGATGAAACAGCGGGTGACGCATGCTCCTGTGTTCCGACCAGTGCGGAACTGGATCAAAAAGCAACGCCAGATTCGGGAAGTCCACCAGTGGGAGGCTAACGGTCGCCCGGCGCCGCCGCCACACATTGTCAAGCAGCGGGCGATTCGTGAACACGCTCACCGATACGGCACGACTATTCTCGTCGAAACCGGGACCTATCGGGGGGACATGGTCGAAGCGATGAAACACGACTTCGACCGCATCTACTCCATCGAACTAAGTGAACAACTGCATGAAGAGTGTTGCGAACGCTTCGCCCGGACTCCGCACGTCACACTCTTGCAGGGGGACAGCGGTCGCGTCCTTGGCGAGCTTATGCCGTCGATTGATCAGCCAACGTTGTTCTGGCTCGACGGCCACTACTCAGCTGGCGTGACGGCTCAGGGAGAGAAAGACACGCCCATCTGGGAAGAGCTTGGTCACATTTTCGCAGCTCCTGATCTCGGCCACGTGCTCCTCATCGACGACGCTCGCTGCTTCGGCAAGGACGATGGCTATCCGACGATTATTGAACTACAAGAGTTCGTGCAATCACACCGACCACACCTTCAGATGACGGTCCAGGACGACAGCATCCGCTTCGTGCCCACGTGATTCTTCGTCCCGATCGCATTTGGAATTGCTTCCGGCTTCGCAATTCCAATGATGCAGCCGTCTAACTCAACGGTTCATGCCAGCTTTCGTTCGGCTTTTGTGCCTTCTCGACCGATGTGGACATCGTAGCCCTGGGCGATGAGGTCGTCACGGAGTTTGTCCGAAGTGGCCCAGTCCTTGTTGGCGCGGGCTTCGTCAATCTGGCGACAGATCGCAGCCACCTCATCCCCGCTGCCTGAGCTTTCGCGCGTGTCGTCATCGAAGTTGATTGGAGCCACGGCGAGGACCGTATTGATCTCACTGAGCACGCCGAGTGCTTCAGCGGGGTCGGCGGGTTCCTGGGCAGCCCACGGCAAGACGGCTGCGAGGGCACCGCTCATGTTGAGGTCGTCCGACAGTGCATCGATGAATTCCTTCAGAATCGGATGGGAGTTGCCAACCTCCGCAACTTCGCCATCGCTGGCCGCTTCGCACTTCGCGCGGAAGTCCTGCAAACGCTTCACCGCACCGGCCGAGTCATGTAATCCCTTTTCGGTGAAGTTCATGTTGGCCCGATAGTGGCTCTTCAGCAACTCGTACCTCAGCACTGCCGGATGAACAGGACGCCCCGTGACCTTTCCTCCGAGTACGTCGCGAACCGTGTAGAAGTTGCCCTTGGACTTGGACATCTT
>JAGQQG010000007.1 GCA_020426325.1 Planctomycetaceae bacterium | reverse complement strand
GCCTGAACATGCGATTGCCGTGGCCTTGATGTCCACGGCCTCACACAAATCCCCTCATATAGAGAGTTTGTCTTCATGCTTGAGTTGGGTCGCTCGTTAATCTATCTTAAAGAGTTGAATTTTTCGGATGACGCCGAATTTGTGTTCATGTTCATTCTCTCAAACACCAAGCCGACTCATGGCTTTTGACTGGTTGCGAACACTGCGAGCAGAATTGACTGCGAACTTTCCATTGAAGCGTCATCGGTGGCGTGTCCGCCGCGGTGCAAAGCGTCAAGGCTTCCAACCCACCGAAGCCCTCGAAAGCCTCGTGATGCTCGCCGGCGCGATCGGCGAGGTGACCTCATTCTCCAAGATCAGCGACACCGAAGGCAACTTCACGGCTGTACTGAATGACTTAAGCGGATTCGGCAGTTCGATAGCAAACCTGGGTGACCTGGACGGCGACGGGATCGTCGACTTCGCCGTGGGCGCGGAGGGTGATGACGACGGCGGCAACGCCCGTGGGGCGGTCTACGTGCTGTTCCTGAATGCAGACGACACAGTCAAGGCGCACCAGAAGATCAGCGACACTTCCGGAGGGTTCACTGCTGTAATAGATGACTTCGACCAGATTGGTTCTTCACTGGCGAATGTCGGTGACATTGACGGAGACGGCATTACAGATCTCGCCGTCGGTGCAACCAACGACGGTGACGGTGGTAGTCGGCATGGAGCTGTGTATGTCCTGTTTTTGAACGCAAACGGAACCGTCAAGTCGCATCAGAAGATCAGCGATACTCAGGGCAATTTTACTGCCACGCTGGATGCCTATGATTTCCTTGGCAGATCGTTGACGAATCTCGGAGATCTGGACGGTGATGGGGTTACTGACCTGGCAGTTGGAGCCGATGGCGATAGCGATGGCGGCACGTATCGCGGTGCGGTCTATGTGTTGTTCATGAACACCGATGGCACGGTCAAGTCGCATCAGAAGATCAGTGACACGGCAGGCGGTTTTACAGGGTCGCTGGATGATGGCGACTACTTTGGCGCTTCGGTTGCCAACACCGGTGATTTGGACGGGGATGGCATCAGTGATCTGGCCGTTGGAGCCGTCCATGACGGAGACGGTGGTTTGATTGGTGGGGCTGTGTACGTATTATTCCTGAATGCAAATGGGACGGTGAAGTCGCACCAGAAGATCAGCAATACAGCCGGAGGCTTTACGGCCATGCTGGGTCATGGTGATTCATTTGGCAATTCTCTGGCGAATCTGGGCGACGTAGACGGCGATGGGATAGCTGAGTTGGCCGTAGGGACCTACTTTGATGATGCTGGCACCTACGGCACTTTTCGCGGGGCGGTGTACATCCTGAGTCTGGAAGCAGTCACTCCGCCGGGGGTGGTCACGTCCTTTTCCAAAATCAGCGATACGGCTGGCAACTTCACCGCTGCGTTGGGTGACGGTGACCGCTTCGGCGTTTCGGTAACAAGCCTGGGAGACCTGGATGGCGACGGCATCAACGATCTGGCCGCCGGGGCGAGGAGCGATGATGACGGTGGCTCGAATCGTGGGGCCGTGTACGTGCTGTTCCTCAACGCAGACGGCACGGTCAAGTCACATCAAAAGATCAGCGACACGGCCGGCAACTTCACCGCCACCCTCGATGACAGTGACCTCTTCGGCATTTCGGTGACGAACCTGGGCGATCTGGACGGCGACGGCATCACCGATCTGGCCGTCGGGGCGAGGAACGACGATGACGGCGGCTTGGGGCATGGGGCCGTGTACGTGCTGTTCCTGAACACGGACGGCACGGTCAAATCACATCAGAAGATCAGCGACACCGCCGGCAACTTCACCGCCATCCTCGATATCGGTGACTACTTCGGCAAGTCGTTGGCGAACCTGGGTGACTTGGACGGCGACGGCATCAACGATCTGGCTGTCGGAAGCTTCCGCGACGGTGACGGCAGCGTAGGTCGCGGGGCCGTGTATGTGCTGCTGCTGAATGCGGACGGCACGGTCAAGTCACATCAAAAGATCAGCGACACCCAAGGCAACTTCACCGCCACCCTCAATGACAGTGAACGCTTTGGCAATTCGGTGGCGAACCTGGGTGACCTGGACGGCGACGGCATCAACGAATTGGCCGTGGGGGCCGGAAGCGACGGTGACGGCGGCAACGTTCGCGGGGCGGTCTACATCCTGAGTCTGGCCGGTGTGTCGAATGTGCGCATTGTTGACGACGGCGATCCAGGGTTCTCGACGTTTGGACCTTGGGCGCCGCGGGCGAATGCGGGGGCCTTTGAGGGTGACACGCAGCATCGGCCGCCGAATGGGTTGGGGGAGAGTGTGGCCACGTGGGAGTTCACCGGGTTGGTGCCCGGCACGTATCACGTGGCGGCGACGTGGTTCGCGCACGCGAACCGGGCGTCCAACAGTCCGTTCACGGTGCGTGAGACCATCGGCGGAGCGGAGCTGGATACGGTGCTGGTCAATCAGAAAGTCGCACCCAATGACTTCAACAGCGACGGAGCCGACTGGGAGAATCTGACCGTCGTGACCATCACCGGGACCACGCTCGTGGTCGAACTGCGGAACAGTCACAACGATGGCTACGTGGTCGCGGACGCCATCCGCATCGCCCCGACGAACACCCTCGCACCACCGATCGATCCGATCATCGACGACGGCGAGCCGGGTTTCACCACGATCGGCAGCTGGAGTGAGAAACTGCTCGCCAACGGACGGCACAGCGACGTCCACAACTCGCTTCAGGGCAACGGCAGCGACAAGGCCACCTGGACCTTCACCGGATTGATGCCCGGCAACTACCTCGTCTCAGCGACGTGGACCTCGGCAGCCAACCGCGCGACGAACGCTCCGTTCACCATCTTCGATGGCACGGGCGGACCAGCCATTCAGACACGCCTCGTCAATCAGAAACTCGAGCCGAACGACTTCAGCCAGCGCGGCAGCACTTGGGAACGCCTCGCAGTCGTGACCATCACCGGCAACGAACTTGTGGTCGAGCTGACCGACGACGCCAACGGCTACGTGATCGCGGACGCGATCTTCGTGCAGGCGACGACCGATGCACCGAATACGATCATCGACAACGGCGACCCCGGCTTCACCAGCACCCCCGGCTGGACGCTGCCGCTCGCGACCAACGGCTACGACGGCGACCAGCTCAACGCCTCGAAAGGGGACGGCAGCCGCATCGCGACGTGGACCTTCACCGACCTGACGCCCGGCCTATACCGCGTCTCCGCCACGTGGACCGCCTTCACCAACCGCGCGACGGACGCCCCGTATACCATCTTCGACGGAGCAGCCCCGCTGGCCACGGTCGACATCAACCAGCAACTCACCCCGGACGACCGCATCAGCTTCGGCGCGAGCTGGGAAGACCTCGCCACCGTGATGATCACCAGCAACACCCTCACCGTCCAACTCACCGACGAAGCCAACGGATTCGTCATCGCCGACGCGGTCCGGATTGAACGGGTGGTGTGATCTGACGAATTCCAGGAGCAGATCGAGCGGTCTCAGGTGTGCGTCACTCGTCCCCTTCAGCTGTTCCGTGATGGGTAATGGCTGTTCTCATTGCTCGCTGCCGAGCAGGTCCTGCGGGCGATGATTGAACAGACCGAAGATGAGCCAGTCGAGGCTCAGACCCGTTCGAGTCTGGCACAGTTTCTTGCGACGAAGGCCCAGCGGGTGCACATGATTGACGCCATGTCCGGCCGAGGTGAGAAAGTCGCGTTGGAGTATGGCGTCCGGTCACTCAAGCGATTTCGATCAGACCGATACGTGAATCGGGTCAGACGGTTTGATAGGATGTTGCGATTATCATTCTTTGATCATCATAAAATGTCGTCGTGGATCCTTTTGGGGTAGCTGTGTGTTGTTATGAATGACTCGTCTGAATCGGATGTGATTCCCCCCGCATCGTCAGCAACTTGGTGGCGGCGGTTGTGGGAGCCGTGTGACATTGCGAGCGTCGCGTTCTTTCGCGTCGCCTTTGCAGGCGCGATGCTCTATCACATCTATCTCTTCATCTATCGCAACTGGTTGTACTACTTCTACGGGATGACAGACTTTCACTTGAAGTATTTCGGGTTCGAATGGGTGGAGGCTCTGGACGGCAACGGGATGGTTCAGGTGTACGTGCTGATGGCGTTCGCGGCCATCGGTGTGGGCTTGGGATTGTTCTATCGACTGAGTGCGTTGGTGCTCTTTTTGACGTACACCTACACTTTTCTGGCCGAGGAGGCCATGTATCTGGACCGTTACTATCTCATGAGTCTGATCGCGTTCCTTCTGGTTCTGATCCCTGCGAACCGCTCGTTTTCGCTGGATGCGGCAATCTTTCCAGAGAAAGCGAGCAGTTTCATTCCCAACTGGTGTCGGTGGGTGCTGATGTTTGTGGTTGCTCTCCCATCCGTGTACGGCGGCATCGCGAAGCTCAATAGCGATTGGCTGCATGGCATGCCGGTCGGCGCCTGGATTTCGATGAAGAGTGATCTGCCCGTCGTCGGGCCGATGCTCACGGAGCGTTGGGCTGCGTGGGTCGTGAGCTATGTCGGTCTCCTTGTGGATTTGTGTATCGTGCCGCTGCTGATGTGGCGAAAGACGCGTCTCGTTGCTTACTTCGCGGTAGCCATTTTTCATGTGATGAACTCACTCCTCTTCTCGATGGACGTGTATCCAGGGATGATGATTCTGCTGACGACCATCTTTTTCGCCCCAAGCTGGCCGCGAAAACTCTTCAAGCGAACACTTACAGTCGTTTCGGATTCCATCGAGTCGACAACGCGCACATTCTCGCAGCGGCTGACAATTGGTATCGTTGGGTTATTTGTGATCGGCCAGCTGATCTTTCCCTTCAGACACGTTGTCTATGCTGGTAATCCCAGTTGGACGGAGGAGGGCCAGCAGTTCGCTTGGCGGATGATGCTGCGTCGCAAAGTTGTGTTTGCAAGGTTCTATGCAACAGATGGCGTGACCGGTACTGTGGTTGAGATTCCCTACGATATGATGTTGACCGAGCGTCAGATTGTGGAGGTTGCCGTCTCGCCGGAAAGGATCGTGGAGGTTGTTCCCTTCTTCGAGGAGAGGGCAATTCGTACCGGCATGAAACAGGTCGAAATTCGTGCTGTGGTGATCGCTTCTCTGAATGGGAGGAAACCTCAGTTGTTGATCGATCCGGATCTTGATCTGTTGACGGTCAAGCGAACCTGGGGGCATCAGCCATGGATCAAGCCCTTGACGGAACCTTTCCGCTCCGAGCCATGGGACGTTCCCTCGGACGAGTGGCCTGAGGTGTTGGGGATTGAACTTCCCGAAGCGATCAATCCGGTTGTCGATCAGCCGCCCGGTGCAGCCGAGCAGGGTGGACATGATCATAGCCATGAAGGCCATGATCACGAGCACACTCCGTCACGGGGAAATGCAATAGAGTGAGTCGACAGTGCGAAGATACATGGCCCCATTGGCAAACGCGGCTGTTGACCAGATGCGCTCGTCGATGGTGTTCTTGCCCAGCACTTTGAACGCGGGGCCTCCCTGCAGGATATGCGTGGTACCGCTGTCGTCGGGGCAGTAGACCTTGTCTCCCTGCACCCAGGGAGATGCCCAAAAGGCGCGAGCTCCGGGGATCCGCTTCTCGTAGACCATCTCACCCGTTTTGGCATTCACGCAATGCAATACGCTGCTGCGTCTTTCGAGCAGATAGAGATGTTCTTCACTGATCACGGGTGACGCCATCTCGATGCCTGACTTCTCAAGTGTCCACAGCACATATTCGTTATTCCTCTGTCCGTCAGTCAGCGAGATGTCCCCTTTTGCTCCGGCTTTGACGGCGAAAAGCACTCCACCGCCATCGTCATCGCCCCCGCGGTTGCGGAGTTCGGTGCCCAGGTACAAACGGTCTCCCACAGCAAGCGGCGTGGCGGAGCTGCGCCCACCGGTGAGATCCAGTTCCCACAACAGCTCACCCGTATCCGGATCGTATGAGCGTGCTTTTCTGGCAGAAGTGACAAGCTCGGTTCGTTCGCTGTTCGTCCAAACGACAGGAGTGCTGTACTGCGAAGGTTCATCCCGCTCGATCCTCCAGAGTTCTTCTGCATTGGCCGCATCCAGAGCCACAACAAATGACTGCTCCTGATTATCAATCTGCAGGAACAGCTTACCATCGTGGAGCACCGGGGAACTGGCGGTGCCCCAGCCAGCTCGCATTTCGTAATTGCCCAGATCCTTCTGCCAGAGTGGTTCTCCCTGCATGTCGAAACAGAACAGCCCAAGCATGCCGAAGTATGCGTACACTCGTTCGCCATCCGTGACGGGCGTCTCGGTCGCATAGGTGTTCGAGGTGTGTCGTTCCAGAGGCGGGTTCCCCTCTCGCACGACCCGAGACCACAACAACTCGCCCGTGTTTGCATTCAGGCACTGTACTTCCCAGCGATAGACGGCGGTGGTCAACTTGCTCTCGTAACCTCCCCTGCCCCTTCTCCCGTTACGTCGTTCGGCTCCTTCAGCCTCTTCCTGTGGCGGTCCGGTTTCCGCAGGCTTGACCAGGACGGCTGCTGTGAGAAACAGCTTGTCTCCCCACACCACAGGAGCGGACCAGCCTTCGCCCGGGTTGTCGATTCGCCATTTGACGTTCGTCTCCGGTCCCCACTCCTGAGGGAACGATTCCTTCACAACCGCATCCCCCCGCGGCCCACGAAACTGCGGCCAGTTCCCCGCCTCACTTACCGCGAGAGTCACAACCAGAACAGCAGCCGCTAAAGCAACAAGTCGCATCAGTTTTTCCCTCGACAGGACGACGAACAATGTGGCGGGTATTATCGGATTTGGAAACCTGACTTACAACTCGGATCGCTTCTCAAGTTGAACCGACCATCATCGAACGCTAGCAGACCGGCCTCTGAGTTGTTCTACTCAACTGCCAGAACACGATAACTCGGTTGTTCTCAATCTGCTTGTCTTTCTCTTGAAATTGTCGTTCGGGAAATTTGTAGTGAGGCCCAGGTCACATTCAACCGGCAGTTCACTCCCGACGACTCCCGCGTCAAACTGTTGAGGTGTTTTCGATCAATCGTGGAACAAGAGAAAGATCGATGGTCTCCAACCCTGCATTCCTGAAAAACATGTCCCCTCTCAATTCTCTCCTCCTGGCGATTCTTCTGATCATGCCCCTGACAGCGAACCTCAACGCCGAAGATAAGCCAACAGTCAGGCGATTCCATTCCTCCCGTCCGGAGGGAGCGTCTTCGGTCGTTGCAGTTGAAAACGCAAGTCTTGCCCATTCCACTCAGTTGTTGCCCGGCAACTCACCTGGCCAGACGTTGGAAGAGCAGATTCAGTCAGTTTTGCAGAACCTTGATGAGGTGATAAAGTCCCTGAACGCCACGCGGTCGGACGTTGTCAAACTCAACGTCTACCATTCTCAGGATCTCCCGCGAGAAACAATCCTGCGGTCGTTGATGGACTGGTCGCCCAAGAGAGAGTCACCTGCAGTCGCCTTCGTGAATACAAAGCTTCCGAATAGTGACGCTGAGATTGGCTTAGATGCAGTGTTTGTCGTTCCAGCGGCTGACCAGCCTCTCAGTGTCCATCCGATGCATATCGACTCATTCGGCGGTGCAAAGCGGATTTCACATGTGACCGTACTTCCGCAAGGAGATGTGCTCTACATTTCCGGCCAGGCGGAGCAGGGGGAGCTGCCGACGGCGACGCGGGAGACACTCGCAGGGCTGTTGCGGACGCTCGAACATTTCGGATTGACTCGTGATCACATTGTCAGCTTGAAGTGCTTCATGCAGCCGATGCGTGAGGTTGACGTGGTTAATGAGCAGATCGCTGAGTTTTTCGGTGAAACAATGATTCCACCCGTCTCACATGTCGAGTGGATCTCCTCGGAGAAACAGCCGATTGAGATTGAGTTGATCGCTTGGGCACCGTACACCGAGTCAGAGGACAGCGTGAGCTACTACTGGCTGCCCTGGCTTCCCAAGTCTCCCGTGTACTGCCGTGCGACCCGCATTCATAGCAACCGACGTCTCTACACTTCCGGTCTGTTTTCAGAAGAGGTGGGCGACGGCGAACAACAGGTGAGGTCAATTTTTTCGCAGTTGGAAAGCATCCTGAGTGAATCCGGATCAGATATGCGGCATCTCGCCAAGGCCACGTACTACGTCTCGGATTCTGATCCCAGCAGTCAGCTGAACAATCTTCGCCCAGAGTACTACGATCCCCAGCGACCCCCAGCGGCTTCAAAGGCAATGGTCACTGGCGTCGGTCACGCCAAACGAGGCATCACGATCGATATGATCGCCGCTCCAGCTGACTAGTGCCGGTCGTATGTTCGCACTGCGAATCGCAGGAGTACTGTCACGTGAGACACTCTTTCGGATAAATTCTGCGTGCAGATTGGTTGTTGACATCCCGACTGTTGCTCCCGAGAAGAGCTGTTTCAAGCAGCGTCTGAAAGTGCGGAGTCTTCACTCTCGTCGTCAAGGTTTCCAGCCTGTGAGTTCTCGACTGCAGGTGGGGTTGGTCGCAGTTGGTCTGCGAGCGGAAGATCACTCGTATTGCGGAGACCGAAGTGCTCAAGGAAGTGACGGGTTGTACCGTAGAGATACGGTCGGCCGAGCGAATTGTCTTCTCCTGCGATGCGAACGAGATTTCGTTCCATGAGTTGCTTGAGCATTTCGGTCGAAGCGACACCCCGGATGGCTTCAATGTCCGCACGAGTGATGGGCTGTCGATAGGCAACGATCGCGAGTGTTTCCATGGCCGGTGCGGAGAGCTTGAGATGCGTTTGGCGGTTGTGTAATCGGTCGAGCCAAGGGGCGAACTTCGGACGCGTGAGCATTTGAAAGCCAGTCGCAACTCGTTCGATTCGAAATGCACTCCGCGACTGGTCGTAGGCGACGTTCAGTTGATCGATCAGCGTCAGGACTTCTGTCGTGTCGGCCAGCATGGCCACATTGGTGAGTTTGCGAGTAGAAATCGCACCGTTCGCAACCAGCAAGGCTGCTTCGAGCCGAGCCATTTTCGGGGTACGGCGGAAGGCACACGGACCGCTTCCGAAGGCATCGCACGATTCAGGGTACCGTTCTGAGCGAAAATAATTCCAACGCCAGGCGTCTGCAGAAGACTCTGAGGCACGACGGAGTGACTCTTTGCAGAAAGTGAAAGCTTGATGCATCTCGTGCACGGGAGGCTGTCTCACACCTGAGCTGATCGAGTGTCGAAGGATGTGTGGTTATTCTGCCGAATCGTGCTGCCGCCAGGCGATAACGCGTTGAACGACTTTCTGAACCGCGTCAGCCGGTTCGCTCGCTTCGGCCTCAAACCGTCGGATGATGCGTTCGTCGGAACCCGGTGTGAATTGGCAGATGAAGACGTAACTGTTTTCGTTCTGTCCAGGTTCGAGACGATAGTCGTCGATTCCCAATTCCTGCAGCTTATGAGCCGCATTTTCCCACGTCAGTGTTGCGTGATCAGGGCCGGGCGAAGACACCAACGTGGTCAGTGTCGGCCTTGTACGGGGACGTGTTGAGTCTTGGATTGAGGAACTACTGATGGGGCGATTGTCTGGCCCATCGAGTAGGGAGGATGATTGGGGCGTTTCGTGGGCAAACGAATTTGTCGGTCTTGCGGCGGTCGGAGACTCTGAAAGAGTTGGCCAGGGGGTCGATGGAGGTTCTGAGTTGGTGGGTGGTTCGGACAGCGAAGTACGTCCCAACGATGGAAACTCAGAATGACCCGATGTTGCTAAGCCTGCATCAATGTCGTGAGCCCCTGTCGACTCTGACAGCAGGTGCTGAGGTCGCCTCAGGACGCTGTCCTCCTCGGAGTGAATCGAGGTTGAAACCGACGCAAACTGCGGGACACCAAACAGGGCCATTAAAGGGATCGCAGCGAGGGGGCCGCTCATCAGTAAAGCGGCAAATGATCCACCCGATTTCGCACTCATATGTCGGGAACTCCTTCTCCCGTCGGGGCGACATCCTGTCACCTGGGTCAATCCTGCGGTTTTTCAGCTGGTGGGTGATGTTACTCCTGACTGACGAAAAGGGCAATTGCAGTCACGAAGGGGGTGAATCGGCAAAATCGGCTTGACGTCGATCGGTGCATGACTATACTCCCCGCGCCTTTCACGAGTCTTCGTGCCTCTCAGGCATTACACACACCCCAAAGCTCTGCTCGATTCCACACATTGACGACCTTCGACTGGTCAGTGTGGTTTCAATCTCCGATTCCCAATTTCAATTTGTTCCTTCGGCTGGTGAGTTCATGCAACCACCTGTGCCATCATTGTCCCTGTGCGGCATGGCGATCGCGATTTGCGGCGCGCTTGCAGAGACACCCTATGCGCGAGGCGAGTGGGTCGACCAGCGGACTGTCGATGTGTTCGAAATTCGAGCGGAGTTTCCACTTGATGACGAAGCGGGACAGTCATTACTCGGCGAGTTTCGACGCTTGCGGTCCGACGTCGAGTCGACGTTGGGAATCGAAGCGACTGACGACCCCATTGAAGTCAATTTATTTGCCAATCGAAGAAACTACCAGAAGTACCTTTCAGTGCGTGTTCCAGAAGGGGCCTCCCGTGTCGCGTTATTTGTCAAAGGGAGTGACCGGGGACGTGTTTATGTTTACCGGCATCAGGGTTATGAAGTGGATGTACGTCACGAGTGTACACATGCACTGCTACATAATTCGTTCCCATATGTTCCTTTATGGCTCGACGAAGGATTTGCTGAGTATTTCGAAGTCCCTGCGCCGCAACGGGCGACAGGACATTCGCATCTCGGAAGTGTGCATCGCGCCATGTTCCTCCGATGGGATCCGTCGCTGTCGAAGTTGGAGTCGCGGCACGATTTGAATGAAATGAGTGGAAGCGATTACCGCGACAGTTGGGCATGGGTGCATTACCTGCTCCATGGTCCGATCGAGTCGCGACAAGTTTTGAGTAATTACCTGTACGACATTCGGATTGGAAACCCAGCCGGCATGCTCAGTGAGCGACTAGCACAGGAAGTGCCCGGTGTCCGAAGTCAAATGACCCGTCACTTTCAGAACCTCAAGTGATCCCGAAAGGATTCGCCATGAACCTTGTTACCCGCACGACAATTTGCCTGGCTTTAGCCGCAAGTTTCAATCTGTCGACAACTGCGATTTCATTTGCCGATGGACCTCAGGTCCGCCCGGCAACCAATCCTGTTGTCCGATCTAACACGACAACCGGCAAGACTTCCGCAGCGAAGCCTCCCAAGATCACGATCACGGACGTTGCTTTAACCGATGACGGTCGTGTGACAGGTCGGGTGCTCACGACCAACGGTGCTCCGATTGATGGAACCCGTGTCGTTGTCCGTCAAGGTGAGCAGATCTTCGCCAAGATGGTGACGAACAAAGAAGGACAGTTCACATCGGAGGGAATGCGAGCCGGCGTCTACACAATTGCCACAGTCCAGGGAGGAGGGCTGTATCGTCTGTGGCCGAAGAACATTGCCCCCCCGTCCTCGAAAACACAAGCCCTGCTCGTGACCAATGAACCCGTTGTCCGAGCTCAGTTTGGTGGATCAGGACTTGCTGACTGGACCGCGATCGGTCTCGGTGTCGCAGGCTTGACCGTGGGGATCATCACGCTCGACAAGGTGGATGACATCGACACCAACGTCACGACTGTCATGTCAAGCACCGCCGCAACTACGGCTGTGAGCCCATAGTCTGGATTCGTCCGAGGTCGTATTTCCAACGGTTCATTCGGCACTGGTCTGATACGTTGGATCTTTGAAAATTATGGTCCGCACGGCGATCGCGACATGGTTTCAAATCAAATCGCCGAAAGGGCAACACTTCGAGGAAGTATCTGGAATATGCCGAGTTGACCAGAGGTGTCCGCAGTATCGCTGAACTCTCGAGGTCGATCGGTCTGCATCATCACCGTCATCCCTGCCCGCAGGGATGACGTTTTTTTGCGCGTGGAAGATCTTCAAGAATCCACCGATTCAACTGACGGGACAACCCACCTCACCAATGACGCTTGCAGATCCATCGAGGTGAGAACCAGAACACATCTGTGCGAACGCCGTCATTCAGGGTTTACTCTCGCAGGGGCTCGATCGTTCGTGGTCCCCCACCAAAATGGGCGGAGTCATCAGGCTTCCCTGCAGGGCATGTGTTCGGTGTCGTGAGATGGTACGATAGGGATCAGCCCTTGGCACGCCGATCTCATTCTCATTCGATCCCGTGGATTCTGTGATGACGTCGCATTACTCCGTCCATCGAAAGGTTCTTAACGGTTGGGTTTTGACCGTGTGTTCGGTGTTATGCGGCTCAGTTTCGATGGCAGACGACTCAGCAAAGGTCGAGTTCTTCGAAAGCCGCATTCGACCAGTGCTGGTTGAACAATGTTATTCGTGTCACAACAGCAGTGGCACGGCTGAAGGGGACTTGGCCGTCGACCATCGTGACGCCCTGCAGAACGGTGGGGCGTCGGGAGCGTTGATCGACGTGCAGTCACCAGACGAAAGCCTGTTGCTGCAGGTCATCCGACACGAAGTCGACGGTCAGGAGATGCCTGAGGATGCGCCTAAGCTGGACGACCGCGTGATCGCGGACTTTCGACAGTGGATCGCAGACGGTGCCGTCGACCCGCGAGACGAACCACCGTCAGCGAACGAACTGGCCTCATGGGCGGCAACACGCGACGAGCGCGCGCAGCAATGGAGTTTCCAGCCGATCACCGATCCTGCCCCCCCCACGGTTAAGCACAAGGACTGGTCGGAGCATTCGATCGATCAGTTCATACTGGCGAAACTCGAAGACGCGGACTTGCAACCCGTGGGTGATGCAGACCGTCGCCCGCTGATTCGTCGGCTGACCTTCGCCCTCACCGGATTACCGCCGACTCCCGAACAGATTGAACGGTTTCTGGCCGACCAGTCCGAGGGGGCCTACGAACGACTGGTGGACGACCTGCTGGCGTCTGAGCACTTTGGCGAACGCTGGGCCCGGCACTGGATGGACTGGGTGCGATATGCAGAGACGCACGGCAGCGAAGGAGACCCGACGGTCCCCTTCGCCTGGCGGTACCGGGACTATCTGATTCGGGCACTCAACGCGGACGTTCCTTACAACCAACTGGTGAGAGAGCATCTCGCAGGCGATCTAATTCCCGACCCGCGCATCAACGACGAACTGGGGATCAATGAATCGATGCTGGGCTCGGCTCAGTTTCGGTTTGTCCAACACGGCTTTGCCCCGACCGATGCCCTGGACGAGTTGGTCCGCTTCACCGATGACCAGATCGACGTCATCAGCAAAGCGTTTCTTGGCCTGACGGTTTCCTGCGCCCGCTGTCACAATCACAAGTTCGATCCGATCAGCCAGCAGGATTACTACGCTCTCTTTGGCGTGATGGTCAGCACGCGTCCTGCGACCGTGTCCATCGACACCCCGGCCCGGCAGGACATTCATCATGATGAGATGACTGCGATCAAGGAGCAGGTGAAGAAGCAACTTGCAGACTCATGGCTGCAGTCCTTTGATTCGCTGACTGAGCAACTGGATTCGTCAGACGGGCCGTGGAGTCAGGCGATCGAGAAAGCGGACGACGTCAAGCACCCGCTCCATGTCTGGAAGCAATTGCGATCACTCAGCGGGGAGGAGTTCGCCTCTAACTGGATTCGCTTGAGAGAGGAATACCGACAGAGCCGTTCGCGTTTGGACGACCGGGACCGACAGAGTTATCCCTGGCACGCGGATCTTTCGCACCCGGAGGAGTATGAGCGGTGGTACGCCCATGGCGCCGGATTGCGTCATGGGGAGCCTTCTCTTGCGGGGAACTTCGCGATCGCGCCGGAAGGTGAGACCATCATTACTGACATTCTCCCCGGCGGAGTGTACTCGCATTCCCTGTCGACCAAGCACAACGGAGTTCTGTCCTCGCCCCGGATTCGGCTGGAGCACAAGCACCTGTATGTCCGTGTCAGCGGCGGGGGAGAGGCTCGTGCCAGGTATGTCGTTCAGCACTATCCGCGCCGCGGCACGGTGTATCCCTTGAAGTCACTGAATGACGGCAACGAACAATGGGTCCACTGGGACATGACCTACTGGCAGGGAGACGATGTGTACCTCGAAATCTCGACGGCCGCTGATCAGCCGGTGGAGTTGGACATGGGTGCGGAACGCAGCTGGTTCGGTGTAACGGAGGCCGTCCTGCTCACCGACGAACAGCAGCAGGGGGGCTTCGAGCCGCGCGATGAGATGGCAGAGTTTGTGGCCCCGCTGTTCACGGATATACAGGCGCCCACTGATGCGGCGACACTGCAAGTGGTTTACGCTGACGCGCTGCGGGCCTGCATCCTCGCTTGGCGCGACGGTGAGATGACGAATGAGCAGGCACGTTTCCTAAGCCAGTTTGTCCGTGAAGGGCTACTCCCTAGTACTCGTGAGGCGGTGCCGGATGTCGCAGCATTGGTCGATGAGTACCGTGCGTTGGAAGCGGAGGTCCACGTGCCCATGAGGGCGCCGGGCGTCATCGAGGCCGATGTCATCGATCAGCCGTTGATGGTACGAGGGAATCACAAGAAGCAGGCAGACCCGATCCCGCGTCACTTCCTGGAAGTCATCGATGCGACGCCGTTCGCGTCCACCAGCAGCGGACGGCTGGAACTGGCTGAAGACATTGTACGTGCCGACAACCCGCTGGCGGCACGCGTCATCGTGAATCGCATCTGGCATCACCTCTTCGGGCGTGGACTTGTTGAGACCCCGGACAACTTCGGTCGCGTCGGAGCCAAGCCGTCGCATCCCGAGTTACTCGACTGGCTGGCGACGCGATTCGTCGAGGAGGGCTGGTCGATCAAGTCGCTCATCCGACAGATCGTCACGACCCGCACTTATCAACTGGCGAGTACGCCATCACCCCAGGCCGCCGAGAAGGACCCGGACAATCGACTGCTCTCGCATGCGCCACTCCACAGACTGGAGGCAGAGGCGATTCGAGATGCAATGCTGATGGCCGCTGGGGAACTGAGTGACGAGCAGTTTGGTCCACCTCAATCAGTAGAATCGAGTCGTCGCAGTATTTACCTCACGGTTCAGCGGAACAGCATGATTCCGCAGCTGACCGTGTTCGATCAGCCGACGCCGTTCAGCACGAAAGGACGCCGCGATGTCACTAATGTCCCCGGACAATCGCTCACCCTGATGAATGATCCGGTCATCAACTCGCTTGCCCGTCGTTGGGCCGAACGCCAGTTGATGTCCAGCGGCCAGACCAGTGAGGGGACGGTGAGTCCAAAGGTCCAGATTCAGCAAATGTTTCTCGCCGCCCTGGGACGACCGCCGACTGAGAATGAAGTGCGAGACATCGTCGAGTACATCGAGTCCGCAACGACAGAGTATGCAGCAGCTCGCGACAGGCTGGCACATCTCAACACGTCCCTGGTGGAATTGAGAGAGCGGAGAGAGTCTCTGCTGACACCCGTTCGTGAACGCCTGTTGGCAGAGCAGGGGCAGGACGCATCGTCCACGATTGTAGACCTTAACCCCATCGCGCAATGGGACTTTGACGAGGACCTTCAGGATTCCGTTGGGTCCCTCGATGCACAAGCTGAGGGAAATGCGGTGCTACAGGATGGAGCCCTTGTGGTCGATGGCAAGTCGCATGCGGTGACTGCCCCATTAGATCACGATCTTGGTGAGAAGACACTGGAGGTCTGGGTGCAGTTGGACGACCTCGATCAGCGAGGCGGAGGCGTCCTCACGGTCCAGACGAAAAACGGTGTGGTCTTCGATTCGATCGTGATCGGCGAGAAGCAGGCCCGTCGCTGGTTGGCAGGGAGCAACGGCTTCGTGCGGACTCAGGCCTTTGGAGGCACTGATGAATCAGAAGCTGCGGAGCAGCCGGTACATGTGGCCATCACCTACACCGCGGACGGCATTATCACGGGCTATCGCAATGGCCAGCCGTACGGCCAACCCTATCAGTCGAGTGGGTTGAATCGGTACTTGGCAGGCGACACCGTGGTGACATTCGGCCTGCGGCACCTGCCTGCAACAGGCAATCGCTTTTTGAACGGCCGCATTTTGCAGGCTCGACTGTACGATCGCGCCCTGTCAGTCGAGGAAGTTGCCGCTGCCTCGCGGGAAGACTCCCGGTTTGTACCATTGAAAGACTTGCTGGCCGAACTGTCCCCAGAGCAACGCGAGGAATACGACCAACTCGTCGCCGAGATTGAGCAGAGTGAAGCGGAACAGCAACAACTCGCCGCGATCGGCAACGAGACTGGACCAGTCCGGGCGTGGCAGGAAGTCGCGATGACCATCTTCAATCTGAAGGAGTTCATCTATGTCCGATAGACACGAGTGCACACGTAAGCGGCCGCTTCCTGACGGGCGCGGCTCCGATGTTCTCTCTCGGCGAGCCATGTTGTCGCAGTGTTCGACCGGGTTCGGCATGCTGGCGTTGTCCGGGCTGATGAGCGACCGGGCCTATGCTGACGCGTCACTGCCCGAGCCGCACTTCGATCCCCGCGCAAAAAACGTCATCCTCTGCTACATGTCAGGAGGCGTGTCGCATCTGGACACGTTCGACCCCAAACCGCGGCTGGCGAAAGAGCACGGCCAGCCGATGCCAGTCAAGGTTGAACGGACACAGTTCAATCAGAACGGCAACATCTTTGCCAGTCCGTTCACGTTCCAGCAGTACGGTGAGAGCGGACTGCCGGTGAGCAGTCTCTTCCCGCACGTCGCAAAGTGTGCGGACGATCTGGCTGTCATTCGCTCCATGACGACATCCGTCAACGAGCACGCTCAGGGCAACTACGCGATGCACACCGGGTTCCCGTTTATGGGGCATCCGTCCGCAGGGGCGTGGGTGAATTACGGATTAGGCAGTGAGAGTCAGGATCTCCCAGGCTTCGTTGTCCTGCAAAGCGGGGGAGCGATCCCGGCTCATGGAGGCGTGGGACTGTACAGCAGCGGGTACCTGCCGGCCCAGCATCAGGCATCCATCATCCAGGCGGACAAGCCCGAGCCGATTCGCAACCTCATTCCTCCCGCCGGCGACCTGACTCAGCGCGACCGGCTAGGGCTCATCCGTCGGTTCGATGATCAGTATCTGGCATCCACTCAGGGCGACGCTCAAATCGAAGCTGCGGTCCGCAATTACGAAACCGCTTTCCGGATGCAGTCGGCCGTCCCCGAACTGTGTGACATCAGCGGCGAGAGCAAAGCAACGCGTGAGCTGTACGGTATCGATTCGTCGAATCAGATTCTCTCAGCCTACGCCCGCCAGTGTCTGATTGCCCGGCGTCTGGTCGAGCGGGGAGTGCGGTTCATCGAGCTGAGTTGCCTGACCGCGGGTATCGGTGCGGGCGGAGCGGCCAACCCGTGGGATCAGCACGGCGATCTGGAGAAGGGGCACGCTGCGATGGCCATGCAGGTCGATCAGCCGATTGCAGCACTGCTGACCGATCTCAAATCACGCGGCCTGCTGGATCAAACGATCGTGATCTGGGCGGGAGAGTTTGGACGCACCCCCTTCTCGCAGGGATCGAACGGCCGCGATCACAATCCGTTTGGCTTCAGTGTCTGGATGGCCGGCGGAGGCATCAAAGGAGGCACTATCTACGGGGCGACCGACGAATATGGATACCACGTGGTCGAAAATCAGTGCACGATCTACGACATGTGGGCCACCGTGCTTCATCAACTGGGTCTGGACCACGAGCGTCTCACCTACCGCTACAGCGGAAGAGACTTTCGCCTGACCGATGTCCACGGCAAGGTGCTCCATGATGTGATCGCATAATTGCCATCAGAGCCCCGACCGTCAGAGAGAGGACCCCTTCAGCAGGCCGTCGGCGTTGCCTCCGGGCTAAGCTTGTGTTCGGTTGCCTCTCGCGAGAGGACGCGGTCGTGTTATGATGGCATTCATTCCTCGATTGTTCCTCAAGCGGATTCCATTCGATGATGCAGCGTCTCTTGATTGCCGTTATCGTGGTTGCGTTCGGCGTTCGATCTGCGGTTGCCGTCGAGCCGAGTCCGGTCCGCTTCAATGTGGACGTCCGACCGATCCTGTCGGATACCTGCTTTGCCTGTCATGGTCCGGATCACAATGCGCGGCAGGGAGACTTGCGACTTGATACCGAGGACGGACTTTTTGCGGAGCACGATGGCCACGCGGTCGTAATGCCGGGTGACGCAGAGGCGAGCGAACTCTATCGTCGGATCACCTCAGATGATCCTGAGGTGAAAATGCCGCCGCCGGATGCAGAGCGGCAACTCTCCGCAGAACAGCTCGCACTCCTGAAACGCTGGATCGAGGAGGGAGCCCAGTGGGAAGGTCATTGGGCGTTCGAGCCGGTCAAGCGACCGAACCTTCCGCAGGTGTCGCAGCCGCAGTGGCTGAGGAACAGCATCGATGCCTTCGTCCTGGCAAAGCTCGATCAAAAGCAGATGTCGCCGTCACAGGAGGTGTCCCCCGAGACACTGTTGAGGCGAGTCACACTCGATCTCACAGGCTTGCCACCCACGCCGGAGGAGATCGATGCCTATCTGGCTGACTCCTCCCCCGATCGTTACGACCGGCTGATCGACCGGTTGCTGGCCTCGCCATCGTACGGCGAGCATATGGCTGTCGCCTGGCTGGATGCGGCCCGGTATGCCGACACGAGCGGCTATCAAACGGACGGCAGTCGGGACATGTCTCGCTGGCGGGACTGGCTGATTGATGCCCTCAACGCGGGGAAACCGTTCGATCTGTTCACGATCGAAATGCTCGCAGGAGATCTGTTGCCGGATGCGACCCTCGATCAACGGATCGCGACCGGGTTTCATCGCAATCATCGGGCCAACTCCGAGGGAGGCAGTATCCCGGAAGAGTTCCTCGTCGAATACGTTGTGGATCGCGTGGACACGACCGGCACCGTCTGGCTTGGCCTGACAATCGGGTGTGCCCGCTGTCACGACCACAAGTATGACCCGATCTCGCAGAAGGATTACTATCAGCTGTTTGCGTACTTCAACTCGGTCCCTGAGAGTGGTCGGGCCTTAAAAGAAGGGAACTCTCCCCCTTATCTGCTGTCGCCGAACGCGATGCAACAGCAGACATTGAGCGAACTGAACGCCCGCATTGCGGACGCTG
The DNA here is from genome assembly GCA_020426325.1 of Planctomycetaceae bacterium. GTDB lineage: Bacteria > Planctomycetota > Planctomycetia > Planctomycetales > Planctomycetaceae > JAHBXU01. The sequence goes on along the minus strand of JAGQQG010000007.1, from coordinate 77,665 downwards.
AGGCGAGCTGGCAACTTGCTGCTGAACAACGACTGGTCGCCCAGCGAGAGTGGGAGCAAGCGGTCCGTCAGCGGGAAGAGTCGTCCCCGATTGACTGGACAATCGCTGAGGGACTGCTGGCACGCTTTCCGTTGGAGTCCGATCTGCAACCATCGGTCATGCCGCCGCCTCGCACACCAGAGACGACAGAAGAGACTCAGGGCGCACCAGCATCTTTTGCAATGTCATTCGGCGAGACTGAGTTCGTCGACGAGGAGCGTCCTGCGCTGCGGCTCAACGGAGAGCAGTTCGTCGAGGCCGGGGACTTGGCCAACTTCAATTACTTTGATGAGTTCACCGTTTCCGCCTGGGTCAAGCCGCGCGGAGAGGGTAGTGGCGGCATTGTGTCACGGTCCAAGGATGGATTTCAGCGGGAAGGTTGGGCTCTCCATGTCGAGAATGGTCGCGTGCAGATGTTCATCACTAAACGCTGGCTGGACGATGCCCTCCGCGTCGAGACACAGGCCCAACTGATTCCCGAGGAGTGGCAACACGTCGTCATGATCTATGACGGCTCGCGCGCAGCGCAAGGGGTTCGCATCTTCATCAATGGCATGCCTCAGGAACAGACGGTGCTGCTTGATGTGCTCAATCAATCGATGGAGACGGACGAGCCGCTTCGGCTCGGATCAACGGGTGCCACGCGTCCGTTCGCAGGCGACATTGCTGATGTACGCGTGTATGACCGGGTACTCAGCGAGGATGAGATTCAGGTTGCCTCCGTCGCTGAGCCTGTTGATGCACTCATCGCGAAGCCTGGGCAGGAACGAACGCTGACCCAGGCAGCCAAGGTACGAGAGCATTTCCTGCGCGTCGCGGGACCGGATGACATCACACAGCCTTACGCCGAGAGACTCCGCTTGCAGGCAGAGCGGAAGGAGTTCCTCAAAAAGTTGCCGACCACGATGGTGATGGTCGAATCTCCTGAACCGCGGGAGACATTCGTGCTGGCCCGTGGTAGCTATGAGCGGCCCACTGAGCCAGTCTCGGCAGCCGTGCCGGATGTGTTGAACCGGTCGCCTCAGCCTGTTGGGAGTGACCGGCTTGCGATGGCCCAATGGCTGGTCGACCCGGCCCATCCTTTGACGTCACGGGTGACAGTCAATCGCGAGTGGCAGCGGTTCTTCGGAGTCGGGCTGGTCAAGACGTCCGAGGACTTCGGCATCCAGGGGGAACGACCCTCGCATCCCGATCTGCTGGATTGGCTGGCGAGTGAGTTTGTCAGTAGTGGCTGGGACACCAAGTGTCTGCACCGACTGATCGTGACGAGTGCAACGTATCGGCAGGCATCCGTGGCATCTCTTGAGCAGATAGCGGTCGATCCACAGAACCAGTTGCTCGGTCGCGGCCCCCGTTTTCGCATGACAGCCGAGACGATCCGCGATGTTGCGCTCGCTGCGAGTGGTTTGCTACAACGAAGCCTGGGCGGGGCGTCGGTCAAACCGTATCAGCCTGACGGCCTGTGGAGCGAGATTGCTTCAGATGCAAAGTACGAGCAAAGCATGGGGCCGGACCTGTATCGCCGCAGTCTGTATTCATTTGTCAAACGGACTGTCGGCAACCCGACGCTGTCGCTTTTCGATGCGACGACTCGCGAGACGTGCACGGTCCGACGCAGCCGGACCAATACGCCCCTGCAGGCTCTCACGTTGATGAACGATGTGACGTTCGTCGAGGCGGCCCGGGTTCTGGCCGAACGAGCGATGCGGGAGGAGGACACGATTGAGACACAAATTGCGTCGATATTCATTCGTGCTGCCGGGAGACGCCCATCGCAGGAGGAGTTAGCCATCCTGAACGAGGCCCGCGAACGCCATCACCGTCACTTCGCTGCGGACACACAGGCCACGCAAGCACTGCTCGATGTCGGCGAATCACCGGTCGACCCAGACCTCGACCCGGCTGAACTGGCTGCCTACACGTCCATCGCGAGCGTGATTCTCAATCTGGATGAGGTGGTGACGAAGGAGTGAATGCAATATGAGAAGCCGACCCATTTACTCGAAAAGGCATTTTGGGGAACACTAATTGGCGCTAATCTTCACTAATCTCTTGACAACATCGAATTGTCAAACAGCAATAAGTGTCAATCAGTGAGAATTCGTGTTCCTCCCATTCGTCTGAGAAACAAGTGATGAACGCACATACAACAAAAGATGCATGTCGGTTCTCACGGCGTGAATTCGGAGTCCGGATGTCGACGGCCGTCGAGACGGCGGCGCTCGCGTTTCTGCTGAAATCGGATGCCTCGCTGGCTGGAGCGGCTACGGTGGCTGGGATGAGTCGCCCGCACTTTGCTTCCAAGGCCAAGCGGGTGATTTACCTGTTCCAGTCGGGGGCACCGTCGCAGATTGATCTGTATGACGAGAAGCCGGGATTGCGTGAACTGCAGGGGACCGAGCTGCCCGATTCGATTCGTCAGGGACAGCGGTTGACCGGTATGACGGCCACGCAGGAGAGCTTTCCGATTGCCATGTCGAAGTACAAGTTCAAGCGGCACGGCGAGAGCGGAGCCAGCATCAGCGAACTGTTGCCATACACCGCTCAGGTGGCGGATGAGTTGTGCATCGTCCGCTCGATGTACACCGAGGCGATCAATCACGATCCGGCGATCACGTTCTTTCAGACAGGTGCCCAACTTGCCGGACGGCCCAGCATGGGGAGCTGGTTATCCTATGGTCTCGGTTCCATGAACCAGAATCTGCCCGCGTTCATCACTCTCACATCAGGAAATCAGGGGCAGCCGCTCTACGACCGACTCTGGGGGAGCGGGTTTCTGCCGTCGCGGTACCAAGGCATCAAGTTTCAGTCAACGGGCGATCCGGTCCCCTTTCTGTCCAATCCGGGCGGCATCGATGACTCGACCCGCGAGAGAATCGTCTCGGACATCAATCGTCTGAACCGACTCAAGTTCGACCAGACGCACGATCCCGAGATCGCGACCCGCATGGCTCAGTATGAACTGGCGTTCCGCATGCAGACGACCGTGCCGGACCTCGTCGATGTCTCGCAGGAGACACAGAGTACGTTCGACCTGTACGGCGACGAGGCCAAGCAGCCGGGGACTTATGCTCACAACTGTCTGCTCGCCCGGCGACTCGCGGAACGCGGCGTACGATTCATCCAGCTGTTCCAGCGAGGCTGGGACCATCACCAGCATTTGCCCCAGTCGATGAGTCTGCTGGCTCCAGCGACGGATCGGGCGTCAGCGGCACTCGTGTTTGACCTCAAACAGCGCGGGCTGCTTGACGATACGCTTGTGGTCTGGGGGGGTGAGTTCGGTCGCACCGTGTACTGTCAGGGATCACTCACGATCGAGGACTATGGCCGTGACCACCATCCGCGGTGTTTCACCATCTGGATGGCAGGCGGCGGGATCAAGCCGGGCATGACCTACGGAGCGACCGACGATTTCTCCTACAACATCACCGAGAATCCGGTACACGTGCATGACTTCCACGCGACGATGCTGCATCTGCTGGGCATCGACCACAAACGACTCACCTACCGTTTCCAAGGCCGCGACTTCCGCCTGACCGATGTGCACGGCAACGTCGTGCAGGACATCCTGGCATAGACAATCAGAGCCGCGCCCGTCAGGAAGCGACCGCTCTCCGACGGCTGATGCCAATATCTCCGTCGGGTCCCCTCCCTGACGGTCGGGGCTCTGAGGCAGTCAGACACGACTCAGCAACTCGTCCATTTCTGCGCGGGTGATTCGCTCCTGGAGGCGTGCTCCAAGTTGGGCGACGACTTTTCCGGCCGCGAAAGAAGCCAGGTGTCCGGCCTGTTTCCACGTCAGGCCGTTGGTGATGCCGTAGAGAATACCGGCTGCGTACATGTCGCCGGCCCCTGTGGTGTCGATGGCTTTCACCTGAGTGCCTTTGATAGGGATCGATTCGCCGTCGTGCATGAGCAGCGAACCCTCAGGTCCGAGTGTGAGAGCGACGTTCTCGGTGTGTTGATGAATCTCATAGGCGCAGTCGATCGGATCGAACTTGCCGGTGAGTGCGCGAGCTTCCTCCAGATTGCAGAACAACAGGTCAATGGGCCCTTCGATCAGTTTCCAGAACTCGTCTCTGTGGTACTGAATGAGAAACGGATCAGAGACCGTAAAGGCGACTTTGACGTTATTGGCCTTCGCGAGTTCCATCGCATGGAGGGCCGCCGCACGGGTGGTCTCGCCCGTGAACAGATAGCCTTCGATATACACGTATTTTGCCTGCTTGATCTCGGCTTCCTCAATGTCGTCGGGTGAAAGCGAAGATGACACGCCGAGCGATGTGAGCATGGTCCGCTGCGCATCTTTGGTGATGAGGACCGCACAACTGCCGGTCTGTCCGTCATCTGCGGGAGTAACGTCGATGGCGACGCCTCCTTCACGCATGTCCTTCAGGAAGAATTCGCCGATTTCGTCATGCGCCGTTTTGCCACAGAAAGCCGCCTTGCCGCCGAAGTCCGCGATGCCCATGATCGTGTTCGCAGCTGATCCGCCCGCACAGCGATGCGTCTCGACATCGCCGATGATCTCCAGCACCTGCTGCTGCGTGTCCTCATCCACGAGCGTCATGATGCCCTTGGCGTAATCCAGTTGGGTCAACACCTCATCGCTGACATGTGCCTGAATGTCGACCAGTGCGTTGCCGACTCCGTAAACATCGTAAGACATGGCTTTCTCCTCAAAGTGATTCAGGTCCAGAGCATATGTTCCATCTCGGACAGACGCAAACGCATCTCAGCAATGATTCACTGCCACGTACTCGGAGTCTGCTGCGGCATTTCCAGACCGCAGCTGCCTCGATGGACGACCGATTCATTCGGGACAATCAGAGCTCGACAAGAGGATCCTGAGTCCGACCTTTCCAACGGGACCCAGCGTCAGGTGAGGAGGTCATGGGAAGACCAAAAAAATCGAAAAGATGTCTGATTGACCTGTCACAACAGCAGGAAATTATCGAGGTTAAGCAGACGGGATCGTCTTGAGGACATCTCGATATGAATTGACCGTTTTGTGCGATCGACTTACGATCGATTGATCTCACACGGGCATGACATTCAGGATGGACTGCGGAGGGGGGAGACGATTGGAACAGAAGCTCATCATCGATGCCGATCCTGGAATTGGTGATGCACTGGTGATTGCACTGGCATTGCTCAACCCTGAGATTGACTTGATCGGGATTACGCCGACCGCTGGTTGCACGTCGGGTGAGAATGCGTCTCGCAATGTCCATGCAATCGTGGGATTACTTGATCCGCTCAAGTGGCCGAGGGTGGGATGGGCTGAAGGGCCAGTTAGCCTGGCGGATCAATGCGGCGGACCAAATCCAAAGATCCTCAACGGCCCCAGAGGACTGGGCGATTTGAAGGTACCGGTGGCTGCTCCGCACCAGAAGCACGATTCGCCCAAACTCCTGGTCGACCTTGTCCGGACACATCCCAACGAGGTCACATTACTCACCCTCGGACCGCTCACGAATCTGGAACTTGCACAAGAACGGTGTCCGGAGTTTCTCTCTCTGCTGAAGGGAGTGGTTATTCTTGGTGGATCGGTCGCCCATGGAGGAGATGCGACGGCGTCTGCAGAGTTCAATATGTTTGCAGATCCCGAGGCAGCACGGTCCGTCCTCAGTTCACCGGCAACGAAGACGCTGGTGCCGTTGGACGCGACCCGGCGAGTGATGCTGACTTTTTCACAATATGATCGGCTGGCCATCGACAAACACACGCGATTCGGTCGGTTGCTTGATCAGACATTGCCGTTTGCTTTTCGGGCCCAGCACGAACATCTGGGAGTCGAAGGCTTTCCGCTCGCCGAGGTGGTCGCTTTGGCTGCGGTTCTCAGGCCGGATCTTTTTCAGCGGAAGTCGATGTCCGTTGATGTCGAAACACAAGGGGAACTGACACGCGGAATGACAGTGTTTGATAACCGCAGGGTGTCTCCCACTCAGCACAACATCGATGTCCTGATGCACGTCGATTCTCAAAGCATTCTGGATCTCTTTACTCTGATGATCCGCAACTCTCCGACCGAAGCGTAACAGGCGTCGATGCTCACTCGGGAACTTGATCCCGATACCAACCATTTATCTGTTGCAATCGGATCGAACTGATTTTGAGCCATGGATCTGTTGTGTCGCGGGGCTCGCAAGATGTCGGGATTCCATCCTGCAGCCGGCATTTTTCCAAGAGATTGTCAGAGCGATTGTTCAATTTGAAACTGGCTCCCGGCAAATGTCAGATTCTGGTTGGGCCGCCCGTTGTTCGGCCAATTCGGTACGGCTCGTATCATCGGTCTGATGGGACCGGAATGACGTGAAGGGGTTTCCCCTGCACCATTTCACTCGACCGCAATGTCAACCTGTCCCGATAACTCACCGGGAACGGAGTTGTTGTGCAGGGTCGAGGGGAGTGACCGCAATTCCCGCAACATGAGGACGCTACTGTGAGTCATTCCCATTTGTCGATCCGTCATTTTCTTTCTCAACTTGATTCTCTCCCAAATCACCGCCCTCGAGGATTACAACTTCCTGATTGGCTCAAAGCTTTCCTCCAGGAAGCTGCTGATTGTTTTGAGCCGGACCGGGAATCGGCTCGTGCCGGATATGTCTGTTCGTGCATCAATGACGGTTGGATGGTCCAGCTGTTTCTCGGCCTGACCGAGGTCGTCGGTGGACCCGAAGACGGAGCGAACCTGCCGACAGGTTTTCGCTACGATCTTGAAACCGCACGTCATCTTTTCGATGAAATCAAAAACGTCAGCTGGTGTGAGAATCCCGACGGGTACTATCAGGCGGGCGATCTGGCCAGTGAGGCGACCGCTATCATCAGCGGGAAAATTGGCGGTCAGTTCGTCACTCTGGAAGTGCTTCACCGACCACCTGCGGACATGGGTCCCGGACTGTTGCTGCACATGGATGGACGATGCGAAGTGGTCTGAAAACTCACGACAACGATTGGTGAGTTCCTGACTTGGACGATCATCAGTCGTTATGAAACATGCGGAGATAGCTCTCGTAGCGGAGGGGCGAAATGTGCCCTTCCGCGACAGCAGCTTTCACGCGACAACCTGTTTCGTGAGTATGAGTGCAGTCTGGAAAGTGGCAGTCGGCCACATAGGGCGGGAATTCGATGAAATAAGCTTCGATTTCCTCAGGTGAAACGTCCCACAAGGACATCTGACGGACTCCCGGTGTGTCGATGACCCACCCCCCTCTATCAATTGGGATCATTTCTGTCAGGCGTGTCGTGTGCCTTCCTTTCCCAGAATCGTCACTCACCCGGCTCGTTCGCAGTCCGAGGCCCGGTTGTACAGCGTTCAAGAGTGAGGATTTGCCCACACCGCTTTGACCGGCAAACACCGTTTCCTTTCCGATGAGTTGCCCTCTCAATTCTTCAATCCCGACCTCGTTCACAGCCACTGTCTCGATCACCTCGTAACCCAGATTTGTATAGAGTTCATGAATGGCTCGCAGTTGTCGGGGTTCTGCGAGGTCGGACTTGTTGATGCAAATGATGGGGCGAACACCGCCTCGGGCAGCACTGACCAGGAACCGGTCGATCAGGCCCGGTTTCAGGGGCGGAGAAGCAGCCGAGGTGACGATGGCCAATTGGTCGATGTTCGCTGCGATGATATGTTCGAATCGACCGCTCCCCCGCGACAGGACCCTTTGGCGCGGTTCAATGCGTTCAATCACACCTTCATTCTCCGTCGTCGGCAGAACCATAACCCGGTCGCCTGCGACGACTGCGTTCCGGGCATCACGAGCCATCGTGCGGAGAACACGTCGCACCGTGCACGAGTATGACACACCCGGATCTGTCAAGACGTCACATCGATTGGCTCCGACCGCGCGGATCACGCGCGCAGCGACGCATGACTCTTCATCAATCCTGCGTTGTACGCCTGCCGGATCATCGTCGGTACTGATGATCGTTCGGTAGCGTGTCAGCTGGCCTTTTCCGGTGATTCGTTCCCCCGCACCCTGCTGGTCGACTGCACTCTCTTCTTGAGCATCGCGAGTGAAATTTTGAGACCGCGGACGCTTCTCGCGATTTTTGCGAAAGGCAACTCGAACCTTCTTGGCACGCTTTTTTGCCATCACAACCCGATGTGAAGCCACAACAAACTCGAGTTCTGCGAGTTCGAAACGGAATCGACACACTCGCATGACGGCAAGTCATTCATTCTCATCGTCATCGGCCAGCCATTCACTGACTTCGCGTTCCAGTTCATTGTTGGAGTTGACGTCCCGATGGCGTGAATTGTGCGGCGCCCCCTCAAAGTCGTCACGGTTGCGTCGACGTGAAAGACCGGCCTTTTCCAGCAGACTGATCGAGAAGGGATCTTCATCAATCGGCGGCGGTGCGTCACCATCCGGATGATAGACCAATTCATAACGGTGCTTGGCGATGGAGACTTCGTCACCGGGGAGTAACCACTTCTGATCACACCGTACTCCATTGACCTTAATGCCATTGCGGCTGTTGAGATCGCGGAGATGCCAGTAGCCATTGATCAACTGAAGCTGGCAGTGCTGTGAGGAAACATTGGGAAACCTCAGCGAGATGTCGCAATTTGACCGTCTCCCCACGGTCAAACTGACACGCAGGAGAGGAATGGGATCTCCCCCCCCGCAAGGAATCAGCTCACCCAAAACTGCCTGAGGTTCCATCAAGACAATCCAGACTCAAGCTCGGCCCAGCTTTTTCGAAGTCCATCACTGCTGACGGAACCAATCTGGGTGGCTCCGCGTCCTTTAACACTTCCGTTGGCTCCGTTGTGACTCTCTCGTCGAATCATAATCTACAACCACGAGAATCTGCCGTCAAATTCCGGTGGGAAGAGTAATCCCACCGATGGGAAGTGTGTTTGGTCTTTTACCGGTGACAATACCGGTCGGCGAATTCTATCCATTCGAATGCATTCTTCTCGAAAAAAATCGCGTGAATTACTGGAAACCGGCATGATTCCGTCGAACAACCCATAGAATGGGTGCGGGAGTGGGCCAGGCGGTCGCTGCTGGGATGGTCGAAGATCATCCCAGTGGAGGAAAGTCCGGGCTCCGCAGGACACGGTGGTGGATAACGTCCACCATCCGCGAGGATCGGGAAAGTGCCACAGAAAACACACCGCCGATGGAGGAACCGTGTTTCCTCACAGGTAAGGGTGAAATGGTGCGGTAAGAGCGCACCGCGTTGCTGGTGACAGCGATGGCAGGGTAAACCCCACCGGGAGCAAGACCGAGCAGGAGGGAGGAACTGTCCGTTCCGCCTGACCTCCGGGTAGGTCGCGTCGAGGTGGCGAGCAATCGTCACCCCAGAGAAATGACCGCTCACGACATAACCCGGCTTATCGGCCCACTCCCCTTTTGGGATCTCGGATCGAAATCTGAAATGCCAGATTTGAAAAATGAGCTCGCAAGCGACACAGTGGGATCTCAGACCACAATCTCACGATCTGGAAACGACCTCTATGCTCAACCGCGCACTCGCCTTTCTTCTCCTTCTCGTCCTGGCATGGCCCTCATTCGTATTTGCAGCTGAGAAAACATACGACGTCGTTATCTATGGAGGGACGTCCGCAGGTGTCATGGCGGCTGTGCAGACGGTCCGCATGGGAAAGTCCGTCGTCATCGTTGCGCCGGAGACACATTTGGGAGGATTGACGGCCTCGGGACTCGGCTGGACCGATAGCGGTCGGAAGGAAGTCATCGGCGGATTAGCTCGCGAGTTCTACCAGCGAATCAAGACGCACTACGACGACTCATCGAGTTGGCGGCAACAGCGGCCTGAGGATTACAAGTTGTATCAGCCAAACAGAGACGCAATGTGGGTCTTCGAGCCACATGTTGCTGAACAGCTTTATGAACAGTACATCGCTGAGTACAAGATCCCTGTTTATCGTGACGCCTGGCTGGATCGAGAGAAAGGCATCATCAAACAGGGGACGCAGATCGTGTCGCTGACCACCCTTGATGGTCAGACGTATCACGGTCGGATGTTCATCGACGCCACCTATGAGGGGGATCTGATGGCCTCTGCAGGGGTCTCGTATACGGTCGGCAGAGAGTCAAACGCTCAATACGGCGAAACCCTCAACGGCGTTCAGACGCGTCGGGCAGTCAGCCATCAGTTCGAGTTTCCGATCGATCCCTACCGCACACCAGGCGACCCTGCGAGTGGTCTATTGCCGCGCATCCATCCCGGTGGTCCGGGGGAGGAAGGGGCTGGCGATCATCGGGTGCAGGCATACTGTTTCCGCCTCTGTCTGACGGATGCTCCAGAGAATCGTGTGCCGTTTCCCAAGCCCGAAGGTTATGACCCGCATGAGTACGAATTGCTTGCCCGATACCTGCAGGCAGGGTGGCGTGCTGCTTTTCGGAAATTTGATCCGGCTCCCAATCGCAAGACGGACACCAACAATCATGGAGCCTTCTCCACAGACAATATCGGGATGAACTACGACTATCCCGAAGCCACTTATGAGCGCCGTCGGGAGATCATCGCTGAACACGAGCAGTACGAAAAAGGGTTCTTCTACTTCCTTGCCAATGACCCGGCCGTACCTGACGATGTCCGCAGCATCATGAGTCAATGGGGACTTTCGAAGGATGAATTCGTCGAGACCGACAACTGGCCGCACCAGATTTACGTGCGTGAAGCCCGGCGAATGGTTTCCGATGAAGTGCACACCGAACACGATTGCCGTCGTCGCAGGCCGTGCCGCCAGCCGATCGGCATCGGTTCATACAACATGGACTCGCACAACGTGCAACGATATGTGGACGAGCATGGTCACGTCCGAAATGAAGGAGACATCCAGGTCAGTCCGCGTGGGCCCTACCAGATTGCATACGGGACGATCGTTCCCAAGGCTGAGGAATGCACGAATCTGTTCGTGCCTGTCTGTCTCTCGGCGTCGCACATTGCCTACGGGTCCATTCGTATGGAACCTGTGTTCATGATCCTCGCACAGTCGGCAGCGACCGCTGCCTGTCAGGCGATTGACACTCATGTCGGAGTGCAATCTGTCGACTTCTCGGCACTTCGTGAGCGTTTGGAGAAAGATCGTCAGGTGCTCACGATCCCGCCGGAGTTGATCCATCCCGATGGTCTCGATCCGGCTAAGCTGCCAGGAATCGTGATCGACGATGATCAGGCGATGCGGACCGGATCATGGGGATTCAGTAGTTCGGTCCGTCAGTTCGTCGGCGAGGGATATCGCCACGATCATGGGAGTGCTCCGGGAACCAAGTCTCTGAAGTATTCAGTTCGTGTCCCCAAGTCGGGGCGATACGAAGTTCGGCTGTCCTATACGGCCAACCCGAATCGGGCGACAAACGTGCCCGTCACGATTGAGCACGCCAACGGGCGAGAGTCACGAACCGTCAATCAGAAACAGCTGCCGCCCATTGAGAAGTTATGGGTTTCGCTGGGGACCTTTGAATTCTCAGCAGAGGAAGATGCGAGCATCGTCGTTTCCAACGAGGGGGCAGACGGGTATGTCATTGCCGATGCGGTCCAATTGCTCCCCGAATGAACAGCCCCGTTATGCCAGTCATATGCATGTATGGCACAACGGGGGAGTCGACTTCTGCTGAAGCGGGCGGCTGTAACGGAACAGATCAATCGCCTCCGCCGACCTCAAGGTTGATCGACGTCTGAAGCAATCGATGCTCGTGGCGGTGATGCGCGTGTAAGGCGGCCATCCATTCACGCAGGTCGTGACGGACACGCTCAGCGATGTCTCCGAAGGGGGTACGACTGACGAGCCGGTCGCGAAGTTCTTCCAGCCAGACGCAGAGTCGAACATATTCACTTCGCAGCCGTTCCACTTGAGGCTGCCAGTGGGGATGTTCACACAGGACGTCTTCGAGATAGCCATCCTCTGACTTGAGTGCCAACTCGCGGGGCAGCGTGTCGAGAAGAGTGTCCAGCACGGCGACGAGCCAACGCGTTGTCTGTTCGTTCGACTCTTCTTCCAAGAGGTCGCGAAGATCTCCCAACAAGATGTATTCAAGGGTCACAAAGTCAGACAGGGTACGCTCAGTGCCGGGAGGATATCCATTCATAATCCAGGTCTCCAGAAGCCCATCGCATTGAACGGAACACACGATTGCCAGAACAGCGACGTGTATGCCGCGTGGAAGTGTGACTTCAAGTGAGGTCCGATCTCCGCAGAACGCAGACTTGGAATCGTAACAGGACTCTCAATCAAGCCATCACGTAGCGTAAACAGCAGAACCCCAATCGTCAAAGGAATTCTGAAGTCAGACGACGCACTTCTTCCGGAAGTCTCTTAGGGGAAGGTGGTTACAAGTCGTGCTCAAGCGGCTCAGACAGCGGCGCGAGAGCTGACCTCACCACGTTCTTGAATCGCGGTTTCGATCCGCCGGAGCGCGTCCTCCGAAAGCGACAGCGACATGGCTGCTGCCGTCTCGCGAATCTGTGCAGGTCGCTTGGCACCGCATAAAGCCGCGGTGATGCCCGGCCGCGCGATCGTCCAGGCGGTCACGAGTTGTGACACCGTGCAGCCAAGATCCTCAGCGATCGAACGGAGCTTATCGACAAAGTCATGAGTTTTGACCCACTGATCCCCCTGGAAGATCGGATACTTTTGTCGACCATCTCGCGGGTCCCACTCGTGATCGCGTGACAGCTTGCCGGCGAGGAAGCCCTTCATCAACGGCCAGTAGACCACCGTTGACACGTCATGAGCGCGGCACCAGGGGAGCTGGTCGGCTTCGATCTCTCGCTGCAACATGTTGTAATGGGGTTGAGCAGCCGTGATGGGACAGACCTCCTGGAACTGCTCATAGCGTTCAACCGTATGCAGGTTCGACACGCCGATGGCACGGACTTTCCCCGCGTCCAGTAATTCTCGCAAGGCTCGGGCCGACTCGCTGATTGGCGTGTCCGGGTCCGGAGCGTGAAGGTAATAGAGGTCGATGCGGTCAGTACCGAGCCGCCGTAAGCTTTCCTCACACTGGCTGCGAATGGTTTCCGGACGCCCGTCCTTGACCTGTTTTCCGTCTTCCCAGTGGATGCCGCATTTGGAAGCGATGACGATCTCATCGCGATGCGGACCAAGTGCGCGGCCGATCAGCCGCTCACTTTCTCCGTCATAGCCGTAGACATAGGCCGTATCGAAGAAGTTGATGCCTGCATCGAAGGCTGCGGCTAACGTGGCGAGGCTGTCACTCTCGTTCACGTCAATGCTCGTAATCCCAGCGATGGGCCAGCAGCCCATGGCAACCGGGGTGACAAACAAATCAGTCGTGCCGAGACGCCGCAGCATGACGGGAAGCTCAGTTCCCGTAGTTACGAGTTCCGGGCTTCACAGCGTTGCCCTTGGAATCGAGCGGCCGACGGAACAGTTCCGAGGTCTGACCCGTGGAGTATTGGGACTCGGGATTGCCGATGGCATCTTCATTTCCACCACGCAGGGTGTACGGCATGTTGGAGCCCGGAAGGAACAGCCGCTGTGTCGGACGATATCCCATAAAGGCCAGGAACTCGTTCAAGCTGAGGATGCGCACTCCCTGTCGCAGGGCACGTTCTTCCATCAGGCTGGCTTGTTCCTGCATGCGATTGATCCTCTCGCGGTTCGGATCTTCAGATGCATAGTCTGCTGGATCAGGGAAGTACCCCTTCACCAGAAACTTCGTGTCCTTGGTGATCTCGGCATCCTCAGGAATGCGATAGCCTTCGTCATCGATTTCGACGGAAATCTTTGCTCCTGTTTGTTCCAGGATGTCGTGAAGTTGATCGCGGTCACTCTGGCCGTCGCCATCGAAGTCGATTTCACCCACGAACGCAAAGCTCTCGGTGACACCGGCTGACCAGACAGGAGAGTAAACCACATCTTCCTCAGACATTGGCCGAACCAGATCTTCTTCGAGGATTCGAGCTTGTGAAAGATGTGGCCCCAGAATACGGACCACCTCCACTCGTCCCTTGATATCTTCCGGACCTCGACCAACGCCGTGATGATCCTGATCGTAAACACTGAAGGTGGTCTGAGTGCGGAGGCTGTCAGCATCGCCCAGATTGAGCCACACGGTCCGCGTGTTGTTGTCCACGCGACGAATCTTGCCATCCGGGACTTCAAAGCTCACACGGTTGACTTGGTCCAATTCTTGGCGAAGTTGAGTGTTAAATTTTGTCAGCTCTGCCAAATCTTCTTCAAATCCTCTGCGCATGGACTCCATCTGGTCGCCAAGCTGGCCGATCTGAACCTTTGCCGTGTTGTAATCGGATCGCAGTTGAGTGAGTTCGGCGTCCTTCTGTCGAACGACTTCGTCACGATCGGCTATGTTCTTCTGCAGGTTGGATTCGGACCCCTGTTGCGATTTCTGGATCTCGTCAACCTGTCCCTGGTATCTCGATTGAACTGCCAGGAGTTGCGATTGAACTTCCTCAAGCGACTGTTGCGTTGATAGGAGTTCCGACTCCAGCTGGCTGATTCGGGTCCTCAAGGCGACGGCTGTTGCAGCGACGGTGGGCTCCTGCAAGTCCCGACCGAACGATGCCAGGTCCGTACTCAACTGGCCCAAAACCGTTCCTGCACTGCCAGCCGCTCCGACATCCGGGAAGTTATAGCCTAACGCTTCTTTCATCGCATCGATCTCAGCGATGCGGTTGGCAATTCCGGTATTGGCCTTACCGAGGTCGGCTTTTGTGGTCTCAAGGCTCGCGTTCACGTCCTTCAGGTCTCGCCAGTTGAGGTAAGTCATCACTGCGAGGATCAGCGTCGCCATCACGAAGAAGATGAGCGTGAAATGGACGGCAGTCGGCTTGTCGGACGAGGCCATGAGAAGTTCCTTGTTTTCAGTGTGGTCCGCACGCAGACCCTTAGCTTAACAACTGCGCAGACAGATGCCCTCATGTATAGTGTCGATCGCCTCCTGCTCAGACTTCAACAGACTCGTCCAAGGTTGCGTGAACCGGAGCACGCCTGTGATCGACACAGCTGCAACAATCCATTCAATCAGCCCATGCGGGCAGGGCACCGCATCAAATTCAGTCTATTCAGCGGTGGAGACGAGTCAAGAAGTTTCCTTCCCCCTCCGCAAGTCAGGTTTCAATCTCACCAGAAGCGAGAACGTCTCACCTAGACGGACACGATCGGGCATGGGATAATCAGGATCAGGGAAAATCGGGATTCTCAGGCCAAGTTCCCCGAGCATCGGAGAGATTATGCTGACATTGTATGGATCGAAATCCTCTCGAGCAGCGTACTGCGACGGTGTCTCTCGCAGGTCATTTCTCAAGATCGGAGCCTTGGGGGTCGGGGCAGCGGGTCTAAATCTGGCTGACATCTACCGGGCCGAGGCCGCCAGTGGGACGTCGCTGGGGCACAAGGCGGTCATCAACATTTTTCTGGGCGGAGGGCCTCCGCATCAGGACATGTGGGAGATCAAGACCGAAGCTCCCAAGGAAATTCGCGGTCCGTTTCAACCGATTTCGACGAATGTTCCGGGCATTCAGATTTGCGAGTGCTTTCCCAAACTCGCCCAGTTGATGGATAAGTCCGTCGTGCTTCGTGCCGTCGTGGGCTGCGAAGGACGTCACGACTCATTTCAGTGCATGACCGGATGGCGTTACTCCGAACTCCGTTCCATGGGGGGACACCCCGCACTCGGCAGTGTACTCACGAAGTTGCAGGGACCGGTCGATCGGAGTGTGCCGCCGTATGTCGGCCTCGCAGATGTCGGCGTATGGAAGGACCCCGGCACGCCCGGTTTCCTCGGCCCGACCTACTCTCCCTTCCAGCCCAATGGCCAGGGCATGGCCGACATGAAGCTCAACGGCATCACCCTCGACCGCTTGGACAACCGCAAGCAACTCCTGGGCAGCATCGACAAACTCCGCCGCGACGTCGACGCCTCGGGAAAGCTCGAAGCTCTCGACGCTTATGAGCAGCGCGCATTTGATGTGCTCACCTCCAGCAAGCTGATCGATGCCCTCGATCTCTCAAAGGAAGATCCTGCACTTCGTGAGCGGTACGGAGACGGGAAGCCCTACCGGTTTCAGTATGACGGATCGCCCACCATCAACGAGCACATCCTGATGGCTCGACGACTTGTCGAGGCAGGGGTCCGCTGCGTCTCGATGAGTTACGGCCGATGGGACAGTCACGGAGACAACGAGGGGCTGGTCCGTGATCATGGCCCCAAGCTGGATCAGGGGGTTTCCGCACTCATTACGGATCTCGATGAGCGGGGGATTCTGGACGATGTCACCGTCCTCGTCTGGGGCGAATTCGGCCGCACGCCGAAGATCAACTCCGGTGGCGGTCGCGATCACTGGACAGAGGTCAGCTGTGCCTTCATGGCTGGCGGCGGGATGCGGACCGGTCAGGCAATCGGCAGCACCAACCGCCTCGGCGAGCGTGCTCAGACACGACCTGTTGATGTGCAGGAGATCTTCGCCACGGTCTACCGGAACCTCGGGATCGACACGAGCCACACGACGCTCCGCGACCCGTCCGGCCGACCGCAGTACCTCTCCAAGCAAGACCCCATCGCAGAGCTTTACTGACGACTGCGGGACATCGCGAGCACGAGCGACACGCACCCACCGAGTGCTGCGACGATCGCGAGTCCGCCGTACGTCCACTCATCGCTCTTGATGAAGCCGGCAAATGTCGGCCCCAATCCGCCGAGACTGAAGCACACCATGTTGCTGAAGCCGTAGCCCAGACTGCGACGCCGGGCCGTGACATACTCTGCGATCAGGCTGTTGTAAAACGGCTGATTCATGAAGTGGACCAGGGCGAGCAGACACGTCGCAGCCACTCTCGCATGACCGGAGGCGAAGGCCATCCACAACAGCAAGGGTGCATTCGCAAACAGAATCACCGTCAGTCCCCATTCCAGTCGTCCGGGCTTGGCGAACTTGCCGGCGACGGACTGTCCCACGATCCCACACGCCAGTACCAATGCCGCCAATCGGTTGCGGAGACCTGCTGCCGAGACTCCGGCAACGGAGAATCCCGCATCATCCAGGTATCTCGGCAGGAAGTGCATGAATGCTGCGTAGATAAAGCCGGAGAGGACCCCCGTGATCAGCAGGATGGAGTATCGCCGCCAGTTCCCCTGATCTTGATGCGTCGCGGCAGTCACCGTTCGATTCGTCTCATCTTGCCGATGGACCGGGTGTGTCTCACGAAGTCGGAAGGCCATCAGGAGCATCAAAGCGAGTCCGGGGATTGCCAGGGCCATGTAGTACTCTCGCCACGTCACCTCCCCGCTGGCGAACACGATTCCAGCGAGGAAGGGAGCCCCTGCGATGCCGATCGAGCCGAAGATCCCATGCCAGCCAAGGGCCGCGCCGCGTGTCTCCGGCGTCGTCTCATGCGAGATGAGTGCTAATCCCGCCGGATGATAGATGCTGGCAAAACACCCCATGCACAGCATCGCCACAAACACCCCGTCGAACGTGCGGGCCACTCCGGCGATCAGGCACATGGCCGAACATCCGGCCAGGTAGATGAGCAGCAATCGTTTTGATCCGTATCGGTCGACCAGCCAACCGGTGAACACGGCTCCCACACCGAAGGGAATTCGCCAAACGGTTCCCAGCAGCCCCGTCTGTTTGGTACCCACATGAAACTCCGCCCCGATCATCTGCTCGACGCTGGGCAGCGCAAGCTCGAAGACATGCACCAGTGCATGGGCACAGGAGACGAGCAGAATCAATCGGAAGGTCGTGCGTGACATGGGGCGGTCATCGTAGCGGGACAAGCGACCGACCCCAAGCCGAGGGCAAGGGGATTGGAGACCCGGTTGGTCGCTGAATGATGTTGTTGACAACGGATGCAAGTATGATGGTGACGACCAATACTGCCTTGGAGGTGCGTGGCGATCTCAGTTGTTGCATTTGTGGCAGCAAAATGACGACTCCTTAACTCTTCAGAATGAGACGTGATGAAGTTGATCCATTGCTCTTGGGCGATCGTTTGTCTGGCACTGATGTCACAAGCGGCATTTCCGGATGATGCAATCGTCATGCAGGCAGGGACCGCGAAAGCCGTCATCACTCCCAAGGATGCCGAGCCGTTGACACTCGTCATGGGGGTGAAGTCATCAGGAGTCACACACGACATCTACGCCCGGGCGCTGGTCCTCAATGACGGACGGCAGCGATTAGTGATTCTGACCTACGACCTCAACTGCCTCGATGTCGCAACTCCAATCTTGCGAGAACGCTGCAAAGACGAACTCGACATTGATGCGTCCAGGCTGATCATCCTCTCGACGCACAATCATGCGGCTCCCATACAAATTGTGCCGGACAATTTCGAGTACGGCCGCTGGCTGGCTGATCGCAGCTTCGAACTGATCAAACAGGCAATGGCGGCTGAGCATGGACCGGCGACCGTCAAGATTGGCAGCGGAAACGGTTACTTCGTGCAGAGTGTGGGGCATGCACCGGTCGACTCCGAAATTCAGGTGATGCGGATCGATGTGGATGAGCAGCCGATCGCTCTGCTCTTCAATCACCCAACGCATCCTCTGCAGTTCTCTCGCACGGAAATCGACACGGGCCATCCGGGATATGCCATTGACGAGATCGAACAGGCAATGCCCGGTGTCCTCGCCATGTATGCGGACGCGTGCGGTGGCAACCAGTTCCCCGACCGAGGTGTCATTATGTACGGCACCAAAGAGCAGATGCACGAACTAGGCCATGAATTGGCCGATGCTGTGTTAACGATCACTCGCGGTCCGCTCGAAGATGTGACTGGTCCGATCAGTTCCAAGCTGGAAGTCATTCCGTTGCCGTTGGCTGAACCGCTTTCTTACGAAGAGACCAAAAAACTAGTCCAGGACCAAAAGGTCCCGACAGAGATCGGGTTGGTCCCCTATCCGCATCCGGATCGAGGCACAAACTGGATCCGTCAACTCCTCAAACATCACGAAGAGAACATCCCATTTCCCAAGCTGACGACCGATCGTGTCTGCACAGATGATGGGTTTCTGGTGCGTGAGTACGATGTGCCTCGGGAGTTTCCGTGTGAGTACGAAGAGGTGATCGTGACACGCATCGGTCCCATGGCCCTTGTCGCCATGCAGGGCGAAGTCTGTGCTCCCATCGGCATGCGGATCAAGGATCAACTCCGCCGTTTCGGCCTGCCGATGATGGTATTCGCCTACATGGGCGAACATAACCTGTACATCCCCACGCGAGAACTGGTGCGTGTCGATGCCTATCAGGCCCAGGTCATCCGCATCCAGTATGCATCGCCGGTTGGCTGGGCTCCCGAAGTCGAGGACGAAATGGTCCGTGGCGTGATCCGAGTCGTCCGCTCGATGTTCGAGGATGTTCCCGCGACGAAGGAGAAAACCATCGAGGAGCGCTACGAGGACACTCGATGACAAGGAGAGAGGGTGACAAGGGGACACCAGGATTGCTCAGTTGTGAGTCTCCGTGTCTCCCCCTCCCCTGGTCTCCTTGTCAATGATTCATCACGCGTCAGCCCCGCGGAAGTTCGACTCGCGTGGTCCCTGGTACTTGACGGCCATTTCGGGCGTGGCGAATTCGACCTCTCCAGCATGGAGAGACTCGACGCCGCCGATGACCATGCCGGACGTCAACAGCGTGCGTTCGACTGGGTAAGGGGCCCGGTCTTCGAGAACGAGCGTCTCAATGTGGCGTGCCAGCGGATTGAAAAAGTCAGCCGTCGTCGCGCTTGTCCCCGGCATGGGGAGATACATCTGACAGGAGACGATCTCGTTCGTGTCGCTGCGAAGACCAGCATAATTGAAGTCGCTGATGCCCGTGAGGAACATCGTTGTGCGGAAACCGTCGCGATGCTGGATGAAGTAGGCTGTCGTGTTGGGGAGCGTTCTTCTGGCCCACTCAAAGGTAACCGGGTCTGTGGGAAAGCCGCCTTCCACCGGCAGGTTATGGCTGCAACACAGGGCCGACACCATCAATCGTCGGGTCGTTTCCCGATCCGACCCAGCCAGCATTTCCCACATCTTTTCACCACGTACCGCATGGACACTCTCGATGCCGACTTCGCCTCCTTTGCGTCTTTCGGACATGCACTGCGCAGTCTCTAATGCGTGGAAGTCATAACTGTCGACACCGCCATACCCGACGCATACGGATTCCGTGAGGGGAACGTCGAAGGGCATATCGAGGGAAGGCAACCGCCAGGTGACGGGCAACGATGAGCCTGCCAGGAACGGGAAGCCCAGGCGTCGCGAATCGTCGACCATCTCCTGACATTCCTCCCATTTGGTCGAGAGATGTTTGTCGTTGAAGACCGGGACCGCTCGTCCGCTGTCTTCGAAGACCTTCACCACTTCCTTGAAGAACTGGTATCGGGGGTATCGTGTCTGTCCCTTCTCGTTTCGCGGATAATCGCCATGCTCGGCGATGATCACGACTCCATCGACCGCAAGCTTGTCCCCGCCGAGCGTGAGTGCCTCGGCAATGCTGTCGAACTGGTTGAGCTTGTATTTCTCGATCCGTTCCCGTCCGAGATCGTTTTCCGGAAACTGGTCGAGGTACACGGAGGCGACGTCGAATCGTGGTTCCTGCCATTGTCCCTTCCACGTGTAGCCCATGGCGTGCCGGTCGAGGAAGTGTTGAGCATGTGAATGTCGAAAGACGACCGTGCCGATGAAGGCGATCTTCTTTCGCTTCGAATTCTGGGAGGCCAAGGCTGCAGAGGTACCAAGCAGGGGGGTCGCGAGAGCGGCCGTGGACGCAGCCAGAAACGATCGTCGGTTCAACATGATGGGCTCCCTTCGAGTGGTGAGAGGACTGGCGGGTGTGCGAGGAGGGCGAGACAAGTATGATGTCAGTTCCGGGAGTGTCGTGCAACAGGGCACGATCACTGATGTCTCCAAGAAACCCGCCGAATCGTCGAAGCACCCGCGACAGGAACCGCCGATGAAGATGCAATTGAGATGTTGGCTGCTTTGCTTGTCTCCCCTACTCGTGACCACCGCTGAGTCGTCTGAGTTCAGAGCGGGAGCTGCGATTGTTGACGTGACACCGACTCAATTGCCGGTGCTGGTCAACGGGGGCATGCTCAGCCGCACGGTCGATACCGTCAACACCCGGTTGCATGCGCGGGCGATTGTGCTGGACGACGGCAACGAACGTTTGGCGATCGTGGTCGTCGACAGCTGCATGATGCCTCGCCCGTTGCTCGATGATGCCAAATCGCTCGCAGCCACACGAACGGAGATTGCTCCGGACCGAATGCTCATCTCTGCGACCCACACGCATTCGGCCCCTTCCTCGATGAGCTGTCTGGGAACCGAACAGGATGATGCGTATGTGCCCTTCCTGAGAGAGAAAATTGCAGAAGCAATCGCAGCAGCGGAGGCGAATCTGGAGCCGGCAAAGGTGGGTTGGGCCGTCGCCAATGCGGCTGAGTACACGGCGCTTCGGCGGTGGATTCGCCGTCCCGACCGGGTTGCGATCGATCCGTTCGGCAATCCGACGGTGCGTGCCAACATGCATGCGGGGGCCAACTGGGATGACGTGACAGGCGAGTCTGGACCGGAAGACCCGGACCTGTCACTGATTGCCTTCCAGTCGCTTGAAGGGAGGCCGATCGCGGTCCTCGCAAACTTCTCCATGCACTACTTCAGCGATCAGGCTTTGAGTGCAGATTACTTTGGCCTGTTCTGCGAAGGCCTGCAGCAACACTTCGACAAAGACACTGGTGATGGGCATCCGACGTTTGTGGGGGTGATGTCACACGGATGCAGTGGGGACATCTGGCGACGTGACTACACGATCCCGGCTGACGAGCGAAATGATGCTCAGAAGATCGATGAGTTCTCGGAGGGGCTGCTGCAGATCGCCTTGAATGCCTACGAAACGGTCGAGTACAGATCCGATGTCGATCTCGCGATGGCCGAGTCCCGGTTACCTATGAACTATCGTGTGCCGGACCAGCAGCGACTGAATTGGGCTCAGGGAGTCGTCGCAGAGTTGGGTGACCGTCTGCCGAAGGAGACCTCAGAAGTCTATGCACGAGAACAGATCATCCTACACGAGCGGCAGTCGACGGAGATCGTTGCACAGGCACTGCGGATCGGTGACATCGCAATCGCGACCACGCCGACGGAGACGTACGCACTGACCGGACTGAAACTCAAGCTGCAAAGTCCGTTGGCAAAGACGATGGTGATCGAACTGGCCAACGGGGGGGACGGGTATATCCCACCGCCGGAACAGCACCTCCTCGGCGGCTACAACACGTGGGCCGCACGGTCTGCCGGCCTTGAAGTCAATGCAGAGCCGAAGATTGTCGAGGCGGACCTGCAACTGCTCGAACAGATTGCTAAGCAGCAGCGACGTCCTTATCGACAAAGTCGAGGAACCGTCGCGCAGGCAGTGCTCGATGCTCGGCCGATCGCCTACTGGCGGATGGATGAGTTCTCCGCCCCACGTGCAGTCGATTCCTCTGGTCACGATCACGAGGCCATTTACGATCCGGGAGTGGTGTATTTTCTGGAGGGTCCGCTTTCTGAGAGCTTCTGCCGAGATGGAGAGACGAATCGCGCTGCTCACTTCGCCGGCGGACGGATGACGTCACGGATCGCCGATCTGGGGGACGAGTATTCGGTCTCGCTATGGTGCTGGAACGGGATGCCGACCGATGCCCGCGAGATCGCCGGCTGGATGTTCTCACGCGGCCGGGACCACGGCCTCACGCGAGAGGGTGATCATCTGGGAGTTGGCGGAACAAGCCACAGCGGTCGAATTGTCTATCTTCACGATGGAGAGATGGTTGCAGGCCAGTCAACGATTGATCGCTGGACTTGGCACCACGTGGCTCTTGTACGAAAGGGGAATGAAGTCCGAATCTACCTCGATGGTGGTGCAAACCCGGAAATCGAAGTCACGTCGCCCACGCGGTCGTCATCGGGCATCAGCGATATGCTCTTCGGGGGACGCGGCGATCATGAGTCAACCTGGGAAGGTCGACTGGACGAGATCGCTGTGTTTGATCGAGCATTGAGTGCCGAAGAGGTTCAAAGGCTCTCTGGCCGATAAGGGCCAACATGATGGGAGCTCATCCCACCTCGAAGACCCCGATCGTGTGACCGCTGACAGTTTCAGGCTCGTTGACTTGCATTTCCTGCAGTTGTATCGTGGCGTGATCACACGAGTTTTCTGCTCTCATAGAGGATCACCTGATGCTGTCGGACAAACTATGGCAAGGACCGTTCGCCATCCTTGCCGGGCTTTTGCTGATCGTCACACTTCCCGGTTGTCCGGGCGAAGTGCCGCAACAGGGAGCCAATAGTAAATCAGACGGCGGTACCTGGACCCCCGAGTCTGAAAACCGGCAAGAGGTCATGCTCTTTGTGGGGAGGATCGAGCAGGATAACGCCAGGCTAAGACGTCAAGGTCTGATCGATGAGCTGGTAGGGCGAGCGTACGACCCGGAGAATTTCGATGAGCCGGGACAAATTGTCGGCGGAAACGGTGTTTCCATTCTGGGTACCCGCACGGACAACTTCGACTTCTCGAAAGCCAAATCGCAAGCAGAAGACGCGCTGACAGCACACCCCAATCTGGCCTGTATGGTTGGGTTGTTTGCTTACAATCCTCCAAATATTTTGGAAGCGCTTCTGGGAGCCGGAAAGCTGGGAGAAGTCAATGTCGTCGGGTTTGATGAGGCCGACGAGACATTGCAGGCCATCGAAGATGGATATTGTTACGGAACCGTCGTGCAGGATCCGTATCGTTATGGATTCGAGTCGGTCCGGATTCTCGCCGGTCTGGCAAGAGACGATGACAGCGTTATCCCCGAAGGGGGTTTCCTCGACATTCCTGCAAAGAAGATCACGCAAGAGAATGTTGTCGAATTCCGGTCACATCTCAAAGAGCTGCTTGATGCCGGAGAACAAGGGGCAGCCGAGAGCCTGAGTGAGACGGCGTCCGGTGATCGTCCAACGGTGGCATTTGTAACGAATGGCATCGCTTCCTTCTGGGTGATCGCGGAAGCGGGAGCCCGTACAGCGGGCAAGGAGTTTGGTGTCAACGTTGAGGTGCGCATGCCGCCTGAAGGTGTTGCTGACCAGCGTCGTATGTTGGAGGAGTTGCTGACCTTGGGGGTTGACGGGATCGCGGTCAGTCCCATCGATCCGGAGAACGAGGCAGACATCCTCAACACATGCGGGGAGCAGACGAACCTCATTACGCACGACTCAGATGCTCCGACTACAAATCGCATCTGTTACGTGGGCATGAGCAATTACGACGCAGGCCGCATGTGTGGGGAACTCGTACGGGAAGTCCTTGATCGAGAGAAGGCCTCGGCTGATGTTCCAGCAACTCAGGACCAGTGAGTGAGGCAGACTCGCTCATGACGGATGCTGCTGAGACACCATTGCTGTCGGTTCATCGAATCTGCAAGTCGTTCCCCGGTGTGCGAGCGTTGCACGAGGTTGATCTGACGCTCAACAGGGGTGAAGTCCTCGCGGTCATCGGCGAGAACGGGGCGGGTAAGAGCACGCTGATGAAAATCCTCGCCGGTGTGCAATTGCCGGACACAGGAGAGACGCGGATTGACGGACGACCGGTCGTGATTGACTCCGTCCACACTGCCCTGGATCACGGCATCGCACTGATCCATCAGGAGCTCAATCTCTCCGGAAACCTCGATGTCGGAGCCAACATCTTTCTTGGCCGCGAGCCGCGACGATTCGGCCTGATTGACAAACAAAAAATCCGTGAGGAATCAAAACGGGTGTTGTCACTCGTCGGACTCGACGTGTCACCGGACATGCTCGCCGGCTCGCTCTCCATCGGACGTCAGCAACTTGTCGAGATTGCAAAGGCTCTGTCCGTCGATGCGCGAGTGATCATCATGGACGAGCCGACCTCCAGCCTGTCGAGTGGCGAATCACAACGACTGTTTGAGGTCATCCGCGATCTGCGTGAGCGAGGCGTGAGCATCATCTACATCTCACACCGATTGGGAGAGGTGAAGGAACTGGCGAATCGCGTCTGTGTGCTGAGAGATGGCGAGAACGCAGGGGATCTCAGCAGTCACGAAATCACGCACGCTGCCATGGTCCAGATGATGGTGGGCCGGGATATCTCGCAATTCTATGCGAGGCAATCCCACGAGCCGGGTGAACGATTGTTGGAGGTGCAGGGCTTGCGCACGTCGGCTCATCCCGAGCGGGAGTTGTCGTTCAGCGTGCGAGCGGGCGAAATCGTTGGTGTTGCCGGGTTGGTCGGAGCCGGACGAACGGAGATGTTGCGAGCCCTGTTCGGCGTCGACCCGATTCTCGGTGGCACGGTCAAGGTCGCTGGTCGGCCCATCTCACTCAACAGCAGTCGAGATGCGATCAACGCAGGGCTGGCGCTTGTCCCCGAGGATCGCAAGGGGGAGGGACTGGTGATTGAGATGCCGGTGAGATCCAATGTGAGTCTCGCAAGTTTGCGCCGCAATCGACGGCTGGGCATCTTTCGCAATGCGGTGGCCGAGCGAACCGACACGAAACTCATGATCGATCAACTGAAGATCAAGACGCCGTCTGCAGAACAGACCGTGCGATTTCTCTCTGGTGGCAATCAACAGAAGGTCGTCATCGGCAAGTGGCTGTCGATGTCGCCCCGTGTGTTGCTGCTTGATGAGCCAACACGAGGGATCGACATTGGAGCCAAGCAGGAGATTTACTCACTGATGGAGACACTCGCAGCGCAGGGGGTGGCCGTTCTGTTCGTGTCGAGTGAGATGGAGGAGATTCTGGGAATGTCGGACCGGACGCTCGTCATGCACGAGGGTCGGATGACCGGTGAATTGACTCGCGATCAACTGAGTGAAGAAGCCGTGATGCAGCTTGCCACCGGAGGTGCACACACGGCATAGCTTTGTGGTAGCTGGATTCGCCAGAATTCAGCGATTCGGAACCACAAGCAGATTCTCTGAACTCTGGCGAGTTCAGCTACAAAAGGCCTCAACCCACAATTCACATGAACAAGATTCTGGGCATCCTGTTGCTGCTGGTGTTCGTGTGTATCGGCACGACGCTGTTGACGGATGCGTTCGTCAAGCCGTTCAACATGCAGAACATCGTGCGTCACAGTGCCTTGTACGGCATTATTGGCGTGGGGGTGGCGATGGTCATCATCACGGGGGGGATCGATCTGTCGATCGGCTCGGTAATCGGCCTGGTGGGTTGCCTGCTGCCGATGCTGCTCGTTGATCGAGGGTGGTCCGTGCCCAAGTCGCTCGCAGCCGTGATGCTGTTGTCGCTCCTAATTGGGCTGACGCATGGATTGCTCATCACCAAGATGCGACTACAGCCGTTCATCGTGACCCTGTGCGGCCTGCTGGTCTATCGCGGACTGGCCCGCTGGCTGACATCCGATCAAACGAAAGGTTTCGGGAGTGATTTCAATGACTCTTTGCGATTGCTGGCGATCGGCAAGCCATGCTCGGTGGCCTTTCTCGCATTGCTGGCTGGCGTTGGCGTGACACTCTGGTGCGGCTGGCGGTTGATTCGTGGACGCTCCGGGTTGGCCGGTTCTGATGAGGCGAAGACCGCAAGGTGGCAACTTCCTGCAGTGGGAGTAGTCTTGGGCCTGCTGTTGATCGTGATCGGTGGATCTCGGTTTGCGATGGGCTATCAGATCGAGTCGGCTGGCACATTGGTCTCACTTGGTCCGCTCGACTTTCCTGCGTGGACAACACGTGTGCATCCGGATGCGGTCGGGCTTCCCCGATTGTGGATGACGCGTGCCGGATGGTTGGTACCGGTTGGTGCCGTCTGGCTGACGGTCGTGTTGGCGTTACGCAGCCCCCGACCGATCGTGTTCCCGGTGCTGCTGGCGATCGCTGCCGCTGGTCTTGTTTGGGCAGCGACAACCCTCGTCGGATGGCCGGATGATCAGTTCTGGCTGGGCCCAGCATGGGCGCGCACGTGGCGGATCATGACGGTGTTCTCGTCGCTTGGCCTCTTGATGGCGTCTCTGGCATGGCTGGGACGCCGAGCCGTTCGCATCGCTGGGACAGCAGCTACTGCGCCGTTGCTGTTGACAAGTGGCTGTGCGATTCTCTGGTTGCTTGGAAAGACGCCGCTCGGAGAGACCCTTGTGCCGGCTCCTTTGATCCTGTTGATGGTGCTGGCGTTTGTGGCATCAGTGTTTCTGAATCAGACGATCTACGGTCGCTATCTCCTGGCCCTTGGTAACAATGAAGAGGCTGCCCGTTTCAGCGGCATCAACACCGACCGCATGATTCTGCTCGCCTACGTTCTCTGCTCACTCGCAGCCGGTTTGGGGGGCATCCTGTTTGCACTCGACACCAACTCGATTCAGCCAGCATCGCACGGGAACTTCTACGAACTCTATGCGATTGCGGCAGCGGTCCTGGGTGGGTGTAGTCTGCGGGGCGGCGAAGGGACAATCCTCGGCGTCGTCATCGGAGCCGCTGTGATGCGTGTGCTCTACAACTCCATCAACCTGATCGGCATCCCGTCGCAACTGGAGTTCGCCATCATCGGCCTTGTGATTCTGCTGGGCGTCATTGCCGATGAAGCCGTGAAAAGAATGGCTGCAAGACAGAGTCAGAGCCCGGAGCGTTAGCGACGAATAGGTGTGACATCTCACCAACGGGCCCTGTGAGAATGCTTCGGCCTCGGATGTTACAGCTCGGGGGCTTTGATCGAGAACAAATGTGGGAAACGTTTGCCGCTGGCCGTTTTGAACTCGACGCGGAAGTTCATGTCTTCAGGGACCTCGCAATCTTCGGGCACATCGAAGAAGCAGGCAAGTGACATCGAAATAGCCGACTCGGGGCCGATGTTCCACGGCGGTGTGTCGTCGTTGACGTAGCCCCAATCCCCTTTGATCGTCTCGCCTCGGTATTTGAGGTAACAGTCGAAGCCGATAATGGCGTTCTGACGAATGCTGTTATTGGCGACGAGTATGCCGCACGGTTCCACTTGGGTGAGCCCCAGGCGTTTCCCACCCGAGCCGTTCTGCGAACTTCTCAGGGACGTGCGAAAGTTCCGGAGTTGGACGATGGTCAGTGCGGGCTTTTCCTTGCGAGCTTTGATCAGCCAGAAGTAGCCCGTGAAGGCGGCAGAGAACGCACTCATTACCATTTCCGGCTCGATCGTCCTGCTGATCAGTTGAGTCAGCATCCTCTCCATCAGAAGCCTCCATCGCCACTTGGAGTGATGAGTTCCTCGCGAGGGAACGCCCTTATCCGCGAGATCTGTCCAGTTTTGAACAGAACTTCGCATCCGTTTGCTGGTCACTCCATGATCCTGTATTGATCCCGTTGATCTAGCAGCTCTGCAGCCTGTTCCGAATAGAGTTCTGCAAGAATACGCAGGATCACGCGATTTGGAGTCACTCAAGCGCCGAATCTGCCGCTCAATATCGTTCGATCGCATTCTCTGCTCAGATCGACTTGACGCTGATACGAGTTGGGGATAGACATCCGCTCCCATCCTCTCAGGCTTTCTGGAAAGCCGTTGAGCTTCCCCTGCCATGAACCCCATCCAAATCAACGACCCATCCGGGATCGTGCCGTGCTGGTGCCTGAGTAAGGGCATGGCCGGCATGATCAGCCAGATGACGGGTCTCGCTCAGGCGGTCGGATTGCCGTACGAATGCAAGTCAACGCGACTTGGCTTTCCGTGGCGGTGGGTTCCGATGGCACTGATTCCCCGCTCGTCCGGTTCGTTGTCGGATCCTAGTTTGATCGCAACCGACGAACCGCCGCAACTGATTCTCTCCTGCGGTCGGCATGGGGTCATTCCTGCGCTCGCCCTCAAGCGTCGCTTTGGATCACGCACACTGACAGTCCAAATTCAGGACCCCAAGGTTGATCCCAGTCTATTCGACATCGTGGTTGTGCCCGAGCACGATTACCTTCGGGGGAAAAATGTTTTCCTGACCACGGGGGCCATCCATCACATTACCTCTGCACGGTTGGAAGAGGCACGTCGAGCTTCGATTGCAAAGGAACTCTCCCCCGCCGGACAAACTGTCGTGCCCGTCCTGATTGGAGGTCCTAACGGTTACTATTCTTTCAGCAAATCGGACGTCCGACGATTCTTCGACAAACTGAACATCCTGGGGGAGACTCACCATATGCGTCTGGTGGTTCTCCCTTCTAACCGCACTCCTGCGGAGCTTTGTACCGAGCTTGCACGAACCTTCGGAGAGAAGCACTACGTCTGGAATCGTGAGGGAACGAATCCCTACTTGTCTGCGCTCAGCCTCGCTTCGCATGTAATCGTTACGGGAGATTCGGTGTCGATGATTACCGAAGCGGCCGCAACGGGAAAACCTGTGTTTGTCGAAACTCTGACAGAGCGAAGCCGGGCGGTTCGATTTCGACGGTTCCACGAATCATTTCAGCAAAAGGGAATCACACGGGAGTTCACTGGTCGACTGACAGACTGGACCTACCGCATTCCCAATGACACCCCGCGAGTGGCACACCTCATTCAGGAAAGGATCGGCTGCCATGAACACGCTGTTACACGCGCTGCGTAACACGACCGAGCAATGCGATTATCCCTACCGGCACTGGTTGGTCGAGAGCCCGCTCGATGATGATACCTTGACGGAGATGGTGAAAACTGCGATCCCTGACGTCCCGCGCGCATACGATGGCACGCGTGCCGCGGACAACGGGGGAGGCGGCCTCGATGGAAAACTCCGATGTTATATCGGTCGCGACAATATCCTTCAGTTTCCTGCGATCAGGAATCTCATCAATGAACTCATGTCGCCCGAAACTCTTGACTGGTTTGAAGCGAATCTCGGTCGCGATCTGAACGATGCCTACTTGCGTGTGGAAGTCATCGCTGACCGCAAGGGGTTCTGGCTCAAACCGCATACGGACATCAAGGAAAAACTGATGTCCATGCTGATCTATGCCAATCCGTACAACGAGTCTGAAAACCTGGGAACCGACATCTATGATGACAACCGCCAACTGGTGAAGACGGTTCCCTATCGGAACAACCTCGGCTATCTGTTCGCTCCCGGTGACAACACCTGGCATGGGCTGGAAAAGAAGGAAATCCAGAAGGAACGTCGCTCGATGCTGATCAACTACGTCACATTCAAGACAGACTGGAAACTACCGAGCCGACGACAGATGCGCCGGGCCGCCTGATGACGCCGACGATGGCACCGCATCATGACCGAGAGGCGTACTCGTGGTCCATCGAAGGTCTATCAGCTGGATTGTTTTGATCAGCGACGCATGGAAGATGCGGCCGCCGATCGCAGAGGAGCCGTCATCCCAGGTTCGATGAGCCACTAATTCTGCAGATCGAGCTTGATGTGCAGGTCCTTGAGTTGCTGTGAATCGACGTCCGAAGGTGCGCCGAGCATCAGGTCGCTGGCTCGTTGCGTCTTGGGGAAGGCAATCACATCGCGGATATTCTCCGACCCGGCAAACAGCATCACCCAGCGGTCGAGGCCGAGGGCGATCCCTCCGTGGGGAGGGGCACCGTAGCGCAGGGCCTGCAGGAGGAAGCCGAAACGTTGCTCAGCTTCCTCAGCGTTGATGTTCAGCAGATCGAAGACCTGCTGCTGAATGGCCGGATCGTGAATACGAATGCTGCCACTTGCAGCCTCGTAGCCATTGCAGACGAGGTCGTACGACTGTGCGCGGACTTTGCCCGGATCGGTCTTCATCAGTTCCACATCGTCCGGGTGAATCGAGCAGAACATGTGATGCTCCGCGTCCCAGCGTTTCTCATCCGCGTTCCACGAGACGAGCGGGAAGTCAACGACCCAGTAGGTCAACATCGACTTAGGGTCGTACAGCTTGAGATCTCTCCCCAGGTAATTTCGCAAAGCGGCGAGAGAGGCGCAGCTCACCTTCCAGCTGTCCGCAATGAACAACAGCAGGTCGCCGTCCTCTCCCTGCATCCGCTCCACAATGGCCATTTGCTGTTTATCATTGAAGAACTTGGCGATGGACGACTCGAGCTTGCCGCCAGCGACCTTGAAGTAGGCCAGACCCTTCGCACCATATTCACCGACGATGCCCTTGAGGTCGTTATCGAGAATGCGGCGAGAGTATTTCTCAGCTGCGCCTTTGACGCACAGACCGCGGACATGCCCGCCCCCTTGAACGGTACTCTTGAAGACGCCGAAGTCACTCTCACTCACGAGATCGCTGACTTCCACAATCGGCAGACCGAACCTCAGATCGGGTTTATCGGAGCCATACTTCTCCATGACCTCGGTATAAGTGTATCGCGGAAGTGGAAGCGTGATCTCTTCGCCCCGGACTTCCTTGACCATTGCGGCCACCAGGCCGTCGATCACCCCGAGCATGTCATCGAGTTCGATGAACGCCATCTCGACGTCGATCTGCGAGAACTCCGGCTGCCGGTCCGCACGCAGGTCTTCATCACGGAAGCAGCGGGCAATCTGATAGTAGCGGTCGTACCCGGAGACCATGAGAATCTGTTTGAACAACTGTGGCGACTGCGGCAGCGCATAGAAGGCCCCCTCATGCACCCGGCTCGGGACCAGATAGTCACGCGCTCCTTCAGGCGTCGAACGGCCGAGAATGGGTGTCTCGATCTCCAGAAACTTGAGATTGTTAAAATAGTCTCGCGTTGCCTTGCAGATTTGATGACGTAACGTGAGGTTCCTCTGCAACGCCCGGCGTCGCAGGTCAATGAAGCGGTACTGCAATCGCAGTTCCTCGTTGGGGAGTGACTCCCCGTTCGGCTCAAACGGCGGCGTGCGGCTCTTGTTGAGGATGGTCAACTTCCGCGCACGAAGCTCAATTTCGCCTGTCGCAAGCTTTGGATTGATATTCCCCTCACCTCGGCTGACAACATCCCCGGTCACCTGGATCACATCTTCATGTCGAAGTTCCTGTGCCTGATGTTGAATCTCGCTGGCATTGTCGAGTTTGAACGACACCTGAGTGATGCCATAACGGTCCCGGAGGTCGACGAAGACCACGCCACCGTGGTCACGGTACTTGTCGACCCATCCGCACAGGGTCACAGTCTGGTCAACATGGTCAGCGCGAAGGTCGCCACAAGTATGAGTGCGTAGCACGAGAGTTCCAGAACAATTCGAAATAGGGATGATCCGTGGGAAGGCTGGTCACGTTGTCCTCAGAGACCAGCGAAGGAACATTATAGGGGACGGGCAACCTCCCGCAATCTTCGCTATGGGCGGAAGTTCCAGTAAGAAAACAGTTTGCAGCCACACCGTTTTGTGACCTCTCCATGATGACAGAATACCCGCTCTCGTTTCCTGCGATGTCTGCTTCCGTGTTGATCCGTGGTTATCAACGGTTCATTTCCCCCTACAAGGGGTTTTTGTGTGCGCATCGAGTGTTGCATCAAGGCGAGTCCTGCTCCCAGTATGCCCTGAGACTGGTCCAGCAACGGGGGATCTGGTGCTGTCTGATGCAGATGCCGGAGCGGTTCCGCGAGTGTCAGACAGCTTGTGCCATCCTGCGATCCGAGCTGCCGCGCGACACTTACCATGATGCCCGGATTGAGAAACAGCGGAAACTCCAATCACTTCCCGGAGACGAATCGAACGTCTCGAACACTTGTTGGTGGCTGACATTCGGTCCCTGTGTATGTGACGATGCGGTCGGATGTCTCGAGGTCGGCGCTTGCATTGACATCTGACCGGGGGTGTCCTCAAATCGTGGTGCGATTTCCCGCGAATTCAACCTCCCGAGATTGTTGGAGCTCACCACAATGCGCATGAGTTTCGTGTTACCCGCACTCCTGGTACTGACAATATTCGCTGCCGCGACGTTTTCCGACGACAATCTCGAAGAGGGTTTCGTCTCCCTGTGGGACGGCAAGACGTTTGACAACTGGCAGATCAGCGAAAATCCGGACTCCTGGTCGATTAAGGACGGTCAGATCATCGCCAACGGGCCTCGCAGCCACCTGTACTACGTCGGCGAGCTTGCTCCTTTCAAGAATTTCGTCCTCAAGGTCGATTGCAAGACGGAGCCCAACAGCAACAGCGGGATCTACTTCCACACCAAGGTTCAGGGGGAAGGCTGGCCTCACTGGGGGTATGAGTCGCAGGTGAACAACTCACATGCTGACCCGATTCGCAGCGGCAGCCTGTGGAGTGTCGTCAACGTCATGCAGAAACACATCGACGACGGCGAATGGTGGACGCAGACCATCACCGTCAAAGACGATCATATTCGTGTCGAACTCAATGATATCATCGTGGTCGACTACCACCAGCGCCCCCTGCAGCCGTTCGATCCTGAAGATTACCAGCGTTACCTCAGCGAAGGCACCTTCTGCTTCCAGGCTCATGACCCGGTGAGCAAGGTGTACTTCAAGAACATACGGGTACAGAAACTCGACTGAGTCGTTTGGTTTGGCCTTCATCATGGTTGATGCCGAAAGTGGCATGGACACGCAATGTCGTGTCCTGCTTCAATCCTCTGCTGTTCCAAGGACTGTTGTCATTCGCGAAACGGCAGCTGGCAGGCGAATCGGGCGAAAGTCCTTTAACGTGTGACTTCATGACCGGAGATGATTAATGAAGCGACCGCTTCTGCTGAAGTTGGCCCCCAACCGATGGAAGGGGTTGATCTATTACAGGTTTTACCGCAAACAACCGGAAAGATTCGCCCCCCTGTTTGAGAAAGCTGACCTCGCGCTGGCACCTGGTTGTCAGATGCTATCCCTAGTTCCGACGGATTACGTCAGTGAATGTATTGCTTTGATGGGCTTCTTTGAACTTGACCTGTCACGTCGAATGGTTGAACGAGCGCAAAGCGGTGGACGACTCGTCGATGTCGGGGCCAACATGGGTTACTTTCCCCTGCTATGGCTGTCCACCAGTCCGCGGACGACATGTCTCGCCTTCGAACCTGTGAAAAGAAATCAGGACATCATCCGGCGAAATATGATTCACAATCGATTTGAAGATCGACTACAGCTGATCCCGATGGCAGCGGGTGAACGCAAATCAACCATGTTGTTTGATCCTGGCGATGAAGAACAAACCGGCTGGGGCAGCTTGGCCGTAACCGATCAGGCCCGATCGTACAAAGTCGATGTTGTCCGTCTGGACGATGTGATCACCGACAACGAGCCGATTGACGTGCTCAAGATCGACACGGAGGGTGCCGATCCGCTCGTCCTCCGTGGAGCCGAACGATTGCTTCAACAGCATCAAATCCGCGAGATCTTTTTCGAACACAACCGACCGGGACTTGAAAACCTCGGACTTTCGGATACTGAAGCACAAGACTTTCTGAGATCGCATGAGTATGACGTTGAGTGTCTGGACGACCCTTCAGCACGGGTCACCACATGGCGAGCGATTCCCGCCAACGGATAATCGTATCGGAATCCAACATATGAATGCTTTGCATCTCTTTCTGATTGGTCGAGAAAACTCATTCCTCGAGTGTGAACTTTGGGGAGGAATATACGTCGATCCGTGCGCATCAATCACGTAGCTGAGGCATTTTTTTGCTGACGTAATCGTGCGGAGGTTTGCATGCTGCCCCACCGATCGCTGCCGCTGCTTGTGCTTCTCGTGTGCGGGTGTGGACAAACGATCCCCCACAGTTCACCATCGCAGGCAGAAACTCCTTCGGTGTCGACTCATGTCAGCTCCCGACCGGCAAATGAGTCCAGCGAAATCGTTCCCCCTGCTTTCCACCGACAAGTCCCTCACTGAACGCAAGTTGATCCACCACGCGACCATTGCGATCGAAGTCACCGATTGGGGAGATGCGGTAATGGAGGTTGAATCACTGACAGCGGAATGCGGTGGATTCATAGCCAGTTTCCGGTTGGGCGGTTACTCCAGATCGACACGTCAGGGACAGTGGACGCTTCGTGTTCCGGTGATGCAGTATCGTCCCTTGGTCAACGCACTCATCCAGATCGGCGAGGTTCAGGAACAACAGGAAACGACTGACGAAGTCCATCGGAGTTCTTTAATCTGGAGGCTCGCGTCCGTAACAAGCAGCAGGAGGAACAAAGAGTTCTCGACCACATGACTGAGACGACACGTGCGCTTCCGGATATTCTCGTGATCGAAAAGGAACTCTCCCGCGTCCGCAGCGAGGTGCAACGGCTTCAGGGCCAGCTTAAGTTTCTCGCTGACCAGACGTCGCTCTCCACAATTGATCTCACTTTGAAGGAGATCGACCCCTTCGTGCCCGCAGAGAGTCCCACGTTTGTCACACGCTGGCAGCGGACGTGGCAAAACTCGTTCGAGAGTTTGGTGGGGATCATCCAAGGGATCGTACTTCTGGTGACTGCGATCTTCCCCTGGCTTCTCACTTTGATTGCACTCTGCATGCTCCCCCTGGCAGCACATTCCGTGCGGCGACGACTGAACGCTTCCCGATCGTAGACCGAATCGGGAGCCTGTTCAACATCTGGTTCTCTTTCGGTCGCCCCAGTCTCGTCCGCTCATGGTGAACAGTTGGCCGGTTCGTTGATATACTGGTGTTGAGGTTCCATCCGACGAACATCGACGTCATTCGCCATCGCACTCAGGAGAACGATCCATGTCCGCTACGCTCGAAACCGCTCCCGTTGCCCGCCCGCAGATTCGTCGCAATCAGTTGCTCATCAATGGCGAATGGTGCGACTCCGTCAGGGGAGAAACGTTTGCGACCTATCATCCGGCGACCGAGGAGAAGATCACTGATGTCGCGCAGGCAAATGCTGAGGATGTGGACCGGGCCGTCAAAGCGGCACGACGAGCGTTTGAGGAAGGGGAATGGCATGACATGGACGCTCGCGACCGTGGTGCTCTTCTGCTCAAGCTGGCTGACCTGATTGAACAGAACATCGTCGAACTGGCCGCTCTGGAGACGCTGGACAACGGGAAGCCGATCATCGATGCGTTGAACGCGGACCTGCCGCTCGTCATTGACTGCCTCCGCTATTACGCAGGGTGGGCTGACAAGATCAAAGGGGACACAATACCCGTCCGGGGCAACTACTTCTGTTACACGCGCCGAGAGCCTGTCGGCGTCGTCGGTCAGATTATCCCGTGGAACTTCCCTGCATTGATGGTTGCCTGGAAATGGGGTCCGGCTCTCGCTGCTGGTTGCACCATCGTGATGAAGCCGGCTGAGCAGACGCCCCTGTCATGTCTGCGCATGGCGGAACTCGCGATGGAAGCGGGATTCCCGCCGGGGGTCATCAACGTCGTCTGCGGATTTGGTGAAACGGGAGCTGCCATCGTCGCCCATTCGGATGTTGACAAGGTCGCCTTTACAGGTTCAACCGAGGTCGGTCAGATCATCATGCGGGATGCGGCGCAGACTCTCAAACGGGTCACACTCGAACTGGGAGGCAAGAGTCCCAACGTCGTCTTCGCGGACTGCGACATTGAGGCGGCCGTGCAGGGGGCCGAGTTCGGTCTGTTCTTTAACCAGGGTCAGTGCTGTTGTGCGGGCAGCCGGGTCTTCGTCGAGGAATCGATCCACAGCGACTTCGTCGAGCGGCTGGTCGACCGGGCGAAGAACCGCCAGCTGGGCGACCCGTTCTCCCCGGCGACCGCTCAAGGGCCGCAGGTGGACAAGGATCAGTTCGAGAAGATCATGGGCTACATCGAACGAGGTAAATCCTCCGGTGCCGACTGCCGGACGGGCGGCGGCCGCTGGGGCGACAAGGGCTTCTTTGTCGAGCCGACCGTGTTCGACAACGTGACGGACGACATGGACATCGCGACAGACGAAATCTTCGGCCCGGTGATGAGCGTGTTGCCGTTCCGTGAATTCGATGAGGTGATCGAGCGGTCCAACAAGACCTTCTACGGCCTTGCAGCCGCAGTCTGGACCCGCGACATCGCGAAAGCCCACAGCCTGGCTGCCAAAGTGAAAGCAGGCACGGTCTGGGTCAACTGCTACGACGTCTTCGACGCCGCTGCCCCCTTCGGCGGCTTCAAAATGTCCGGCATCGGTCGCGAACTCGGCGAAGCGGCCCTCGCCAACTACACTGAGCTGAAGACCGTGACGATGAGCCTGGACTGAATCGATCTTGAAGAGATTATCGAAATCCCTCTCCCCTCGGGGGAGAGGGACAGATTCTGAATCGTAGCGAAGAATCAGGGTGAGGGATCGCAAGGGGTTTCGCTTTCCAGTCAGGTCCATGTGAAAAGGGGATGCGCAATTGTCGTGGCTTGGTCGTCTTGTCCGACGAATGCGATTTTGGCGGCAACGCCGGAGATTCAAAGGAATACTTCAGCAACTGCTGAAAGAGCCTGCTGCGGAAATACGCTCTCACATTCGACATCCGGATCTGAGCAAGTCGTTAAGTGAGTTGCCTCAGGAAGACGCAATCGCATGGATTGAGATTGCATTGTCATCTCCTGTTGTGAGCGAATGGGGTGATTTGTTCTACGAGCTTGATCCGTCATGGGAAGAACTGGACCGCTGGGTTTGCTTGAGCAAGGAACATTGCCTGGCTGCAGTTGACGCACTCCTGCGATTCGCCCCGAGTGAATTTCACAATGATGAAAGTCCGGCTCGCTATCCGCGAGGAGCTACCAATCAAAACATCCATCAATTGATCGATCGTGCAATCGCACGCTACGACAACCATCGGTTAAGGGAGGCCGAGAAACGGATTCGTCACGTATGGCCACTCGGCGAACTCTCAAGGCATCCCATTGTGATTCATGAATTAATCAAGCAGGCCGCACACATTTTGCTGCGAGGAGATTCCTTGGCGGTTAGACGGTGGATCGACGAGTTAGAAACTGCGATTGATCCACCCGCAAATGCTGAGGGAGTTTGGATGAACCTGCTGACGTATGCCGAGCGGTTCGACTTCATCGGAATCTTCCACCACCGAGCCAGTTCCGCCGTTGTCGTGGGACGTCTTCGAGAGTGCCGTGGATCAACGGATGTACCTCTCGATTGGGTTTTGCTGGAAGTTGCGGATGGAATCGGAGATGAAGTCGTACCGGCGATTGCCCTTCAATTGAGTCACTCGAAATACTCACTCGTTGAACTCGACACGCAGGGAAGTGATTGGGGGTTAGCCATCGTTCCAACTCATGATACAGAAGGACTGATTATGGTTGCAGAAGATTGTTTGCGTCGCCCAACAGCTGTAAAAGTCCATGATGATGGTGCGAATGTCTGAGCAGAATACTATCCGTGAGAGTTGGTTTTTGAGTTTCACGAAAAAAAGCGAATCGACCAAATCGAAGAGTTGTGTACGAGAATCCCCTCTCCCCCGAGTGGAGAGGGAGTTAGAGGTTTTCTTCAATTGTCGAGAACACACGCGTCAGCATGCGGTAGCTCATGCCCCAGAGGGTGTGGCCGTTGACGTTGAAGCCGGGGAGCACGTGAGAGCGCCCTTCGTGTTCAAAGTGGAACTTCGTCAGGTTCTGACGAAGCAACATCGGGCCGATCCTAACCCAGAATAGTTCGGCGACCTCGTGGTTGAGGACGTACTTCTCCGGTTCGTGGTCGAGGGAGTAGAGGTAGGGTACGACCAACAGGTTTGTGCCTGATGTTCGCTTCATCGGCGATTCTGGTTCAAGCGATCCCACGCACTCACCGTAGTGCGTGAGGTCGAGTCCGATTTCTTCCAGAGTTTCGCGTTCAGCCGTTGCCTGAGGGGAATGATCTGCCGGGCTCATTCGACCGCCGGGGAAAGCGATGTGTCCCGACCATGGATCGTCCTCGCGATCAGCACGCCTGATCAAGAGAATCTCCAGATCATCATCCGCCTCACGAAAGATGAGCGCCACCGCAGCAAGTTCGTGGATGTGATTCGGTAGAAACGGCGAACAGCAAAAGTGATTCCGGAGATCTGCGAGCGTCATCAGCGATCACTGTGGGGTTGTTCTCTCAGTACTCACCGACAATTTCTCCCCCTTTGATCGTTGCCAGCGCCTGATACACGGACAGGTCCATGTTCTCGGAGAGAAAATGGACGCTGCCGTCACCGTGCCCGAAGAATGCCCCCCCTTCGTGGTAACTGCTGAAGTCATCAAAATGGCCATCCGGGGAGTTGGGAACGTGATCGGCCGAACCGAGGATTCGCTGAAAGGCCTCTTCCCCTTCGGGGACCATGCCGACCCATGTTGATCTCCATCCCATTTGGTCATCTGAGCGGCGCTCACCAATCATGATGGTACTGGTGTAGCCATCCGAAAAGTCTCGCAGACGGACGCTGCTGTTGTGGTAGAACGTTCCATCACCAACACACTGGCCGCTTGAGGAGACAGGAGGAGTCCCTGCGGCATTCTCGCATCCATCGAGTGCACCAGTGCCGAACATACCGACGTAGTTTGCAATCGGTAGTTCTGTGATGACCACACCGGGCATGGATTCGTGCTGGATTTCCCAGAGGTCAACCTGCGGGTCAGACGGACAGCGAAAGACGCTCAAAGGAGTTTTTCGAAAGGCATCGTTAGCGGGATCAATGATGCTGAGTCTGGCATCAAATTGTTTCCAAAGGTTGTCCTGATCGAGTTCGGGAAGGAGCTGAGCTCCCCATCCGATGCCGCTGGTTCCGGTGTGGGCGACATGACTACCGGTTCCGGCAGCGATGTATCCGGGCGGAAACAACTTGTGCGCGTCATGATAATTCTGCAGTGCCAGTCCGATCTGTTTGAGGTTGTTGGTGCACTGGGTTCGGCGTGCAGCCTCCCGCGCCTGTTGCACGGCAGGCAGCAGGAGCGCTACGAGGATGCCGATGATGGCAATGACGACCAACAGTTCGATCAGCGTGAAGCCGCGTCGACCAGTCTTCATGAATGAACTCCCAGCCCTGCGAGGGACCAAAACAATAAAAGAAAAGGATAAAAAACTGTGATTCTGATGTTTTGACTGTTAGCGACTTTGAGTCCCTACCCAAGTCTCGTGCTTATCTGAGTGTTCAGAGACATCAGTGGCTTTCCGATCCCCAAACAAATCATGCTTGGGCATCCGTCTTTCAATGAGCACACGAAATCTCTCGCACTGACGACCGTCATGAAGTAGACCGAAGGCTGTCCACTTTCTCGCTGATCGACTCAACTGAAACTTTGTATGCTGAAGAGAGGTGGAGCTCGGGAACAAGCGGTGTTTGCAACCGAACAGTCTGCTATTGTTTTCCTGACAGGCAGTTCGTCCAGACTGAAGCTTGCCTGAAACGTGATCAATGGGAGATGGACCGTTACCTTGCATGACGCATGCCACTGACAGATCAGACAGACTTCGTGCTTCTGATCGAAGTGAGTCTGCCGTTTTTCGGAACGAGACTCCTGCGAATGAGAGTCGTGCCCGTTTGAGTGTTGACTCTGATGTTTGCAACAAGGCTGGTATGAGCAGTCGTAGAGAACACAGGTGGCGCATCGATGATGCTGACAACCTGTATCTTGCACCAGATGCAGCCCGCCATGTCCCAACAAGGAGCACAGGGAGTGAATCGCAATCAAGGTGAAGACGGGGAGTGTTCGCATGACAGTCTGTTGACGTATGTCATTGAGAACTTCAACAATCGATTATGGGCACGAATTCTCAGTAACGTCAACCCGCTGCCCATTTGTTGGGGTATCAGAAGTTGCAAAAACCGCTGACCGAACGGTTGGGAAAGCTGCTCCGATGTCGGCAGTTCGCACATTCGTTGTAACCATGTCAGAGGCCGGAAGGCTCAAGGCACCACTCTTCCCCTACAACTCGGATAACAGTGCTTCGACGTCTGCGTTCACTGTGTCAGGAGTGATTCGTTCCTGATTCAGCAAGTTGGTCCCGGTTCGGAACTCTGTTGACACTTCTGCATGCCCTTGACGGAGACCTTCGGGAATCTGCAGAAAGGCCCGGACGATCGCAGCATCCCATTGAATGCCGGATCGCTCGCGAAGAATGCTGATGGCTTTTTGTTCCGACATCCCTTGTCGGTAGGGACGGCTGCTCGACATTGCGTCAAATGCATCAGCGACAGCCAGAATCCTTGCCTGAAGCGGGATAGACTCACCAACCAGGCCATGAGGATATCCAGACCCGTCGAGTGACTCGTGGTGATGCAGGATGCCTGGCAGCAGGTCCTGAAACTGCTGCAGATTCCTGACAATGTCGTACCCGATCTGTGGATGCTGTTTGATGAGGTCGAATTCCTCATCGGTCAGTTTTCCCGGCTTGAGCAGGACATCATCGGGTACGCCGATCTTTCCGATATCATGGAGCAGACCGCAGATGTAGATCCGCTCCCGTTGCTGACGTGGCAACTCCAGTTTCTCGGCGATCAATCGGGCATACCATCCCACTCGATCGCTGTGTCCCCGTGTGTATGGATCACGTGCATCAATGGCACTGCTCATTGACTGGATCACCCCGAGAACCAGGCTCTCCTGCTGTTGAAGCAGATCGACATTGTGGGAGTGCGTGCCAATCATGGTCGCCGCAGCACTCATCAGACTGGCTTCGACGGTACCAAATTCCCTCTGACCACATTGGTAGTGCAGAGAGATTCCTGCCTCCGTTTCCATGCGATTCACCGCGACGAGCCAGCCTCTCAGGCGATTGGACACCATCAAAGGGACCGCAATGATCGAATTGACACCGGATGCCCGAAAGTGGGGCTCAACACGTCCACCATTGGCGATCCTTGCGCGAGGACATGATTCCACGGAGGCATTCGACCAAAGCCATCGCCTCCAGGAGGGCTCGTTGACGTACTGCGGGCCGATCCATGTCATGCTCTGTTCATCTGGAACACCTCTGGATTGAAACAGGGCCACCGATTCCGCACAGATCAGCCCTTTCATGGATGTCAGCACTTCTTTAGCGAGGCTCTCAACGGTGATCCGTACGTCACAAAGCCGCATCTGGTCAGCCAATGTTCGCAACCACGTCTGTTCCTCCATGTCATAGGTGATCTGCTCCAGACACGAGTTCAACTCGTCCGATTTTTTCTGTAGATGAGACTGATGTGAAGCCAGTTTCATCGTGACTGTCACCAGCCGTTCCAACATCGAAGTCTGCTTAGTCGGGACGACACCAATCGCGAGAATTTGCGTCGACAGGACTCCCGGCACTTTGATGGCGACGGCCGTGTGTCGCTCATCACACGAGAACAGGGCATAGCCTCTTCGCTCTGCCGATTCTGCTGCGCGGCTGAGATCATGACAGGTCATCAGCGCGGGGAGTTGGTCAGCGGGATTCTTCTGATGCTCTCCATCGATCGAACAGAGAGCGATGGGAATCCCGAGGTTCTCTTCAAGAAAGTGCGCAAACGCCAGCACTGAATCGGCAGCAGTCGTCACTTGTGGATCACAGAGCTGAGTCATCGCTTGAGCAGGCCTTCAATATTTGCACAACTTTGCCACTCCAGAAAATTTAGGTCACGTTTATTCTGAAGTGGGTTCGATGGCCGTTATTTGGATCGATTCCGAACGCTTTGCCAGCACAGTCTCTGCATCCGGAACCGTTCGTGGTACGGTCACTTCGCAAATCGAGACACAATGATGTCATTTGGCATCATCGGTCCCGGGACGTTGCGTTTCGAACACCGTGCAAAAAAAGTTTGCAGTGTTGTTCTTGCTCAACAGACAGACGTCGGCTGTGTCAGATCCAGCCAAGCGAACCGCCATCGAATGACACGACCGCGTGATTCCACTCGGCGTTCAATTCTCGAGATCACTGTCGCGCACGGCTCGCAGCTTCTCGGCAAGTTGGGCTCTGAATCGTTCGACCACTGCTGCGTGTTGAGGATCGCTGGCCAGATTGTGAAACTGTCCCGGATCGGCTTCGGTATCAAACAGTTCGATGCCGGCAGATGCATCTTCCTCGTATTGGATGTAGGCCCAGTCGTTGTCCCGCAGGAGGAACCCCTTTCTCGCGGGAGCGACACTGAACGCTGCTTCGCGTACCGTGTGAGTCGGATCGTCAAGCATCGGTGAGATGTCCTGCCCCTGTAATCGCTCTGGCACATCGAGACCACACACTTGAGAGATGGTCGGATAGAGGTCCAGCAGTTCGACGAACGAATCACAGACGGCCGGTTGTTTCCCGGGTACGCTGATGATGAGCGGTACACCCGCAGACTCGTCCCGGAGGCTGACCTTTGCCCAGAAATCGTGCTCGCCCAGGTGATATCCGTGGTCGCTGGTAAAGATCACGATCGTCTCGTCTTCCAGCCCCGCGTCGCGCAGAGCCTGCATCACCTTGCCGACCTGCGCGTCCATGTACGAGACGCAGGCGTAGTAGCCGCCGAGTGCTTTCTTCTGCCGCCGCACATCCATCTGCATGTTGATACTGGTCTTGTAGTTGATCCCGGCAGTGGGGATGTCGTCCCAGTCCCCCGGCACCTTGATCGGGATCGTCAGGTCGTCATAGGGCAGGAAAGGAGTAAAGTACGGCCGCGGTGCGACAAACGGCACATGGGGACGCACGAACCCCACGCCGAGCCAGAACGGTTCATCTTGGTGAGCGTCAATCAACTCAACAGCCTTCCTTGCCGTCTTCCCATCCGAATGCACGAGGTCGTCGCCTTCTGCTTCGACCACGACAAACGTGTTGCCCCCCACGACCGGTTTGGTGCCGTCGGGATTTCCTTCGAGCGTCTCGCCGTCACCGGCTGCCTTCCACTCCGGTCCGGGACTGTTGAAGCGTTCCGTCCATGAGGCTTCGTCATCCGCCCCGTTGCCGTCGTTGTGATCGCGGCCGTCTCCGCCGTATTCAATGCCGCCGGGGACACCCATGTGATAGATCTTGCTGACACGGGCCGTGTAGTAGCCGTTGTTCTTGAAGTGCTGCGGCCATGTTTCTCGGTCGCCGATCTGGGGCCGAGGGCTCGTGTACCCCAACACGCCCGTCGCGTGGGGATAGTACCCCGACAACATCGATGCCCGGGATGGTCCGCAGTAGGTCCCCTGACAGTAAGCCCGCGTGAACCGTGTCCCACGGGCAGCGATCGCATCGATGTTCGGCGTGCGGCAAACCGTGTTGCCATAACACGACAGGGCGGTCGCCGTCAGATCATCCGAGATGATGAACAGCACATTGATCTTATGCTCGCCGGTTCTCTCCGCAGCCTGAGTCAGCGTTGACCCCATCAGCAGAAGCAGCAAGACGATCGTAAGAGTTCGTTTCATGTATCGGTTTGATCCTGCGTGGGCTGATTCCGTGCTCAGATAGATGAACCGGGACATCTGTCTTGCGTGCTGATACACTGACTTCATCGACACTCCCTGAATCTCAAGGGGACGTTTTCGCGATGCTGTTTAGGTTAACAATTCGGCACAGCCTCTGCTGCCTGCTCTTGTTCATAGTGCAGGATGCGTCTGCGCAATCGCAACGCGAGGCGAAATGGCCGTTCACACCACCGCAGGTCGCATCAGCACCCAAGACTGATTCCCCGTGGGTCCGTAACGGCATCGACTCGTTCATTCTCGCTCGCCTGCATGAAGCCGGTCTCACACCTGCACCGGAGGCGACTCGGCAGAAACTCGTGAGACGACTGTTCCTCGACCTCATCGGCCTGCCTCCGAGTCCAGAAGAAGTCCAGAGATTCCTCGAAGACGATTCGGTTCATGCTTACGAGGATTTGGTCGACCGGCTCCTGAGTGATCCCCGCTATGGCGAGCGTTGGGCCCGGTTGTGGCTCGACCTGGCCCGCTACGCAGACACGGCTGGCTACGAAGGCGACCCTGACATGCCCCATGCGTGGCGGTATCGCGACTATGTCATTGACGCCTTC
Organism: Planctomycetaceae bacterium; assembly: GCA_020426325.1. Classification (GTDB taxonomy): domain Bacteria; phylum Planctomycetota; class Planctomycetia; order Planctomycetales; family Planctomycetaceae; genus JAHBXU01. The sequence continues at coordinate 32,960 of JAGQQG010000007.1, read as the reverse complement.
AATGACGACAAGCCTTACGACCTGTTCATCAAAGAGCAGATCGCTGGCGACGAGTTCGAGGAGATCATGGGAGCTGGTGAACTGCCGGGCACACCTCCCGAACGTCTCGTGGCAATGACTTTCCTCCGGCTCGCCCCCTTCACCGAGCCGCGCGGCGACGAAACGCGGCATGAGATGCTCAGCGAAATGACTTCCACCGTCGGATCAGTCTTTCTCGGGCTGACGGTCGGCTGCGCCAAGTGTCACGACCATAAATACGATGACATCCCCACCAAGGACTTCTATCGGATGAAGGCCTTTTTCTCGACGGTCGCGATGCCTCCACCGGAGCCGGGCGACGGCTATCAGATCGGCGGCTCGATCCCGGCTGCGTTTTATCGTCAAGGGGAGGACAACTGGGCTGACGAGCAGCGGGCGAGGTTCCGTCGAGAAATCGAGGACTCCGGTCGACAGCTGACAGAACTCAAGGAACGCCTGGCCAAGCAGGTCGACGGGGAAGAGATCGACAAGGTTCTCAAGGATGATAACGACACGCGAATTGCTGCGGGCGATCGTGCCGAGTATCACCGGCTCAGCGATCGACCGCGACTCCTGCGGCAGCAGCTCAAACGCCTCGAACCGGTCGCCATGTCCCTCAGACATTCGTTCGGTCCCCCCTACGAACCGGGAGTGCCGACGTCGCGGGTCATGATCCGGGGAGAGTATGACAATCCGGGTGAAGTGGTCGAAGCGGGGTTCCTGAGTTGTGTGACGGGGAATCAGGAACCGGCTGCCATCCGGCTGGACCCCTTCAAACGCTGGCCGACCCGCAGCCGACGCATGGCTCTCGCAGAGTGGATCGCGAGTCCTGACAACCCGCTGACGGCCCGGGTGATCGTCAATCGGCTGTGGCACTGGCATTTCGGCCAGGGCATTGTCCCAACGCCGAGTGACTTTGGCCAACTCAGTGGCGGGCCATCACATCCGGAACTTCTCGACTGGCTCGCGCTCAAACTCGTCGACAACAACTGGAGTCTGAAGTCGATCCATCGTCTGATCGTCACCTCTGCAACCTATCGGCAAACGTCGCTGCGGGACGAGGAGCATGCGAGCGACGTCGATCCTGACAACAGGCTCCTCTGGCGTTTCAACAGGCGTCGGCTCGAAGCGGAAGCCGTGCGCGACAGCGTGCTTGCGGTCAGCGGTCGGCTCAACACCGAGCAGTATGGACTGCCGATCTTTCCACCGCTCCCGGATGACCTGGCAGAACGGGTCAAATACTCGGAGAGCAAGTGGGACACACAGGCCGGTCCTGAAGGACGCAAACGGAGTCTGTACATCTATCAGCAACGCACTCTGACGATGCCCTTCATGCAGTCGTTCGATGCGTTGGTGTGTGAGGAGTCGCGACCTCGCCGTCGTCACTCGGTCACACCGCTACAGGCGCTGGCGATGTACAATGGAATGTTCGTCAGCGAAGAGGCGCGGCACTTTGCTGGTCGGGTCCGTGCCGAGGTCGGAGACGACATTCAGCAACAGATCGCACGGGCGTTCGTGATCGCGTTGGCGCGCTCACCCTCAACGGAGGAATCGACGGAGCTGACCGCCCTCGCACGAGAGAGTGAGGCCGGACTGGAAGGGGTCTGTCGCGTGTTGTTGAACAGCAACGAGTTTGTCTATGTCGACTGAACATCATCCGTTTGTGGATCGTCGCAGGTTCCTGAGCACAGCCTTTAACGGCATCGGCGCGCTGGCGGCCAGCGACCTGCTCGCGCGCGAGACGTTGGGGGCATCACCCATGATCGCATCGTCTGTCGCTGATCCGCTCGCCGTGCGCGTGCCGCATCTGCCTCGAAAGGCGAAGCACTGTATCTTTCTGTTCATGCAGGGGGGAGCAAGCCAACTCGATTCGTTCGAGTACAAGCCCGAACTCAACCGGTTTCATGGACAACCTCTGCCGCACATCCCCGCAATCTCGGGCGAGTTGCAGGGTCGCCTGTCGTTTCCTCATGTGACGATTGGCAGCCCGTTTGCCTTCAAACAGTACGGCGAATCGGGTCACTGGTTCTCCGAATTGTATCCTCACCTCGCGAAGCACTCCGACAAGCTCGCGATGATCCGGGGCATCAAGACGGACAATCAAAATCACGGTCCCTCGACGCTGCACGTTACGACCGGAAGCCAGTTCCCCGGCAGCCCATCTGTCGGATCATGGGTCAGCTATGGATTGGGCTCGCCCAATCGTGACCTGCCGGGTTACGTGGTGATTCAGGACCCGCGCGGTGCCCCGGTCAACGGGGCCGCTGTCTGGGCCAATGGCTACCTCCCGGCTGCCTATCAGGGAACGCTGCTTCGTTCGCACGGCACTCCGATCCTCAATCTCTCACGACCCGACGGAGTCTCCGAAGCGCAGCAGCGACGCGAGTTTGATGTGCTGGCGATGCTGAATCGCCAGCATCAGGCGCTACGACCGGACGACTCCCAGTTGGCGGCACGTATCAACGCCTACGAATTGGCGTTTCGCATGCAGACAGAGGCTCCGGAACTCGTTGATCTGTCCGCAGAGACGTCGGCCACGCAGCAGATGTACGGACTGAACGATCCCGACACGGCCGGCTTCGGACGTCAGTGTCTGCTGGCACGACGACTCGTGGAACGAGGCGTGCGTTACACCCTGCTGGTGCATGGCGTACAGATCGGACGTCACAGCTGGGATGATCACGGCGACGTAGAAGGGGGCATGAAGCGGCATTCCCGCGAAGTCGATCAACCGATTGGGGCTCTGCTGAGCGACCTCGAAGAACGCGGCCTGCTCGCCGAAACGCTCGTCGTCTGGGCCTCCGAAATGGGCCGCACGCCGTTTCGCAATGGGGCGATGGGTAGCAAACCCGGCCGTGAGCACAACTCCTGGAACCTCGTCATGTGGATGGCAGGGGGCAATGTCAAAGCAGGCGCGTCGGCCGGTGTGACTGACGACTTCGGCCTGCGGTCCGTCGGCGAAGGCATTCACATCCGCGACGTGCACGCAACGATCCTGAACCTGATGGGACTCGATGACGACCAACTCCGATATCAACACGCAGGCCGACTCCGACAGCTGACCGACATCGGCGGCTATGTGCTGGATGACATCATCAGCTGATGAGATCGTGAAGGACCTTGCCAGAGACGTCTGTCAGCCGGAAGTCTCGGCCGGCGTAGCGGTAGGTCAGTTGTTCGTGATCGAAGCCGAGCAGATGGAGCATCGTGGCGTGCAGATCGTGAACGCTGGTGCGGTCCTCGACCGCTTTGAAGCCGAAGTCATCGGTCGCACCATGGACCGTGCCCCCTTTAATTCCCCCGCCGGCCAGCCAGACGGAGAAACCGTAGTGATTGTGATCGCGGCCTTGCTGCGGGTCACCCTTGCCACTGAGTTCGACCGTCGGCGTGCGACCGAATTCGCCCCCCCAGAGGATCAACGTCTCGTCAAACATCCCTCGCTGTTTGAGGTCCGTGATGAGAGCTGCGATGGGTCCGTCCAACTCACCCGCGAGACGACGATGGTTCTCTTCGATTTGAGCATGGTTGTCCCAGGGTTGTCCCGCCCCGTGCCAGAGTTGCACATAGCGCACACCCCGTTCAAGCAGTCGGCGGGCGATGAGCGTCTGCCGACCATGGACACCGTCGCCGTACATCTCCTGAATGTGCTGTGGTTCTGGAGAAATGTCGAAGGCCTCAGCCGCATCACGCTGCATGCGAAAGGCGAGTTCAAAGGACTGAATCCGGGCTTCGAGCCGGTCGTCTCCCCTCGTTTCGCGGTGCCGTTCGTTCCAGCGAGAGAGCAGGTCCAGCTGCCGACGCTGATCAGATGTGGAAGTCTGCGGATGCTCGATGTTCTCGATGAGCTTGCTCAACTCACGGTGTTTGGAATCAATATAGGTTCCCTGATAGGCCCCCGGCAGAAACGCTGCATGCCAGTTCTCACTGTCCTTGATCGGCAGCCCACCGGGACACATGGCGATGAACCCCGGCAGATTCTGGTTCTCGGTCCCTAATCCATAGAGCACCCACGAACCCATGCTTGGCCGCGTTTGGATCGAGTCACCTGTGTTCATGAGCATCAGCGACGGCTCGTGATTGGGGACCTGAGCATACATCGACCGGATGACGGCGATGTCGTCGATGTGCTGTGCCGTTTTCGCGAAGATCTCGCTGACCTCGATCCCCGACTCGCCGTACGGCTGAAACTTGAAGGGTGAAGGGAACGCTGCCCCCGTCTTGCGTTCGGTCGCCAGTGTTTCACTCAGCGCCTGCCCCGCATACTTGGCGAGCATCGGCTTGTGGTCGAAGGTGTCGACCTGAGACGGACCACCATTGAGGAAGAAGTGAATCACCCGCTTGGCACGACCGGGAAAGTGCGATGGACGCACATCGAGCGGCCGGCGTCCCTGCACCGTCGCCGCATCGACACGTCTGCCTTCGTCACAAAACAGGGCACCGAGGCCGAGCGCGCCCAGCCCTAAGGCCGAGCGACGCAGCACGTCACGACGATTCATGTTCGTTGGCCAGACTGGTAAGTGCATCGGTTGAACCTCTCTGTGACATTCCATACGACGACTGGGATTGAGTTGAGGAACACTAATCCCCGCTAATCTTCACGAATTGCTTCCTGGGTCAAGCAAGGGCGTGAAACGGTCATCCATCTTTCCCTAATGAGTGTGATATTAGTGGGAATTAGTGTTCCCAAAAACATTGCCTTCTATGGCGGGTGTCTCGCAGATTATGTCAATCTACAAACAGGAACTCATTCGAGCAGAACAAGACTTGGGCGAGTTGTTCCCAACCGTTGAGCTGTCGCACGATCTCGTCAGGGAAGTCTGTCTCGGAATTCCAGGTTGTTTCGGAATCAGTATCTGTGATCTTCGCTGTCCACAGAAACTGGTCGCTGTTCAGGACGTCGCGGATGTCGACGACCAGATCGATTGTGTCTCCGGCTGCGACCTGCAATGACTCGACGTTCAAGTCTTTGGTGCTCAGATGAACGATCGCTTCAGCAAGTTTTCCCAGTTGTGAGCTGATGACGAACGCTCGGATGCCGTCACCGGCCGCCGGCTCATGGGTGACTGACGATTGGAGTGAGATGGTCATCGCCCGCGGAGCCGTCCAACGGCGGACACACGCGTGGGCACGATCGTTGCCAGGATGTCCTCCGGTTGCCGTCAACTGGACCCAGCCGAGTTTGCCATCCGGATAACTCGGCCCTCCCTGCCAGGCGTTGCCGGTGGAATGCGGCAGCGGCGTGAAACCATCAACCCGCCCGGTCTCCTCGTTGACCGCTCCATAGCCATACTGCCAGTCGACAGCAGTCGGCGGCGGCCCGGAAGTCTCCTCAAACTCCGCAGACTGAACCAATGAGAGTGACTCAGAGATTTCAGTCTCGTTCGGGGAGCGGAGCAACGTTCGTTCAAACAGTTCGGACACCCTCTCTTCGGGAGTTCCAGCACTCTCTGTCAACGTCGCGAGTGCCCGGGCCTGCTCATGGATCAGCGGATGATTCATGAGAAACAAGGCCTGCTGCGGCACGGTCGTCTCAGGCCGCTGAGGTGTGTGCAGGTCGGGATTGGCAAAGTCAAACATCCGCAAGGTGCTGGGCAGAAACTGACGGTCGACAAGGCCATACAACGTCCTTCGTACTGGGTACGGCGACTTGAATAGTTCGATCGGTTTGCCTCCCACGCGACCGTCAAGCTGACCGGACGCTGCCAGTACCGAGTCGCGGAACTCCTCAAACGACAAGCGATGTTCGTTCATCCTCCAGAGCAGCCGGTTCGTAGGATCGATGCGTCTCGCCGTAGTCGGACGATCGACGTCATTCGGGTCACTCGACGACTGGCGATACGTTGCAGACTGAAGAATGAGCCGGTGTAACGACTTGAGGCTCCAGCCATCCGCGATGAATCGAGTCGTCAGCCAGTCCAGCAACTTTGGATGCGACGGCTCACCCGCCCGTGTGCCAAAGTCGCTGGGTGTGGTGACGAGACCTTCACCAAAGTGATGAGCCCACACCCGATTGACGATTACCCGTGCAGTCAACGGGTTGGCAGGATCGATGATCGCTTGAGCCAGTTCAAGACGCCCGCTTCCGTGCCGAAAGGGGTCGGCATCCTCATCCGAGAGGGCAGACAGGAACCGGCGGGGCACGTCGTCCCCCTGTCGGAGGGGGTTACCCCGCAGGAAGATGCGCGGCTCGTGAGGCGTCGGTCGGTCGAGGAGTGTGACTGCATGTGTCGCTTCGACCGGCGAGTTGATGATCCAGCGATCCACTTCTCCCTGCAGTTTCCACAATTCGGTGCAGACGTCTGTTGTGAAGAACGCTTCGGTCTGCACGATCGGCTCGTCGGGTACCACTGACGGGGAGTCGGGTCCGTAGAGCACTTGCCTCAGTTCTTCGGCAGCCGGTTCGTCGAAAGCCATCGGCGGATCTGATTCTCCTGCCTCCTCCAACAGGGCCTGCCAGTGTGTGTCGATGTCTGTGAACAGACCTGCATAGCGTTCGATCACTTCAGCAAACGATGCTGGAGGTTTGGCGAAAGCGGCTGTCACCAGTGAGTTCATGGTCTCCGGTTCCGCAGATTGAAGTTCATTTGTCACGCCCTGAGCCAATGTGGTGAAGTCGTCTGCATTCAGTTCTGCGTACGCATGCCAGGGAACGAAGACCGGGTCACCGCTGCGATGAGCATTCCGCAGGTATCGCTCCCAGCGACGCACGAACTCCGGCAGCAGGTCCGATTCCTGGAAGATCTGATCAAAGCCCTGAGCGGGGAACCTGTCGAGTTCCGTCTGAGCCTTGAGATAATCAGCGACGCGACTTCTTGCCCTTGCGGATGACTCCGCTCGCCGTTCAGCCAGCGTCGTCTGCAGTTTTTCATGTCGAGTTTTCAGTTCGGCTTGAAAGGCTTCGTCTTGTGGGGTCGCTCCGACCGCAACGAGCTTCTCCGCACAACTGTCAAACACGCCGTACAATGAATAGTAATCTGCCGTCGAGATCGGGTCATACTTGTGATCATGACAGCGGGCACAACCGACGGTCAGTGCCATCGTTCCCCGTGTCACCACGTCGATCCGATCATCGATGATGTCCCGCTGAACTCCGAGGAAACGTCGTCCCAGAGTCAGGAACCCCATCGCAGCGAGGTCCGTGTCATCCCGATCGGGAACCTGATCAGCGGCAATCTGCAACAGCAGAAACCGGTCATACGGCATGTCGTTGTTGAGGGCACGAGTGATCCAGTCCCGATAAGCCCATGCGTGGACCCAGAACCGCTCTTCGCGGGCATAGACGTATCCCTTCGTGTCCGCATATCGCGCCACGTCGAGCCAGTGCCTTGCCCACTGCTCGCCGTAATGGGCCGAGTCGAGTAGACGGTCGATCTGCTTTTCATAGGCAAGCGGGTCAGGGTCATTCTCAAACTCCTCGATCTCTTCAGGCGACGGTGGCAAGCCCGTGAGTGTGTACGTCAAACGGCGAATGAGCGTGCGTCGGTCAACCTCCGGCGAGGGGGACAACCCCGCGTCTTCCAGTTTCGATAAAACAAACGCATCGATTGGGGTTCGCACCCACTTCGGGTTCTCAACATTGGGCACATCCGGGTGAATCACGGGTTGGAAAGCCCAGTGGTCCTTCGCATGCTCAAGCGTCGACGTTTGTGTTGGCGGTGCCTCATCTGGCCAGACGGCACCTTGCTCGATCCATGTCGTCAGCGATGCGATCTGTGTTGCGTTGAGTGGAGCATCGGGAGGCATCTCAAGGCCGTCTTCACGACGCACGGCCTGCAGGAGCAAACTGGCATCAGGCTTGCCCGGGACAACAGCGGGGCCCGTCTCGCCGCCCTTCAACAATGTTGCACGGGAGTCCACACGAAGGCCGCCTTCCTGCTTCTTCCCGCCGTGGCATTCGCTGCACTGCTCGATGAACAACGGTCGCACTTCGTTCTCGAAGAACCGCAGGGCCTCGTCCTCCGCCTGCACCGGCCGGATGCAAAGCATCACCAGCGACAACAACAGTCCTCGAAGAACAACGGACGCGGGTGTCGGTGTCGGCAGAAAAAGCCGCTTTCTCTCACGCATGAACCGTCTGCTCCGCTCGACAATTGAAAAAGAAGAATGCTCTCTTCATTGTCGACGATCGAACGACGATTTGCCATCTCATCAGGACCTTCGGAGATCATGCCTGGCCAAACGGATGTTCACGGTCCGTCAGCACGGTGCGAAAACAGTACAGGTCATGCTCGGCCGAATGATGGGCATCGGGCGGCAGGTTGAAGTCGACATCGCCTGCGAACTGAAGTCCCAATTGGTCGACGAGACGCCGCAGGTATTCGAGGTTCACGCGTGGAAAATCGAAGGTCAGCACGATCAGTCCCCCCGGACGCAGAACACGTTTGAACTCGAGCAGCGAGTCGCGAATGTCCTGCTTCAATGGGAGCACTGATTCGACCATGCCAAGGGCAGGCCACTTGTTCAACCGGTCGGGAAGATGTTCGAGGGTCGAAATGCAGAAGACCCGGTCGAACAGATCGTTCTCATACGGCAGGTTCGTTAGTGAGGCGACCCGATAGTCAATTTCATCCAGATACCGCTGCGGGAAGCCGTCTGCGTCCAACCCGTACAGTTCCCGGGACATTCTGGCCATTAACTGCCCATCGGCGATGCGGTCATCCAGATCGCACGCGTAACATTTCCTGCAATGGTCGAGCAGGTAGAACTTCAGCGGATGCTCAATCCCACATGCTGCATCGAGGACGACCGCATCGGGATGAGCGAATTGACGGGCCCACTCGTATTCGTACAGGCGGCTCCACCAGGCGTCCGGCATCTGCCAGACAAAACACGAGTTGTGAGGATCCGTCACCCGCACGAAGCGGGATGCCAGCAATTCCCTGTCCATCAGTCCTCCTGACTCATTCGGGGATGGGCGAATAACTGCTTTCAGAAGTGTAGTTCATGATGCATCTTCATCGAAAGTACGATGACGCACATCATTCCCATCAGGGCGCGGACTCCATGATTTGTCATTCAAATCTGGCTATACTCACCAGTCGAAAACGATCGGCCTGATCCATCGAGATGAGTCGTCACCCATGCAGATTGCATCTATTGAAGCGATTCCTGTCCGTATCCCGCTCAAACCTGAACGGCGGATGGTTTCCGCATTGGGACGTCACGAGGTATCCGAGTTTGTGCTCGTGCGGCTGACGACCGATGACGGACTTGTTGGTGCGGGTGAGGCCACGGTGACGCCGCAGTGGAGCGGTGAGACGGTCTGGAGTGCTCAGACCATCATTGAAAACCTGTTCGCACCCCTCCTGGACGGCCTTGATCCTCATGATGTGGACACGATCGCCTTGCGGATGGACAAAGCGGCTGTCGGCAATTGGTTTGCGAAGGCGGCGATCGAGATGGCGTGCTGGGACGTCGTCGGGCAAGCGAAGAACAAACCTGTCTACGAACTGCTGGGAGGTGCGTGTCGACCCCTGACAATTCGCAACCGCTTCTCACTGGGTGCGTATGAGCCGGACGTCGCCCGAGAGCGAGCGGCGGCACTTGTTGACGCAGGCTTCACCACGATCAAAGTGAAAGTGGCGACCGATGCCGAGAAAGACGTGCTACGTGTCGAGGCTGTCCGAGAAGCGATCGGTCCGGAGGTGACGCTCACGATCGATGCGAATGCCGGGTGGAAGACCGTCACGGAAGCGAAGCAGGCACTGGAGCGGATGGCCGACTGCAACATCGCTCTCGTCGAGCAGCCTCTGTTACGAGGCGACTTTCATGGATTGAAAGAACTGCGTGAAGCGACAGGACACAAGATCCTTGCGGATGAAAGTTGTTTCGACGAGATGCAGCTGCAGGAACTGATTCTGCACGACTGCTGTGACGCGGTCACGTTGTATCCCGGCAAACAGGGAGGGATTGCACGTGCTCACCGCATGGCCGCTACGGCGGGCCAACACGACATCCCCTGTACGATCGGCTCAAACCTCGAATGGGACGTCGGCGCCGCTGCGATGATGCAGTTTGTGGTCTCTTCACCCAACGTGCAGATCGAGACGATTCCCGGCGACTGCCTCGGTCCGAGTTACCACGAATTCTCAATCGTGAAATCGCCGCTGACAATCAAAGGACCATTCACCACTTTGCCCGATGCGCCTGGCTTGGGTGTCGAAGTGGACTGGTCCCTGGTTGACCAGCATCGCATCAATCCCTGAGCGGTCAGATGCGCCGTCTGTATTCCCGTGACGCGAGACCGCCCCGGCTGCTACGAGCAGTCGGGGCGGATCTGGACGTCATGTGTCATTTGACGAAGGCATCAGAATGGCATGAGTGCCATTTGAATACGGACAGCATCGGCAATCACGTATCCGTCCGCATCGTTGCTCAGCTCAACGACGAGTTCCGTACCGGTGATGGTCACCGTGATCAGGTTTTCCCAGTCGCTACCAAATGTCGAGAAGTCATCGGGAGCCAGTTGCTGGTTGACATCAACCGTGGCCAGCGTCGGCCCACCAGTTCCGTCGAGTATCGAGAAGGGAGCGTCCGTCGCACGGTTCGTATAGGCAAACCAGGTCGCTGCGACCTGATAATCACCTGGGGTCAGGCCACTGAATGTCCAGGTGGCGACCTTCGAACCATCGCCCGAGGCTGCATTTCTCAGGTCTCCATCACGGCCGAGGCCCGATGCAGGCGCGTTCCAACCAATCGTCGTTGCGAACTCTGCATCACCGTCGTCGATGATCGTCCCTTGTGGAAGCGGGGGGAGCATGGTCTGCTCGATTCGAATGGCGTCCGCGATGACGTACCCGTTTGCATCATCGGACAATTGGACAACCAGCTCTGATCCGGTGATCCCGACAATCGCGAGTTCTTCCCAGTTGCTGCCCCGGTCGGTGAAGTCATCAGGAGCCAGTTCCTGATTGACTCTGACGATCTCCAGCACCGGTCCGCCCGTGCCGTCGAAGATCGTGAACGGTGCATCAGTCGCCCTGTTGATGTGCTCCAACCAGGTCGCAGAGACGATGTAATTGCCCGGCGTCAGCCCGGTGAAGGTCCAGGTCGCTGTGTCGGTGCCCGTGCCGGCTGCGTTGTGCTGCAGGTCGTTCTCCCGCCCCAGCATTCCCGCGGGAAGATTCCAGGTCCCCACCGTGCTAAACCCTGTGTCGCCATCATCGATGATGTGTGCCACGGGCGAAATCGGAGCGAGTGTCGGCTCGATGCGAATGGCGTCAGCGACCACGTACTGGTTCGCAGCATTCGATAGCTCCACAACAAGCGTGCTCCCGGTGACATCGACGATGAACAGATCTTCCCAGTTCGTGCCGTCATCAGCGAAATCGTTGGGGGCCAGTTCCTGGTTAACGACTGTGGAATTGAGGACCATGCCGCCGACGGAATCAAGCGCTTTGAAGGGACTGTTTGTGGCTCGGTTTGGGTGTTCGACCCAGGTGGCCGAGATGCGATACCGACCGGGAACCAGATCGCTGAAACTCCAGCGAGCGACGTTTTGGCCACGTCCGAACAGGGAGTTGCCGATGTCGCCACCCCGAGCAAGAACATTGCTGTTGGCTGCCCAAGTACCGTCGGTCGAGTATCCCGGATCTGCGTTATCGACAAACTTGGTCGCTGGGCCGACAGCAGGCGAGAACTCAGACGTGTTGCCGGCTGGGTCCGTTGCCGTCGCAGTCACGCTCGTGAGTGCGGTCGGGAGCATTCCGGGCGAAACGCCGAAGGCCGCAAAGCCCGTTACGTCGGTCATCACCTGGAACGAAGTCAGGAAGGTCTCACCCTCCGCATCAGCCGGATCGACGACGTTATTGTCGAAGATTTCGATGGTGAACATGGTGTTCGCTGTACTCTGCAAAGAGCCGAACAGGTCGTCATCGGAGTTGAAGCCACTGAGAATCGGGAAATTCTGCAACCCGTTCGGACCCATGTCGGAGTCATCAAGGTCGTTGGGCGTCAGGCCGTCTCCATCAAGGTCAATGCCCAGTTGACTATTGCTGTGGATTGAGTTCTCACTCACGGTTACGCGGCCGGATGTTCCGGCGATGTTGATTCCTCGATCGCTGTTGAAAGCGATGAGATTGGGATCGCCGGTGCCACCGATCAGCACATCGTGACTGCCGTCGACCTGAATTCCTTGCGTATTTCCGAGCATAAGGGTACCAGCCAAATCGGTGCCAATTGTATTCCCTTGGACCCTCGCTCTCCCGATGGCATCAATGACGGCATTGATGTCCGGGAGCGTTTCAAACTCAATAATTGCCTGGTGCTTCGCCGAACCTCCCAGATCATTCCAGAATCCATTCGACAGGAGCTGCACAAAGTTCTCTGCGGCCCCTCCGTTTGGTTCGCCTGGTCCGAAGTTCGCAAAGTTTGTCGGCTCTCCGGAAGTCCAGACGAATGTTCCCTCTGTTGCGATGTCATTGAAGCCAATCCAGGGGCTTGCCGAGCCGAATGTCGTCGTCAGAAAATCGTTCTCGTCCTGACTGTTGATACTCGCCAGATATCCCCCAGCCGCTGTCGCGATGGCATCCGCTTCTCCCCAGAATCGATTCGGGGTAAGGAAGAAGTAGTGATCGTTCCCTCCATCTCCACTGGGCCACTGAACAAGCTGCACGTCAATTCCCACGTTCTCTAATCGTATCCCACTGAATGCGCTGTCCCCGATGACGTTGTCGAGGATCTCGGCTTTCTGCGAATCTTGAAGATGGAGGCCAGAACTGCCGTTGCCGAACGCAACCGTCCCGGTGAGGTCGGTGCCGATGAAATTGTTCTCCACACTCAGGTCATGTCCTGTCCAAAGGAAGACCCCTCGTCCGCCATTGTCCGATACGATGTTTCGTTCGGCCGCGCTGGGACCACCGATCTTGATGAAATCGCTGCTGACTGAGCTGATCCCGATTCCGCCGTTCCCAAGTGCCGAGGTCCCTTGGGCGTCGACACCAATTCGGTTGCCCGCGATCATGACATGGTGACTCAAATTACTGATCGACACACCATCTCCGGCATTACCGGAGATCACATTGGGAAGCACGGTCCCATCGATACTCACCATCGAGGCATTGTCGATTGCAAGGCCGCCTCCATTTCCCAGTGCCGAAGCACCCGTGGCATCTGTTCCAATCAGGTTGCCTTGGATCAGCACATTCTGGCTGGTATTGGAGACAAACAGACCGGTCCCGGTGTTGCCTGAAATGAGGTTCCCTTCTGCCACGGTTGTCCCCCCGATCGTTGCATTCATCGCACCGGAGAGTTGAATGCCGTGCACCGTGTTGGGAGCAGCACTGCGGCCGGTCGCATCGGTGCCCACATAGTTTCCGGACACCACATCACCATCACCAGTCACCAGAATGCCGAGCACGCTGAAGTTGTTCACGGCAAATCCCTGAACCGTCACATTGTCGCCGTCGATGATCAGGCCGTGACCGTTCGCACCGAACAGTGATCCGTCGATTTCGATCTCCGGCCCATTGGGATTGGTGTCGCCTCCGAAGGTCGCTTGCGAGAGTCCGTCGATGGTGATGGGGTGTCCATTCACATTATTGAGCGCCGGCAGGTTGCCCGATCCTGACAATGGCTGAATGCGGAACACATCTGCGTCGGCATCCGCGCCGGGGAGACCGCTGCCGTTGTCGACATCCACGAATCCGCCGTCCGTGTTGGGAATCTCAAACATGATCGTAGCGGGGGTGGTCGAGGCGTTGGCGTCGAGGATCGCCTGACGCAGAGAGCCGGCACCGCTGTCGGCTGTGCTGGAGACCGTGAAGATGGTATTTGATGGGACCTCGCGGATAGCCACGGCCATCAGGTTGAAATCAAACCCGCCCGCGCTGTCCATCCGCACGGTCATGGTGCCTGACGCGGTCGACTCCATGATCTCGGCATACGATTCCAGCGTCCGTCCGGCATCCGACAACTCACGGTTGACGAACATCTGATTCGCACCGTGCATGTAGGAAAACTGAGTCTCCGTGGCACCGGTAATCGTGACTCGCTGTGTGTCAGCGATGGAGTCGCCGCCGAAGACGTAGACCTCGTAGTTCTGGTTGGGGGTCAGATTCGAGAAGTCGAAATTGATCCCGCCGACGTCGAAGTACATGCGATCGACCCCCGTCAGCGACTGCGTGTGAATCGGGACCGCACTCGGCGTGAAGTTATCGTAATTGCCCGGCATCGAGTCCACGTCGACGAAAACGTCGACGCCCGTGCTGGTTCCACTTTCATCAGTAAGGTTGGTCAGGGTTGTGTCCACCGTTCCCGAGAAGCTCGTCCAGTTGGTCGGCGTGTTTACCCCACCCAGGTCAATCCCGATCAGTCCGGTAAGCAGGGTCCGCTGCTCAAGCAGTTCCGACGTCAACGCTGTCTGCACGCTCCGCTGTCGCGCACGCCGGCGTTGACTGCCGATTTTTAGGCTGTCGAGCAGGGCGGACAAACGATTCAGGATTGGGCGTCCTCGGCGAGCACGAATGGATGTGAGCATCAGATAACCTCAGGGGAATAAGGTGTGACCCGTCTCTTAGAAAACTGCCAAACGCTTCTCTGCGCCCGACAACAATCCCGGCACTCAAAACAGCGATGTTAAAACAGGGGGTCCGGGAAAGCTTTTCGATTCTGCCGAACACACTCCCCGAATTCAAGGGACCATCACTCAACAGCCTAACGCATCAACATCGGCCAATGCGTTGCGAAGGAGTGCAAAAGCAGAGCATCACAATTGCTCAAGTCTGCCAGAACTGCGACTTGGCTGGAGGCTGGTAGTGCACATCCAGATGGGGAGTCGCCAGCTTTGACTGTTCGGATGCGAGGGATTCCATTCCGGCTGCGACCAGCCCGGTCGTCAGGAGCGTGCGCTCGATGGGATAGGGAGCCTTGCCAGTCAGGAACATCTCCTCAGCCTTCGACATCAATGCGGCCGAGTACACGACATTCGGGTTGGGAGGGAGATAGAACAACGTTGAGAGCGGATCGTCCTGCCCCTTGAGCTTTGCGGCAAAGGTGAAGTCACTGACGAGGCCGTTCATCAGAAGCATGCTCGCTTTCAGACCGTCAGCGTGTTCGTAGCGATAAAGCACGGGCTCTTTCACCCACTCGCGGATCTGTTCCTCCGTCGGATAACGATGACTGTACGTGTCGCCTTGTGCGAGCGTCTGACTGCGACACAAACAGGCCTCGAACAGTTGCGGATTCCATCCGCCGTCACTCCATGACCCGGCCTTCATGGCATCCCACACTGCGTCGCCTCGCAACGCCTGCATCGAGACGACCCCGGTCTCGCCTCCCTGACGACGCTCGGCCATGCATTGAAGCACTTCCAGCGCATGAAAGTCGTAACTGTCCACGCTGCCGATCGCGACGCTCATGATCTCCTCGACCTCGGCTCCCATCGGCATATCGATCGACGGCATCCGCCAGGTCATGGGCAGCGACGAACCGGCCAGGAAAGGGAACTTCAATTCGTGAGACAAAGCGACCATCTCCTTGGCCCAGTCCCAGTTCCACGAGAGATGTTTGTCGTTGAAGATCGGCACCGAGCGACCGTCCTCGCGAAAGACATCAGCAGCCTGCTTGAACAACTCATATCGGGGATACTTCTTCTGTCCGAATTCGTTGTCGGGATAGTCCCCGTGTTCACCGATGAGCAGCACCGCATCGACAGCCAGTTTGTCACCGCCGTTTCGTACGGCCTCAGCGACGGTTGGATAGATCTTGAAACCGAACTGTTGTTCCCGCTCGCGGCTCAGGTCATTCTCCGGAAACTGATCGACATACGCACTGACGACGTCAATTGGAGGATGATGCCAATGCCCATTGATCGGATACCCGGCCAGGAACCGCTCGGCCATGTGCCACGCATGAGAGTGATACCGCCACTCGGTCGTCAGAACGGCCATCTTGAGCCGCCGTGAGTTCGCAGGGGCTGCGCTGACGAAAGGGGATGCAGCGATGGCTGCTCCAACACTACCGAGAAAGGTGCGACGCGTAATCATGGCGGGTCCTGCTCACGGATCGACGAAGGGGCATAGACCCTCCTATCCTAATCGAGCCGGACGACACTCTCTACAGTGACGCATCGATTGTCCGAATGATCCGCCGAATACGAATGGCTAACCGAGCAGTCTTCGGTCAATCAGTTGCGAGTCTCGTGCATCGATGGATCCCTGCAATCTCGAACGACGCATCGGAAGAAACGGAAACTCGTCATGCAATGTTGTCCCCGGGAGATCGGCCGGACTGGTCATGGCCAGCAGGAGTCTCACAACGCGTGAGGGGCGGTTGGGCAGTTCGTTAGTCGTTTCGCGGTTTTCAGGTGTGGTGTTCATGGTGCGTTCTCCCGAATCGCAAACGCCGTTCCCTGGCCGATGGAGGGGTTCCGGGAATGCAAACGTGACTGAACCCTCGATCTTCCTTGGAATCTTTGGATTTCGATTCCGGTCGTTCGGGGGACCTGCAACCAGTCTCAGGATTTGACGACTCTTGTTCGACGGGCTTATGCTGATGTTTGTCCACGAGGTTTGATGAGACATCCCGATGACGCATGCTGCAAAACTTGCTCTGTGGGGAATCCTTCTGATCGGCAGTGGGTCTCTCGCCCAGGCGTGGACCGAGTTGTCGCCACCGGACGACGAGGACCATGCGGATGTCGAGTCAGTTGATCCGCAGACGCTGACTGAAGATGAGACGCACTGGGCCTTTCGGCCGCTCAGCGATCCGACCCCGCCTGCCGTTTCCGATGCGTACGGGGACCATCCGATCGATCGATTCATCGCAGCCGGATGGGAGCATCGCGGATTGACTCCCGTCGCAACTGCCACTCCACGTGTGCTCATGCGTCGGTTGTACTTTGACTTGATTGGATTGCCTCCGACGCCTGATCAGATTCGTGCGTTTGAAGAGGCCTCTCGTAACGATCCCGACGCCGCGTACTCAGAGCTCATCGAACAACTCCTGGCGTCGCCTCATTATGGCGAGCGATGGGGACGTCACTGGATGGATGTTGTCCGCTATGCAGACACGGCTGGCGACAACGCGGACTATCCCATTCCAGAGGCGTCCCTTTATCGCGATTACATCATCGACGCCTTCAACTCGGACATGCCCTATGACCAGTTCGTTCGCGAACAGCTGGCTGGAGACATTCTCGCCAAACAGGAGCCGAGGGAACGTTTCCAGGAGCAGATCATCGCGACGGGCTTTCTGGCGTTGAGCCGTCGCTATGCAACCGGGCCGTACGAACTCTGGCACCTCACGCTGGAGGACACGATTGACACGTTCGGTCGGGCGTTCCTGGGTCTCACGCTTCGATGTGCCCGTTGCCACGAGCACAAGTTCGATCCGGTCACGACCGAAGACTACTACGCTCTCTACGGTATCTTCGATAGTACCCAGTTCCCGTGGGCCGGAGCGGAGGAGACGCATTCCAAGAAGTTGCCGAGGATGCACTTCGCCTCGTTGTTGTCGGAGGAAGTCGAAGCTCCCTTGCGAGCAACGTTCGACCAGGAACTTGCAGACATCGCGTCGCAAAAGTCGACTCTGGAGGAACAGCTCGCTTCGTGCGAGGAGTCGGAGCAAGACAGGATCAAGAAGGAGATCGAGGGACTGGATCGGAAGTTGACCGCGCTCCGCAGACCCGGACTCCCCACCGGAGTCCCTGGGGCTTATGCAGTGTACGACCGGGAAGCTCATGACGTGGCTGTGCAATACGACGGGGACCCTGCTCAAACCGGCGACGTCGTCCCACGCGGTGCGATCGCCTCGCTGTCACCTGAGCCACTCGCCATCCCTCCGCAGACGAGTGGCCGTTTGCAACTGGCCGATTGGTTAACAGGTCCGAATCAGGCCCTCACGTCTCGCGTGATGGTGAACCGCATCTGGCAGCATCATTTCGGCCGCGGCCTTGTGGCGACTCCTTCCAACTTCGGACGTAGCGGTAGCCAGCCGTCACACCCTGAACTGATGGATTTTCTGGCGAGCGAGTTCATCGACAGCGGCTGGAGCATCAAGCAGATACACCGACTGATTCTGACGTCGAAGACATGGCAATTGAGCAGCACTGACGATGCGAGCAACATGGCGATCGATCCGGGCAACACGCTCCTTTGGAGGCACGATCGACGACGCTTGAGTGCAGAGCCGATCCGGGATGCGATGCTGTCAGTCAGCGGCACGCTGGACCTGACTCGACCCGGCCCACATCCATTCGCCCCCATGCAGGACTGGAAGTATACCCAGCACAACCAGTTCAAAGATTGTTACGAATCGACACATCGCAGCGTCTACCTGATGACGCAGCGCATCCAGCGGCACCCGTTCCTCGCGCTGTTCGATGGCCCTGACACCAACACGACGACTGCTCTTCGCACGACGTCGACGGTCACTCCGCAGTCACTGTATCTGATGAACAGTCCTGAGATGACGATCATCGCCAGCGACTTCGCATCCCGCCTCATGTCAGAGTCCGATGACGTATCGGCACGTATTGAGAACGCGTATCGTCTATGCTTTGCTCGTGCAGCGACTCGAGATGAGATCGAACGAGGGACCGCATCGCTCAGCGATCTCCTGGGCGTTCTCGAATCGACGGATGTGCCGACTGAGGATCGTGAGCGTGAGGCTTGGACAAGTTATTGCCGGGTATTGCTGTCGTCGAATGAGTTCTTCTATCTCGATTGAGCCATGTCACACCACACTCATCGTCGCGACTTCCTCAAGTGCTCCGCAGCCGGGCTGACAGCGGGCCTGTTGAACGATCGTTTGTGTGTTGCGGCTCGCGCTGCAGGTGGACATCCATTGGCTCCGCGACCCTCGCATCACCCGGCGAAGGCCAAGCAACTGGTGTTCGTGTTCCTCACGGGCGGGTTCTCGCATGTCGACACGTTCGATCCGAAACCACAACTCGCGGTCGATCATGGCAAGACCGTGTCTGCGGAAGACTTGCGAAACATCACCACGCAACCGTTGTTGAAGTCACCGTTCACCTTCAGGCGGTATGGTGAGTCGGGACTGGAGATCAGCGAGCTGTTCCCCCATCTGGGCACCGTCGTGGATGAGTTATGCATCATCCGCTCGCTGCACACCGATATTCTGGAGCACTTTCAGTCGGTGCTCGCGATGCACACCGGATCTGCGACGGTCCCCATGCCCAGCCTGGGATCGTGGCTCAGCTATGGGCTGGGGACGCTCAACCCAAATTTGCCTCCCTACATGGTGCTCTGCGAACACTTGCCTTATGCCGGATCGCAGGTGTGGGATTGTAGCTTTCTCCCCCCCGAACATCAGGGAACTCGGATCATGCCCGGCGACGAGCCGATCCCCAATCTCACAACACAGGCAAAGTCGTCCACCATCGCGGAGCTTGAGCGACAGATGCTGCGGGATGTCAACGAGGCCCATGCGGCCGATCGGGCGGGAGACCCGAATCTGCGAGCACGCATTAACAGCTTTCACACGGCCCGCGGCATGATGCAGGTCGCTCCTCAGCTGTTTGACCTGACTCAGGAGACAGCCGCGACTCTTGATCTGTACGGGATTGCGGAAGCGGATCACACATCGTTCGGCTGGCAGTGTCTGATGGCACGGCGAATGATCGAGCAGGGGGTGCGAGTTGTGGAACTCATCGACTCGGGCGCAAGCGGGAACTGGGATTCTCATGGCGACATGCAGGCTCATCGCCCGATGGCGAAGCGGGCGGACCAGCCGTTGGCTGCATTGATCACCGATCTCAGGCAACGTGGAATGCTGGACGAAACGCTGGTGATGATCTGCACGGAATTCGGTCGCACCCCCTGGGATCCAGGGCCGGGACGGAACCATTGGCATCGGGCGTTTAGCTCATTGCTGGTCGGCGGCGGCGTGAAAGGCGGCATTGCCCACGGTGAGACCGACGAGTACGGCATTCTGCCAGTCAAGGATGCGGTCCACGTTCACGACTATCACGCAACCATCCTGCATCAACTTGGTTTGGATCATACGCAGCTGACGTATCGCTATGCGGGCCGCGACTTTCGACTGACAGACGTCAGCGGCGAGGTCATCCACGAAATCCTCGCCTGAACGTGCGGATGCCCACTCATCACCCTTGATCCGTTGGCTTCATCAGGCCTCCGCGTGAATTTGCACACGAGTTGGTAGTCTGGGAAGAGTTGCGGTGGTGTTAAGCCGTGTGATGCCATGATCTGGACGCGTGCAGATTCTGCCGTTGTCTGCGTGCTTAGCAGGAGTTTGGTCGCATTAGGCCTCAATTCTCTTGACGCTCAGGGGGGGTGTCTGCCAAAACACCCGCCCTCTCTCGAAAATCCCTACGAAGACATTCCATTTCCTGCCCGCTTTCCGTCCGGAAGCCGGGTCGATCTGCGGTCCATCACAGGATCTCGTCCGTTGCGCCCCTGGTGCGCGGCTGAGGTCGTCTGACGTGCTGCTCCTATCCTCAAAATCAATCCCGTTTCCCACCTGCAGGCAATCGAATGACGTCCGTGTTCGCTGAGAACACAGATGTTCATCCGACGTTTGCTGTGGGTATCAGAAACATTCCATCTGCCGGCAACCGGAGAGTTTCATGCACGTCACACGAGTCAGCGATGGCCACGCGACAGCGTCAGCACATGCATCCGGAGCCCCCTGCATTCCCATGAATGAGAGCCAGCAAACCGTGACTCGATTTCGGACGACATCCCCCGACGGGCGAAAAAGAATGATCCATCGAATCTGCGTTTCCTTTGCCTGCCTCGGTCTTGCGTTGTCGACATTCGTGTCACAGGCTCAGGCTCAGTTCTTCGGTGATTCATCAGGATCAGCCTCGCTGAGCGACTATGCGGTCCAGGACGACTTTGGTGGGGCGTTCCAGTTCGGGAATGACGGTGGGACCTACCTGTTGTTCCAGAAGATGATCGGCAACGGTACGGGCTTCACTGCCAGCTACCAGCGATTCGGTCTGCGTATGAAGCTGGTTGATACGGGAGACAGCCATCTGTGGAGTGAAGGACATGTCATCATCACAGACGAAAGTCGCATGGGCTTTAACCTAGGTGGCGGCTATCGCTGGCTCATCGATGGCAATGTCCTCGGCGTGCATGGCTGGTATGACAACTTCCAGACCGATCTGAACAACCGATACACACAGACGACCTTCGGCGTGGAACTGTTGCACGAGGACGTCGACATCCGTGCGAACGCCTACATCCCCTTCGGTGATGATGAGAACTTCGTCGCGATCGCTGACGAAGGTTCGGTGCCAATCTTCGATAAGCGACGGATTGCCTTCATCGGGACCGCCTATGAAGAGCAGGCGATGAAGGGAGTTGACGCGGAAATTGGTGCTCCCATTCTGGGCTTAGAATGGGCACGTGCCTACGCAGGTGGTTACTACTACGAATCACAAGCCGGTGACGATGCTCCCGGATTCCGGGGCCGCGTTGAGACGGCCATCTCAAACGACCTGTCGCTGAACTTCATGGTGACACATGACACAGTCTTCGACACCAACCTGAACCTTGGCGTGGAATATCGATTCAGTGGTGGAATCGCACCACCGACGCTTGGTCCGTTCCACGGCGCCAGTCGCAAGTATGCACAAGTCCGTCGTCAATGGCCGATCGCGACTCGCATCGCAGAAGTGCCCGCCTTGTACGATTCGATCAACCCCCGGACACAACTGCCGTATAAGGTCATTCACGTTGACAATACAAACAGCGAGGCGGGAGACGGCACCTTCGAGAACCCGTTCCGCAGTCTGCCTTCGACGGTTCCCGGTGCGGACTTTGTGCTCGTGCAGACCGGTGTCGGAGATACGGTCGGCAACATCACGCTGGACCCGTTCACACGCATGCTGGGTGAAGGCCGGCCCTTCACCTTCATCGATGCCCGTCGGGGTGAATTCCTGCTGCCCGAGGCGTTTGGTCGGACCGGACCGGCTCCTGTCCTCGTGCCGACGAACCCCATGCGTGACTTGATCACGCTAGCCGATGCGAACGAAGTCAACAACTTCACGATCCGTGCAGATGGCCAGACGGCGATCGGAGGCATGGACATCGACAGCTTCCACATTGAGAGAATCAACGGTCGTGCAGAGAACGGCATCAACATCGTCAATGCCAGTGGCCGCGGCCTCATCAAGAACTTTGGGATGCCGGGCACGCCCTTCCTGCTGACAGATACCGGCGTGTTCGTCAGCAACACGTCTGGCGATCCCTTGCACCTCGTCGTCGACGGCGTCAACACATCGGGTGGTGACATTGGCATGCAGATCCTTGCTTCCGCTGGCGACATTCAGTCGCACATTGGTGCGGTGCGAGGTGACAACCACATGGACGCAGGCCTAATCCTCGGCGCCCTCGCGGGAAGTCAGCACATCACAGAACTCAGTGATGTCTTCATCCGCAGTTCGTTGAACGGCACCGGAAGCGGAATCGTACTGGACGTCGCCAATGACGGTGCCCTGGCTGCGAAAATGAATTCGGTCGGAGCAAATGGGAACGGTGACCTGTTTGTTGCCAATGTGACTGACGGCATGCTTAATGTGACGGTCAACGATGGGTTCTTCTCGAACAGCCGGACTGCGAGTGGTGTGAAGTTCAACCTCGACGATGCCCGCGGTCGGACCACGTTCAATGGGTTGATCGCTGACCGCAACGACGTCGATGGGCTAAATGCAGAGGCGACCGGTGCACTCAATGACTACACGATCAATGTGATTGACAGCGAACTGATCGCCAACGGTGACGATAACTTCGACACGACCGTCACCGGAGGCGGAGCCCTGCGACTGTTCGTCGACCCAACTGATGCGATTCTTTCCGAATCAGGCAGTGGCTTCGAGTTTGAAGTCCGCGATCCCGGATCTGTGCTCATCGCGAACTTCCTTGAAACCAATCTGTCTCTGAATGCATTGCACGCAGTTGACGGCAACGTCCAGAACGGTGCCTACGCATATCTCGGCATGTCGAACTCGCAAGCGAGGGATTCCGGTGCGAATGGTCTCAACCTCAATGTCGACCGTGATGCCGTCTTTCGAGGCGTCTTCGAAAGCAGTTCGTTCAGCCGGAGTGGGGTGAATGGTGTGGAGGTCGCGGTCTCGGACGGCTCGAATGCCGAACTGAACTTCCTCAATACGCCAGCCGCACAGAACGGTGCCAACGGCTTACTCTTCGATGTCTCGGACGGAATCAATGGTGGAAGCCAATTGACCCTGAACGTCACGAACGGCGATTTCTCGGATAACCCTCTTGCCAACGTTCGAGGTGCAGCTGACGGCCCCGGCTCGGAAGCCGTGCTCAATTTCAGCAACACCACAGCCGACAATCTGGCCACGGCTGGTGGTCTCGTGCTCAACGCTACCGGCGGCGGCAGCATCGATGCCAACTGGAATCAGGGATCCATCTCGAATATTCGTAATCATGGTGTGCAGGCGAATGCTCAAGGCCCGGGCAGTAATGTCAGCCTCGACTTTGAAGGCCTGACGATTCAAGGGAACATGGGTAACGGCGTCGATGTGTCCATCGATGGACCGGGAGCAACCGGCCACGCGAACTTCGTGGACTCATCGATTGTCCAGAACCTGGGTGACGGCTTTGAATTCGACGTGCTCAATGGGGGCAGTCTCGTCGCGACCGCCTCAGGAAATGGGAGCTTCAACGGAAACCGTCAGCGTGCATGGCATGGAACCGTCGATGGCATGGGTTCAGCCGCCTCGCTGAATTTGAACGGAACGAACGGCGACTTCTCCGAACTGGAAGGTGGTCGATTTGACGTCACTGGCGGTGGACTTTTCAATCTCACGATGTTTAACGTCAACGTCACAGGGAGTCGCTTCGACGGCTTACTGACGAACGTTGCAGGGCCGATGAGTGAAGCGAACTTCCGATTGGAGAGTGTGCGACTTCGGAACAACGGCTCTTCAGGAGTCGGTGATGGATTTGAGGTGGTCGCGTCGAATGGTGCAACGATCTACTCTGAAATGGAGAACATGTTGGTCTCGGCGAACCGTGACAATGGTTTCCGCTTTGACACGATCACAGGAGCGACTTCGAACGGATACCTGATGTCACCCAACGCGACAGGAAACGGTCGTGCTGGTCTGCGATTCAACACCATGTCGGGCGGCCGATCGGGCATCAGCGTGACGGATGGCTCGTTCTCGAACAACGGTGCTTCCTTTCCTGCAAGTGGTGTGGAGGGACTTGTCCAGGGACTCGGGACGACGGCACATGCGGCATTCAATGGCACAACGGCTGACATGAACTCCCGTCATGGACTTGACTTCCTGGTCGAGGATGGGGCACGGCTCACATCCAAGCTGGTCACCCTGGGTGCAACCGGGACCGCTCAGTTTGTCGACAATGGCGCATTTGGGACACTTTCCGCTTCAAACAATTCTCTCAGTGGTGTTCGTTTTTTAGCCAGGAATGGTGGTCCAACACATGGCAACCTGCTGATGGAAGGAGCCAATCAGTTTAACAATAACGGCGACTTTGGTGTCGACTACGACGCTCTCGACATCGAGCAAGGCGTTGCAATCTTTGATGGAATGGCGAACAACAATGGTTTGGACGGAGTCAACATCCGAATGGAGAACGTCACACTCGGTTCAATCGCTGTTATTGGAAACTCAGCCGAGACGAGTGGCAACGGTGGGGACGGCTTTGACGCGACCGTCATCAATACGAAGCTTGGTCCGATCAACCTTGGCCCCTTTAACACTCCCACGGGTGTGGTCAACATTCTCCCAGGCCTGTCCATCGACAGAGTGACAGCTGAAGGAAACATGGGCCACGGTGTCGTGTTCCAGGGTGTGAGCTCGACGATCGTCGATGGTGAATTCATCAACAACAACACCAACGAAAACGAAGGCAACGGCCTGTTCGTGATGCTCACGGACACGATGGCGGACAACCTGCACGTCAACACCAACAATACCTCCGACAACTCGCTGAACGGCATCAACGTCGAACTCATCCGCACGCCGATCGCCAATCTGGAGATGAACGACAACGGCACACTGCTGACTGGGACACAGAACGTCGGTCTCACTTTCTTTATCGATGGTAACACATTCACCCAACCATACTCCATCATCAACAGTTCGGATCCTGGAGTTGACATTACTGGATTCCAGTTCGACATCCTGCCGTCCTCTCATCTGTTTGACACGGTGGAACCACAAGGTTCGACTCCTTTCCAACCTCAATTCCAAACGGACATCGTGACAGGTCTGCTCACGGTGAATGGGACGGCCATCACACCCGGAACCGATCCATTACAAGATTCAGTAGGAACGGTTCTGGTTGGTGGGGGCGTTACTGATGGGACAAGTCTGATTGACCTGACGTTCGATGATTTCAACAGCAACGAAACCTTCACCTGGTTGATTGATGCCGATCCCCTGGGGGGAACGGCTACGGTCTTGGGGAGCGATTTGATTGGTTCAACTGTCGTAGTTGATTTCAGTAGTGGCGCGCAGCTGACCGGTGCATTGATGGCTGTTCCGGGGAATACAGACGCTGCAATTTTCGTGGCGACCGGTGGCACTGGACTCGGCGGGGCGGTCGAGAACAATGGCCTCAACGGCGTCCGGTTGTTCATAGATGACTCCGACCTCACAAACCTGAGCATGTCGGGCAATGTGGCGCAGTCGAACGGTGATGCCGGCATGGTCATCGATGCGATCAATGGGTCCGATGTCACGGCGGCGACGTTGATGACCAATGAACTGACCATGAACGGTGCTGGTGGACTGGTGCTCCAGTTCCAGGACTCCAGCCTGACGGATGCGACCATCAGCGACAGCAACATCAGCAACAACACGGGTGACGGCATTCTGTTTGACTTCACGAACTCGCCTGTGACGAATCTGGCGATCGTCGACAACGCGAACATCGACCAGAACTCCGGAAATGGCATCAACTTCCAGATGGTCAACTCGAACGTCAATGGACTTTTGATTGACAACAACGGCATCGGAACCGTTGTGCCTCCAACTCCCACGGGTGCGTTCGATATCACACTCAACCTGCAGGCAGGTTTGACCCCCTCTCAGATTGCAGCGTTCCAGGCTGCCGAGCAACGCTGGGAAGAGATCATTACCGGTGACGTGCCGGACATCGGTCTCATTGACGACGTGCTGATTGATGCCAGCGTGGTCGCGATTGACGGTGTCGGCGGCATCCTTGGACAGGCCGGTCCGACCGGACTGCGAGGCGGCAGCTTCCTGCCATTCCAGGGCATCATGCAGTTCGACTCGGCTGATTTGGCTTCACTGGAATTGGCCGGACAACTGGATGAAGTCATTCTGCACGAAATGGGCCACGTGCTGGGCTTCGGCACGATCTGGGACAACCTTGGTCTACTTCTGAATCCGGGAACAGCAGATCCCCGATTTACTGGTGCACAGGCGACTACTCAATACAACACGATCTTCGCGAATGCCGAAGCTGACATCCCTGTTGAGAACATCGGTGGGCCTGGGACTGCCGATGCCCACTGGCGAGAGACCATTTTCACCAATGAACTCATGACCGGGTTCCTTGACGGTGGTGTGGCCAATCCGATCAGTGCTGTGACCATCGCTCAGTTCGCAGACTTGGGATACACAGTGGATCTGGCACAAGCGGATCCGTTTGTGCCCCTCGTTGCTCCAGTGATTGGCCCCTCGATTGAAGGCACGATGCTTCGTGACATGGAGCAACAGGTCGTCGAGTTTGCTGATGCCCAGTCCTCCGGGATTGCCGCTCTGAACATCGGCACTAAAGGCTTTGAAGCCCTGCAGGCCATTCAGCAGAACGGCCTCAACGGCATCAACATCAGCCTGACCAACAGCGATCTCACGGGCGGGGTGATCAGCAACAACATCATCGCCGGTCACACCAACGGCGATGGCGTTCGCATGGTCAACCCGAGCACGATGGGCAACCCGATCGAACTCGACTTTGACAGCAACACCATCAACGGCAACCTGGGAGGCAGCGGCGTCAACCTTGTCGTCTCGCAAGCTGACCTGAACTCAAACTTCACTGACAATGAGATCGGTGGAAATGGAGCTGAGGGGATCAACATCGACCTCTCCAGTACAGCAGCGGCGAACCTGAACTTCACCGGCAACACACTGACGGCCAATGGTGCAGATGGTCTCGAAGTCACCACAGCCGGCACGGCAACGCTCGACTCTTTCCTGGTTGAGAACAACACGGCCACCTCGAACGGTGACGATGGGATCGAACTGATCATGGGTGGGGCTTCCAGTGCTCCCACTGTGACCATCAATACCAATACTGCGAATGACAATCTCGATAACGGGATCCTCGTGCGTCTGACCGGGACTGCAATGATCGGGACGCTCACGGTTGATGGCAACACGGCCACCGGCAATACCAACGATGGAATTCTGATCGAGACGGCCAGTCCAAACACGATCAATGACATCTCTGTCAGCGGCTCTCCGGACATCTCCGGCAACGGTGGCAATGGTATCGAAATCGTGCTCAACAATGTGCTCGGGACCCAGAATGTGACTGTCAGCAACAACAACACCATGGACAACCTGGGTGGTGGCATCCTCCTGTCTTCATCGAGCACTGTCCTGGGTGACGTCACGATGGATGGAAACATGGTCCTCAACAATACCGGTGGGGATGGCATCCTGTTGCAGTTCAACAACTCGTCTGCTGCCAACGTATTCCTGACGAACAACCTTATCGGACAGGCAGCCGGTGACGGGATTGGTCTCGACCTCAATGGTTCACCGATCGCCAATCTGCAGATCAACAACAACCAGATCGGCATGACGGGAGTCGGTGGCGGCACGACGGGGACGCTTGACGACTCGCTGCCGGTCATTCGGGCAGGCTTCACCCAAAATAACCTTCCCGCAAACGATGATAACTCAACGGACGCGGTCAACCTCGGCTTTGACATCAACTTCTTCGGTCAGATGTTCTCGCAGGCCTTTGTCAACAACAACGGCAACATCACCTTCGATGCACCATTGTTCAACTTCACACCATTCAACCTGATCTCAAACAACATTCCTATCATTGCTCCGTTCTTCGCCGATGTCGACACGACTGTCGGTAACATTGTCACATTTGGCAACGAGACGATTGCTGGTCAGACGGCTTTTGGTGTGAACTGGCCGGATGTTCGCCACTTCTTCGCGGACAATATGGGAGGTGGATTACCGACCAATAATTTCCAACTTGTCCTGATTGATCGCTCCGATGTAGGAGCGGGTGATTTTGACATCGAGTTCAACTATTCCGAGATACTGTGGGAGTCTGGTGAAGCCAGCGGTGGAAACACGATGGGCCTCGGAGGCAACTCCGCACGAGCCGGGTTCTCGAATGGTGTTGATCAGGCCTTCGAACTTGCCGGCTCAGGAGTCAACGGAGCGTTTCTTGATGGTGGTCCGGCCGGTACGAGTCTCGTTCAGAACAACCTCAACAGTGCGAACAATGGCCGGTACGTGTTCTTCGCCCGCAACGGCGGCATCGGAACAGGTGCTGGCGGAAGCACGGGTGACGGCATCCACATCAATGCTGCCAATGGTTCTCACATTGGCAACATGAACATCGATGGCAACACGATCGAGGACAACGGATCGGACGGTATCGAACTCGTCGCTACGAACAGTACACTCCCGGCCAACGGCTCGGTCAGTGATAACACGATCTCCAACCACAACGGTGGTGATGCCATTCGTATCATCAACCCGGACACGAATAACACGGCCTTCGGTCTCACGCTGGACAACAACACCCTCACGGACAACATGGGCGGTGCCGGTATCAACATCAGCATGGGTGCGGAGTCCGGAGAGTTCACCGGGTCGATCACGAACTCGACGATCACCGGCAATGGCAGTGACGGCATCATTCTGCAGAACTCCGCTTCAGCAAATGCCATGAACGTGACTGTGACGGGAGTCGACTCCAGTGCAAACGGTGGACGCGGCATTCTGGTCGAGGCCACCAATGATGACGGGGCACGCAGTACCTTCAACATTGGTGAAATTGGCGGAGACATGAACACGTTCTCCGACAACGGTGCCGGAGGCGTTGTGTTCCGCACACGAGCGACAGCTGTCGATCAGACGCAAACCGCCGCCAATACCGATGTTCGAGTGGACGAAAACCTCGAAAATCCGGCCGTTGGAGCCTATTTCGATGTCAACAGCCGTGACGTCGTGGGTGCCACGATGAACCTCCTCAATGCGACCATCAGTGGTAACGGCGGCGACGGGGTCACTTTGGAGGTTGGCAGCAACACGCTGATGAACTCGCAACTCGCGGGCCTCAACATCGGCGGCAGTACCGGCGATGATCTGAGCATCTCTCCGATTGTCTCAGCCAATCCTCCCGACTCCATCGACAGTGCCAACCCAAACATGGACGTGCTCGTGTTCGACGCAGTCGCTCACCTCGACCTTGCTTTGGGGGCTGCTGACACGAACAACGATGGAACCCCCGACGTTTCAGTGGCGACACAGAACAAAGGGAACGGCCTGACTGTGAACTTCACCGGAGCCGACTTCAGTAACACAGATGTGTTCAAAGACGACCGGGCAGTTCGGCTTGTTGGACAGGTCCAGGCACAGGGAAGCCTGAATTCACCACAGAACACCTTCTCCCCGGGTGCCTTCCCGACGTTGGAAGACTTGTTCAACAGTGGGGCTCCGCTGTTCAACGTGATTCCATCGAACATGTTCCCGGACACGACAGTTCCCTGATCATCGCTTGCGGCCATTCTCTGACGCCCCGGCTTCGCAATGAAGCCGGGGCGTTCTTTAGTTGTGAGCCGAAGTTGAATATGGGTGACGTGGAACGCATCCCGGCTTTTTCGTCCACAACAAGTGCAGGAAATCTGGTGGATGTGACGAAGAACACTCATATATGAACGCAACGCGCGTTGATGAGTGGACCATTGCGTTCACACACTCCGGCAGGATTTGCCGGTCACTCTTTCTCGAAGTTGCATCACTCACATGACGAACGCAGTTGCAGACGTCGGTGACAAACGCCCTTGGGCGAGACTGCGGTCTCTCAGGGGCTGGCTCCTCGTTGTGATCGTCTGTGCTCACCTTCCGCTTCTGACGGATCACTTTCTGAATCTCTGGCATCGACCCCATTATCGGTTCCTGCCGATCCTGCTGGGTGTGTGTGCTTACCTGCTGTGGCAACGATGGCCTCGCAAGGCTGATGCCCCGTACGTTGCAGCACCGATTTTGGCATCGATGCTCCTGATGATGTCGGTAACGTTGCTGGGAACGGGTGTCTGGCTGAATTCACCCATGCTCGGGGCCGCTTCGGCGATATTTGCAACCGGGTTTTTGATCGTTTCTCTTGCGGGTGTGCGGGCAGTTCAATCGTGCATCGGTGTCTGGGCACTGATGTGGGTGATGATTCCTCCTCCGCTTGGGTATGACCTGGCATTGATTTCACAGCTTCAGTCCTGGACGTCAGCTCATGCGAGTGATGTGCTCGACCTACTTGGCATCGATCACTTGATGGCAGGGAACGTGTTGACGCTACCGGACACGACTTTCTTCGTTGACGAAGCATGCAGCGGGGTCCACTCATTGTTCGCTCTGTTTGGATACACAGCGGTGTTTGTGGTGTTCACCTCACGCGGTCTGCGTCGTGGCTTACTGTTGCTGGCATCCACAATTCCGTGGGCCTTATTCCTGAATCTGCTAAGGATCGTGACGATTGCAGTTGTCTATACTCATGCCCAGATCGACCTTTCCTCAGGATGGTCGCATGAGGTGTTGGGGTTCTTCACTTTTGTCATTGCCCTTTTCCTCACATTGAGCACTGACCAGCTCTTGGGGGCGATCGGGTATTGGTGCTGGACTTGTTGGATGGCTCTTCGCAGTTGGCTGATTCCTCGCGAGCGCCGATATCGGTGGTATGCCTATCGCAGTGTGTCCGAAGATGACAATGTCCCGTCCCAAGAGGTTATGCGCCGACCTTTGCTTCCTGCGGGAATCATGAGTCTTCTGGCGCTCTGTCTTTACGGGGCCATCGGAGTCACGCAGGTGACGGGTGCCACCAGCAAGGAATCGCGTGTCCCGTCATGGAGTGGTCTGGCCAACGTGACCGAAGAGACCTTACCGAAGGCGCTTTCGGGATTCGGTCGCGGAAAGTTCGAGGCGATCGAACGGGACTGGTCGAGTGACCTCGGACGCTCGTCCCGAATCTGGAACTATGAGACATCTGAATTCAGTAGTGTCGTTTCAGCTGATTTTCCCTTCTTTGGGTGGCATGAGCTGACGCGATGCTACGAGGGTGTTGGTTGGCAGTTGCAGCAGCGATCTGTCCAAAGTCAGCCGCAGGATGGTTGGCACGTCGTCGAAGCGACATTCACCAACGAGTCTGGTGAGCATGCCTATCTGGTGTACGGAATGCTGAATCATCATGGAATGATGCTGGCCCCGCCAACGCAGGTGGATGTGAAACGGTTTGTCGATCGTGTCCGACAGCAGTCCTGTGTTCAGGTTCAAGCTTTCAGCCCCTCAAACAAGCCGTTGCCCGAAGAGCGTCGTCAACAGGTTCAGGAGCTGTTCCGCTCAACGGTGCTGCAGTTGAAGCCAATTCTCTCAAAGGCGTCTGGGGAGTAGATACGGTGGCCGAATCCAGCTTCTCCCGTCTTGAACGTCATTGGCAACAGCAGCGCCAACAACTCGTCGTCTTCGCGAGAGGCCTGCCGGCTGTCCTGATGATCATCATCACGGTGATCTGCCTGGGGAGAGCTCATCGCGATCGGGACCATGGATTGGTCCGACGACATTACCAACGGCGATTGCAGCAGGTGATGCAAAACCAGGACTGGGCATTGGCACAACTCTATAGCCGCAAGTTATCAATACTCGAACCCAACGAGCGGGCTCATCGGTATTATCTGGCATTAGCCGTCTCCGGCGAAGGCGATGAAACTCGTGCTCTCCACCTCATGGAATCAATTGCTCCGCGTGATCAACTGGGGTACGGACCCGCTCACTGGTGGCTCGCAGAACATTGGGCAGCAACTCCCGAGGGAAACACCCGTGCGGGCCTGATGCTGCAGAACTGGCACACGAAGCAATTCCTCCGCAGTAACCCGGAGCATGTTGATGCACGCATCATGCTCGCGAAGACCGAAGCCTCGCTCGGGAATTCCGCGGTTGCGATCGATCATCTGGAGCGGGTTGTCGCCAGAAAACAGGAGTTGCATCTTGTCCTGGCTCGTCTCTCCGGACGGACTGGCGACGAGGTGGGTGTGATCAAGCATGCACGTCAGGCGGTCATGGCGTATCAACAACGTCTGAGCGAACAGCGGGATGATCTCGATGCGGTGCTCAATCTGGCCGACGCTTTCGCTTTGCTTGAGCAACCTGATGAGGCCGCACGTGTGATTGAGGAAAGTCTCAGGCACCACGACAATCCCCAACTCCGATCCGGGCTGGTGAGGCTGTGTCTCCACTCCAGTGACCTGCTGGCAACGCATCCCCGTCCGGTCGAGACACTGAACCAGCGTCTGCGACTCATCGAAAAGGCACTGGGGTTGGAACCCGAGAATCGCGACACCCTGAAGCGATTGGCGCAGATTGTTGTGGAAACAGACGGTGCTTCTGCTCGTGCGACCGAGTTGCTCAACGAATCGCTGGCCTCCGGTTCAGCCCCGGCAGTGGTCCACATGATTCTCGGGACTCACGCTCTCGGGAAGAAAGACCTGAAAACAGCCACTCTCCATTTTGAGGCTGCACATCGCCTCCAGCCGGAGTTTCCTGCATGTATGAACAATCTGGCCTGGTCGTTGGCGAATAGTCAACCTCCACAACTGTTGCGGGCAGAACAGCTGGCCAGTAGTGCGGTGGAACTTGCTCCCGGTCGCCCCGAGTTTCACGAGACCCGTGGGCAGATTCTGTTGATGCAAGGACGGCATCGTGAAGCCCTGCCGGATCTTGAACGGGGCCTGCAGTCCGG
>JAGQQG010000079.1 GCA_020426325.1 Planctomycetaceae bacterium | reverse complement strand
ACTTGTATGGTCGACGATCATGTCACACAGTCCCCGTTTCCGTCCCACGACCGTCACATCCTGAGTGATGTTGATCGGCGGCGAGCCATCCAGAGGGATCAATTGTGCAATCATCGACCGTCAACCGAAGCGTGCAGTGAGAACAGCGTCACTCCCGAACGGACACTGTGACCATGAATACTATTCGATCACAAGCCTTGCCGAAGGTCAAACCCAGTACGAACGACAGGAAAATCCAGGAATCAAAGAACGGGCCGTTTCAATTATTCCGGATGATCGGAATGTCCCGCCCGCACGGTTTCGTCAGGCTCGTGGAAACTCGGCCTTAAGCACTGGCACCAGATGAATCAACGAGTCCTTGAGCACCTCGGGGACGATTCTTGTCGACTCAACCTCTTTGATGATGCCGGGAGGGTAATACCCCAGGACCGGAGCCGTTTCTTCTTCATAGACGTCGAAACGCCTTCTGGTGACGTCATCATTGAGGTCATCCGGCCGATTCTCGAGCATCGCGCGGCGACGAATACGCTCGATCATGGCATCGATGTCTTTACACACCAGATGCACAACGACTTTGACGTCGATGTGCTCTTCCATCATCTCGCATTGCTGAACTGTCCGTGGGATGCCGTCTAACAGCAAGAGTTCTTTGCGGGGGAGGAACTGGCCGATGGCCCTTTGAGCATCGATCCATGTGCGCCAGATACGGACGGTGACTTCGTCGGGAGCGAGTTCGCCGCGTGAGCTGTATTCGCGTACGAGCCGGCCATCTTCCGAATCAGGGTCCATTCTGCGAAAGATGACGCCGGTGGAGCAATGGAAGAACCCCGGAATGCGGGTGAGAATGTCCCCCTGCGTTCCTTTGCCGGCTCCAGGCACGCCGAAGATCAGCGCGGCAGGGAAACGATGACCTGTCATCGGTGCGTCGTCCTATTCACCCCAGCCAATTGGGGAAAAGCGAAGCCCATCCATGAGCTCCGTTCAGGGATCGCCTCCAGTGCAATCGTGACTTCTAACGTGACAGGAATGCCACAACCTGTCCGACATCGACCGGAAGACTCACATCATCGAAGAGCGGCAGAGATGTCACAGTCGCTGACAATCCCTCGCTGTCGACGTTGATCCAGGAACAGTCCATGGCAGCAGCCGATCCGACGATTTCCGCATAGACCTTCTTGAGGTTCGGACGATTGCGAACGGTGATCACGTCGCCGATCCGCACCAGCATGGATGGTTTGGTTGCCGGTTTCCCGTTGATCTGGAAGTGACCGTGCACGACGGCCTGACGAGCCTGTGGACGAGTATGGGCAAATCCCGCACGTCGCACGACGTTGTCCAAACGACGCTCACACAGAGTCAACAGGCTTTCACCCGTATTCCCCTTCATGTGGCGGGCTTTGTCGAAGTACTTTCGCAGGTGCTTCTCGCGAAGACCGTAGTAGTACTTGATCTTCTGCTTTTCGATCAGCGCCAAACCGTAGTTGGTCGGCTTACGGCGCCGTTGAGCCATCCCGGGCGGGTACTCTTTTCGCTCGGAGGCACGCAATGCGCCTGCACTTTCAAACACCTGAAACCCAAGTCGTCGATTGACGCGTGCTTTCGGTCCTGTATACCGACCCATAAGTGTCTTGCCGCCTTGTTCAATACCAAATGAAAGAGGTCACGCCCGGCTTACTGAAGAGCCAAATCCGCGACCACTGTTTTATGTGAGTCGTTTGGGAAACGGCATTTATGGCAACTGCAGCCTGCCCCGTCAAGCGTTTCCACCTCTTCGGACGGGTTTTTCTGTCCGCCGACGAGGAATTGACGGCAACTTCCTCACGAATTCTCTGCCGGAGTCGGCATCGCTGCCACCGAACGTTTCCTCGGGGAATCTCCCAGATTCCGAACCGCAATCAGTTCAGCCACGATGCTAACGGCGATCTCCGGCACAGTCTGTGAGCCGATTTCCAGTCCCAGTGGTGCATGGACCCGATCGAGCACGTTGTCGGGAATGCTCGCAGCCCGTAAATCGTCTAAAATCAGACGGATCTTTCGCTTGCTGCCGATCATCCCGACATACCTTGCCGGCGTCGGAGCCAAGTGCAGTAGTGCCTCTTCGTCGTGGTTGTGACCGCGTGTCACGATAATGCAGAAGGTCTTTCCGTCGACCTCCAGATTCGAGACCACTTCCTCGATCGGCCCCACGATCAGCCGTTTGGCCTGTGGAAATCGTTCAGCATTGCAGTATTGTTCCCGGTCGTCGATGACCCAGACATCGAAATCGACCTCTGCAGCCAACTCGGCGACCTTCTGGCCGACGTGTCCGCCGCCAACCACCACCAAGCGACATCGCGGAAGATGCGGCAGGAAAGAAACTCCTTGTGACAGATAGGCTCGCGGTCGTCCCGACAGCGGACGCAGGTCCTCCAGGACACTTTCGGGGATCGGGGCCAAAGAGGTGGCTGCCGCCAGAACTCCTTCGGCATCAAACAGGTACCGTTCACCAGTCCGACGAGGGAATCGGTCCTCATCCACCAGCACGACTTCCGTACAACCCGCAGCAGCACTGACGAGCGAATGATACGCGCGACAGAAATTCGTCTCTTCACGACTCTGCACCGGAGCCACGAGCATGGTCATCCGTCCGCCGCAAATGAGCCCGTCATCCCAGCCATAATCGCTGTCCAGTTGAAACGACAACAGTTCCGCGTGCCCCCCGTCGATCCTCTGCAGGGCACTCCGTTTCACTTCCGCCTCGACGCAGCCTCCGCCCAGCGTTCCGACTTGTGAGCCGTCCGCGAACACCAGCATCGACGCCCCCGCCTTCTGCGGCGTCGAGCCCCGCGTTTCGACCAGTGTCGTGTAGACAACCGGTCGCCCAGCATCAATGGCAGCGATCAACTTGCTCAGTAACTCTTGCATCAAAACGATGTCTCTCAATGAATGGCAGCCTACGTACGTCGTTGAAGCATTGTACGCCTGACCTTGATTGTCACAAGGAGCGAACTCATTCAGTGTTCAGACGGTAATGACGGATCGCGTTATCGTGGAACAGCTTATTCTGCTCGGCAAGAGGACGCGAGTTGACGATCTCCTTCAAGGAGGCCACCCAGCGGCTGAGGGGAGCCCCCAGCAGACAGACCGGCCAGTCGCTGCCGAACATCACACGATCCGGGCCGAATACGTCAAGACAGTGATTGACGATCGGTGCCAAGTCCTCGGTGTCCCATTCCTGAGGCACATGAGCCACGATGCCCGAAATTTTGCAAACGGTATTTGGTTCCTTAGCCAGGTTGTCCATATCACGTCGCCAAGTGTCTGCGTCGTGTGCTGCTGTATCGCGGTGAGCCGGCATGAACGCCTTCGGGTCTGCGACTCCGCAATGGTCGATCACGAACAGCGTGTCGGGACACTGCTGGACAGCCTTCCGTCCATCGGAAAGTTCGGTCGGACGAATCGTCATGTCAAAACTGAGCCCCAACTCACCCAGCAGTTGTAATGACTTCACAAACTGAGGCTGCAGGCACCGGCCACGCGGCGAGCCCTGTAAGAGATCTCGCACCCCCTTGATGGCCGACTTGTCCTTGTAGGTTCGGATGTACTCAGCAAACTCCGGTGTGTCACATCGTCCCGAGATCACCGCTGCTGCCGTCGGATGCTGACCGCTCTCGATCAGCTCGTTGATGTAATCCGCCTCAGCCCGCTGCTGTTCGACCGCCACGTCGACTTCCAGGTAGACAGACTTCTGGACGTTCAGGCCTATCGTCGCCTCGAGATAGTCCTGCGTGAGATAGTTTCGCTTGAGGACCTCAGGTGTCCCCTTGAGCCAGTCGAGTCGAAATCGCTTCAGGTCCCACAGGTGTTGATGAGTATCGATGATCGGCAATTCGCCAGACGGATCATCACCTCCGTACAAATGCAATGAACTCGACAGTCCTGCTCCAGCCAATGCCGTGCTCGAAAGTGCTTTCAAGAATGTTCGCCGTTGCATCGCTTGCTCCTGAGGGGCGAGGGGATGATGACTTCGTGACCATCAACGAGATTTCAACAGTGCGGTTGAAGCATCATACCATGATCCGAGTCCGGGGACTCGTCACTTGAAATGACCCGCCGATAGAGACTTCGTGCCAACGACGCTATCATGAACGCTTCTCGACTTCGAATCACAGGAGACCCTCATGGAACAGTGGCCCATTGGAGTGTTTGCGTCGGTTGACGCTGGTCTGGGTGTGCATCTGGATGTTGCTCAGGACCTCGGCATCCCCAGCGTGCAGGTACACGCACCGCATCAGCAGACTCGAACCCCCGAGGCGGCCGAGGAGTTTCTCAGCCGGTGCGCAGATGCGGGCATCACCATTACCTGCGTCTTCGGCGGCTTTGAGGGCGAGAGCTATGCGGACATCGAGACGACTGCCCGCACCGTCGGACTCGTACCGGAGGCCACTCGGACCGCCCGTTTGCAGGAGATGAAGGAAATCTCCGACTTTGCTAGGCAACTCGGCTGCAACACGATCGGCCTGCACATCGGCTTCGTCCCCGAGGACACCAGCGGTGCGAACTATCAGGGTCTCCTAGAGGTCACGCGAGACTTGCTCGATCATGCGGCCAGCAATGGTCAAAGCGTGCATCTCGAAACGGGGCAGGAGACGGCTGACCATCTGCTGCATTTCATCAGCGATGTTGAGCGAGGCAACCTGTTCATTAATTTCGATCCGGCCAATATGATTCTTTACGGGACGGGTGATCCCATTGAGGCCCTCAGCAAGGTCGGACATCTCGTCCGTAGCGTGCACTGCAAGGACGCCAAGTGGGCTCCCGAGGGGCAACGTGGCAAGGCCTGGGGCAGCGAAGTTCCCCTCGGCGAAGGGGATGTCGGGATGGAAACATATCTGCGGACTCTCCACGACCTCGGCTACAAGGGACCGCTGACGATCGAACGCGAGATCCCCGAAGACCGCGAACGTCAGAAAGCCGACATCGGAGCCGCGGTCGAACTGCTGACGTCACTGCGATCGAAAATTCTGGGTAAATAGCGACTTTGTCATCGGAACCAGTGGAGTGTCCAGTAATGCTACATGTAACTCACTTCATCATGGGGGCACTCATGATGGTTCTGGCTTTCTCCCTCTGTTCCATTTGGGTGGAACCAGTATTCGCGCAATCGTCGTCCGTCAAACAATTGGACCGCGAGGCTGAAAAAGCTCGCATGGACTACCTCAAGCAGCTTGGCAAGCTGGCGAAGCAATATGAGGAGGCCGGTGATACTGAGCGATCGAAGAACGTGCTCCGACAGATTCTCGACCTTGCTCCCGACGTTGAGGAAGCCAAGTCGATGCTGAAGGAGTTGGAAGAACGAGTCTTCGAGGAGCAGACCGAGCAGATCGAGGTGGATGTCACCCAAAGCTGGTCCCCGACAGGACTCATGCTCGAAAAGGACAAGCCCGTTCGCCTGAAAGCGGAAGGAACCTACAAGTTCATCGTCAACAGTTCAGTTGGCCCCGACGGTTTTCCGACGTCGGACCTCGATCGTAATCTCGTCCCTGGCATCAACACGGGGGCGTTGATGGGGCTGATCGTCGAACTGCCCAAACCGAATTCGGAGCAAAAGCCTAAACCGGGGACGCCGTTCCTCATCGGAGCCGAATCTGAGCTGACACCGGAAATCTCCGGCTTGCTCTACGTTCGCGTCAATGTCCCCACGGGAAGCTCGTCGAACGGCAAGCTCAAAGTCAAACTGAGTGGCCACGTCACGCGAGCCACTGCATCTCCCTGAATGGTCCTTGTCTCTGACTGCCATGATCGTTGGGTTGGTTGTCGTCAAACGCAGTGATAGGATGCAGATCCCCACATTCCCCTCGTCAGGCGACCGTTGATCAGGAGGCAGACGCTGATGCGGCTCTCGAATCGGCAGCAGTTCACTCGTTCGTGTATCGGTCTTGCAATCGCGGTTTTACTCGCTGTGTTGTCGAGCTGTGCAGACTCATCATCCACCGGCAGTGCACCCGCAGGTGCATCAAAACAGGAGACGGGTGGAGCGAAAAAGTATCGAGTGGCGGTCATCCCCAAAGGGACCACTCACGATTTCTGGTTGTCGGTCCGCGCGGGTGCTGAGCAGGCAGCCAGGGAACTGGGCAATGTCGAGGTCCTCTGGGACGGGCCAGTCAGCGAGTCTGACAAAGACGTGCAGATCAATCTGGTGGACGGATTCATCAATGATCAGGTCGACGGCATCTGTCTCGCTCCCATCGACCGGGACGGCATGATCCCGGTCGTGCGTCGAGCCAAAGGTGCAGGCATCCCCACGCTGATCTTCGACAGTGGCCTCTCCGACCCGTCCGCGACCATCAGCTATGTCGCCACTGACAACCACCACGGCGGTGTGATGGCGGGCGAGTACATGGCCAAACTGCTCAACGAGAAAGGGAACGTGATTCTGCTTCGCTATCAGGAGGGAAGCGAAAGCACCGAACAACGCGAAGAAGGCTTCCTCGAGACGCTCGCCAAATATCCGGACATCAAGATCATCTCCGACGAACAACGTGTGACGACCGACACAGTCGAAGCGGTCCGCGTCTCGTCGTCACTCCTGCTCACGCATGGGGACAACGTCGATGGCATCTTTACCGTCTGCGAATCACTCAACAAAGGCATGCTCAAGGCGCTGCAAGACAAGCAACTCGCAGGCAAGGTCAAGTTCATCAGTTTTGATTCCGACCCGCAACTCGTCGAAGCGATGGAGAACGGAGAACTGCACGGCATCGTTCTGCAGGACCCGGTCAAAATGGGCTATGAATCGGTCAAAAACATGGTCGCCCATCTCGAAGGGGAGCAAGTCGAGAGCGTCATCTCCACTGGCGAGGCCCTCGCGACTCCTGAGAACATGAGCGAAGACGAGATGCACGCCCTGCTCTTCCCGGAGAAGTTCCGCGAATGAATGGTTCTCCCTTTCCCGCCGATGCGGACGGTGATGCACTGCAACGCATCGCGGATGACGGCTCGGACATGTCGAAGCCCATGTCCATTGACTTCTTTGTGGCCGTCCCAGACGAAGAAACTGGTCAGCACGTGGCTCGCGACGCACGGGCAATCGGGTATGAGTCCGATGTTTCACAGGACGAAGAATCGGAAGAATGGACGTGCTACTGTACGAAAACGATGCTTGCCACGTATGCAAACATCATCGCCGCCCAGGACGAATTGGCGGAGATTGCCGAACCATTCGGAGGCGAGACCGATGGATGGGGCACCTTTGGAAATATCGACGAATGACTAACGTTCCGCATGATTCCGGGATGAAGTGAACCAGCAATCCGAGAACACTGTGATGAAGTCGGCACTGCTTGAAATGCACGACATTCGCAAGTCGTTCGGGGCGACGAAAGCGCTGGATGGGGTCTCGTTAAGCGTCGATGGCGGCGAGGTGATCGCGCTCATCGGTGAGAACGGGGCCGGCAAAAGTACGCTGATGAAGATCCTCAGCGGGGCCGAGACAGCCGATGCCGGGACGATGACGATCGAGGGGCGACCGTACACTCCGAGTGGCCCACATGATGCCCTCACCGCTGGCGTGGCCATGATCTATCAGGAGTTGAACCTCGCGCCTGACCTCAGCGTCGAGGACAACATCATGCTCGGACAGGAGAATAGCTGGGTTGGACTGCTACGGCGGTCCGAACAGCGTAGACGGGTCGCAGAAGTGCTCAATCGATTGGGGCATCCGGAGTTGGAGCTGAAGACACTCGTCAGCCAGTTATCGATCGGGGCGCAGCAACTTGTCGAGATCGCCAGAGCGTTGGTCATGCAAGCACGAGTCATTGTGTTCGATGAGCCGACCAGTTCACTCACGCGGCACGATGTCGCAAGGCTGTTCACGGTCATCCGCTCCCTGTGTGAGGACGGCATCGGGATTGTGTACATCAGCCATTTCCTGGAGGAGGTCCAAGAGGTCGCTAAGCGGTACACGGTCCTGCGCGATGGCGAATCGGTCGGTACCGGACTGCTCGCTGACGCCTCAGAACAGGAACTGGTCCGACTCATGGTCAACCGGGATGTCGATGACATGTTCCCCTGTGTTCCACACGATCCGGGAGACGTACACTTGCACATCGTTGGCTTGAGTGGCCGCTCCTCGCCGGAAGATGTCTCACTCGAATTGCGACGGGGAGAAATCCTCGGAATCACCGGACTTGTGGGAGCCGGACGGACAGAATTGTTGCGATGTCTGTTCGCATTGGATGAGGTCAAGTCGGGACGGATCAAGATTGGCTCGCTCTCCCCTTCGGCCACGCCCAACGCGAGGATTCGAGCCGGTCTCGGTCTCGTCTCTGAAGACCGCAAAGGCGAAGGACTCGCTCAGACCCGCTCAATCGCGGACAACATGACCTACAGTCGGCTGTCACCCTACTCGCGAGGCGGATGGTTACGGCTGGGCGAACGACGCACACAGGTCGAACACTGGATGGACCGGCTGCGCGTGAAGGCACGCTCGCCGGAGCAGTCAATTGTCGAACTGTCCGGCGGCAATCAGCAGAAGGTGGCCATCGCCCGTGTACTGCATCAGGAGGCTGATGTCCTGCTGCTGGATGAGCCGACACGCGGCATCGACATCGGTACCAAAGCCGAGATTTATCGACTCATCGGAGAACTGGCAGCGGCTGGCAAGGCGGTCATCTTCGTGAGTTCGTACTTCACGGAGTTGCTGGCTGTTTGCGATCGAGTTGCGGTCATGAGTCGCGGACGCTTGCAGGATGTGCGCGGAGCATCAGAATGGACCGAGGAAACCATTCTCAGCACAGCTATCGGAACCGATGTCTGACCTGCGCACGTAGCTGAACTCGCCAGAATTCAGACGAACTGTGTGTGAATACCAATTCGGCTGAATTCTGGCGAATCCAGCTACATCCCCTCAGATTCCAAATTGAAACGTCGAGTGACTTCCAAGAACGACTCACGAAACGTCACATCAACCACTCCTGCCTTGCGTCGGCTGACGACCGTTGCCGGTCCGCTCGTGTGGCTGGTGCTCGTGTTCTGCATCTTCTGGGGAGTGGATGAGTACCGTGCTCGCCAACAGGATCGGCAAGGACGATTTGCCAACGCTCACAGTTTGCGGTTGATGGTGCACAATGCGTCTCTCGTGGGAGTGGCCGCCCTCGGCATGACGATTGTCATCATCTCCGGCGGGATCGACCTGTCTGCAGCTGCTGCGATCGCCCTCTCAGCGACGGTGTCTGCATGGTGTTTTCGTGCTGAGTATTCACCGGTGATCGGCGTGAGCGCGGCTCTCCTGACCGGTCTGTTGACCGGAGTGATCAACGGAGCCATGGTCAGTTGGCTGCGAGTCGTGCCTTTCATCATTACCCTGGGGACGATGACCATTTATCGCGGCGTCGGTCGGGAAATAGCCGAGGGCACTCCCATTCGCGCATTCGGCAAGCTGCCGGAGTGGTTGTTGATGCTCGAACGACCAGTGCCCGATCCGGAGTGGCTGCTTGTCTCACCCGGAGTCTGGCTCATGTTTGGCCTGTCGATTGTCGTCGCTGCCATGCTCCACCTGACGGTCTTCGGTCGACATGTGTATGCGATCGGCTCGAACGAAGCGACCGCTCGGCTATGCGGGATCGACCTCAATCGGACCAGAATCGCAGTGTACTCGCTGGCCGGCCTGTTTGTCGGGATCGCAGGACTTTATAACCTCACCACGTTGTCGGAAGGTGACCCTAACTCACTACCTGGTCGCGAGTTGGACATTATTGCAGCGGTCGTGATTGGCGGGGGCAGCCTCAACGGTGGACGGGGATCGGTGATCGGAACCCTGTCCGGAGCGCTGCTGATGCAAGTGATTCGTCACGGTTGTCGCTCTGTCGGGGTGCCGACGGCCTATGAACAGATTATCATTGGAGTGATCGTGATCGTCGCGGTGACTCTCGACCAGATTCGCCAAAGACGCCTCGATCGTTGATGAAACTCGCCCAAATGAAATCGTCACAGTGGACCAGACATTCCTGTCTGGCCATCCGCCATTGAAACCCACCCTCAACAGACAAGAATGTCTGTCCCCCCTCCGGAAGCAATTCTCATGACTGACTTGCGACAATCAGTGACTGCTAATCGCCGTGACTTCCTCAAGACTTCCGCGGGTGCCGCACTTTCGGCCGGGCTATGGTCGTCCGGTCTGGCGGCAGCGGAGTCGACGTCTGCGAACGAGAAACTCAATATCGCCTGCATTGGGACAGCCAATCGAGCGGCGGCTGACATCGATGGCGTGAAGGGAGAACACGTCGTCGCTCTGTGTGATGTCGATGATGAATATCTCGAACGTCAATTGAAGAACTTTCCGGGTGCACGTACCTACAACGACTTCCGTGAACTGATCGACGCGGAGGCGGACAAGATCGATGCGGTCACGATCGCAACCGCCGATCACACGCACGCACCAGCGGCCATCCGGGCAATTCGCAAAGGTTTGCACGTTTATGTCGAGAAGCCTCTCACGCACACCGTTCACGAAGCCCG
Source organism: Planctomycetaceae bacterium (assembly GCA_020426325.1). Taxonomy (GTDB): domain Bacteria; phylum Planctomycetota; class Planctomycetia; order Planctomycetales; family Planctomycetaceae; genus JAHBXU01. The sequence continues at coordinate 18,436 of JAGQQG010000079.1, read as the reverse complement.
CATCATCACGGATGCAGCCCGTGAGGCGGGTGTCGCGACTCAGTTGGGTACGCAGGTTCACGCGAGTGATAACTACCGCCGGGTTGTCGAGATCATTCAGTCAGGGGCCATCGGCGATGTGACCGAAGCTCATGTCTGGGTCGGCAAGCACTGGGGCGGAGGCGAGAGGCCCGAAGGAGGCGAGGAACCGCCGAAGAATCTGCACTGGGACTTGTGGATTGGCCCGGCTCCCGAACGACCGTTTGTCGCGGGACGATATCATCCGGCCCAGTGGCGTCGCTGGTGGGACTTCGGCACCGGAACGTTGGGGGACATGGCCTGTCACTTCATGGACCTGCCGTTCTGGGCACTCGAGCTCAAGTATCCCACGCACTGCTCGACCGAAGGTCCGCCGGTGCATCCGGAGACCTGCCCGATTGGGCTCACCGTCCATCTCGACTTCCCCGCACGCGACACCAAGCCTCCGGTCAAGATGACCTGGTACGATGGGAACATGATCCCCAAAGAAATTCACGGACAACGCGTCCCGGCCAACGGCGTCATGTTCGTCGGCAGTGAAGGGATGATGTTCGCTGACTACTCAAACTACCGCCTGTTCCCTCAGGAGAAGTTCAAAGGCTTCGAACCTCCGGCACAGACTATTGCCGCCTCGATCGGCCATCATGCGGAGTGGATCAAAGCCTGCAAAGAGGGGACTCCCACACTCTGCAACTTTGACTACTCCGGCCCTCTCACCGAAGCAGTCCTCCTCGGCAACATCGCCTACCGATGCGAGCAATCCATCGAATGGGACGCCGAAAACCTGAAAGCCCCCAATTGCCCCGAGGCCGACAAATACATCCGCAAAGAGTACCGCGAAGGCTGGGAAGTGGTGTAAACACAGCAGTGTCAGGGGGGCAGCAAAGCAATGCCCTGCTCCACCGCGCCACACACGCTGGGATATGTCTGTCGGCTTTCCCAGGCTATGACGCGGTTTGCGCAGAGAAAGAGGTTGAACCCGGTTGGGGAAGATGTCAGTTGCCGTTCCCCAGTTTCACAATCGACGAGCAGTATCTCATCAAGTGCGATAAATCTGAGAAGTCTTCAGCCACACGACACGGCCCGAATGAGCAGCCGAAACCGTGCGCGATCTCGAGTCGATGTGGTCGTCCACTGCTCGGAGTGTTTATACTTCGTCACAGTCATAAATAATCAGAGCACACATCGGGTGTTCCATTCGCGGTAAATAGACTCTACTCTTCTCCGCTCCCCGCAGAAGTTTTGGGAGGTGGTTGAAACCAGGGGGGTAGCGGATGCGGTTCATCCTCAGGGTGATGTTTCAGGCCGATTCGTAGGTCCTCCGCGGGGATGGAGTCGATCGCCTCGATGAGATCGCGGTAAAGACCCTCGATACGGGGGAGGTCCTCGATTCGGACTTTGTCGATCGTGTCCTGCGGATCAAACAGGTAGAGGGGACCGCTGATGTGGCAGACCGATGGAATCCCGGCTGTGTAGAAGGGAGCACTGTCGCAAGGCGGTTCGGGACCAAACAGATACGGATCGATGGCCATCGTGCGATCGAGTTGCCACTTCTCCACTCCCTCACGGAGCAGGTTCAACAGGCGAGGATTATTGTCCACGAATAAGACGCGAAGTTCCGGGAGTCCCGTCAGCCGATATCCGCCCTGCCCGTCCGACTCCGCCTCTTCAGCGATGTGTTCAACGCCCAGAGCGGCGACTGTGTTCTGGAGTAATCCGTCCCGATGTCGTTCTACGAAGATGCGGTTGCCGATGCCACCGTGGAAATGGCCGGACGAAGCGACGAACACCAAACTGCGTTGGAGTCTCTCGGAGTGATTTGCAAAGTACCTGGCCAGCGACAACAGCACAGCCAATCCCGATGCGTCCTCGACAGCAGAGGCAAAGGGGGCATCATGATGACATGTCAGCACGATCGACTCATGACCTGTTCCGGGCACGGTTGCAACAATGTTATGTGACTCAACACGAGTTGTTGATCCCGTGCTCTTCAGGATGACTCTTCCGCCGCTGTGTACGTGTTCGATGACCTCGGCACCAGATTCCCGTCCAACCCAAATTGCGGGCAGCCCCTTCAAGTGTCCATCATAGGGGACATAATGCTCTGCCCCGTCAATGGGCGAATCGGCAAGGATGCCAATCAATCCGACTGCCCCGCGCTGCTGTGCCTCGTAATATGCAGGAAAGTTCTCAATGAGCCAATTTGCACAATGCAGTGTCCCATTGGGGATGGTGTCATGTGGGTCGTGGACGAAGTGAGCCCCCGATCTGAGTGCCGGTACGGAAAGTGTTCCGAACCGAAGCTCCATGACTGCGATTCTCCCGTCAAGATCCACCGCATCCAATTCGGCGGCAGATCCGTGCCCGATCGAGACCGCCTCCGCTTCGATTCCCTCTGCGGGCGACCACGCTGTGTAGGGAACTCCGCAGCAGGGAATTTGCTTTCGATGTTCGCCCAGCAGGAGTGCAACCTCGGTCGATGCCCAGTAGTGAACATCTACCGGTTCGCGACGAATGTCGGTCAGTCCGAATTCCTCGATTTTTTTGGCCAGGAAATCCTCGGTCGCCAGATTCTCGGGCGATCCCGGTCGCCGTATTCCCTTGGCGACGATGTCACGAATCCAATCAACCATCTCAGAAGGCATGGTTTATCCTTGTGTGATTTGGCAATTCTTCAATTGAACTGACTACACCCGAAATCCGCGAAAGTACAGTCAACTGAGATTCCGAGTCATGCCGCCGAGTGAAGGTTGACTTCTCCCTCGTTGCTGTGTGCGAGTATCTCATGCATGCGTTTCCCGGTGATGCGGGACGCGGCCATGGCGCCTGTGACCAGTGCGCCGAGTACGCCGTGTGCCGAGGTCGACTGTCCACAGTGATAGAGACCGTTAATCTCGGTCTTGATTGGCAGTGACCCTGGTCCAATCTGGGATTTTGATTTCGCAGTGCCATAAAGACAGCCTCGGTAGGCATTGACATAGTACGAATTGGTCAAGGGGGTCCCCAACTCACAGAGTACCAGGTGATCACGCAGACCGGGGACGACTCCTGAGATCGTATCGAGCATACGGTCCGTCAAGCGCTGTTTCGCCAACGTGTATTCTTCCGGGCGTTTTCCGCTTTCAGTCTGCTGCCATCGTTCGAATGCGTCATACGGAACGAAGCTGAAGGCTTCCATCGTATGCAGTCCTTTGTGCATCTTGCTGGGATCTTTTTTCGTGGTGACCGTGAGGAATGCTCCCGGGAAGGGGCCTGTTGCGTCGAGACAGTTTTGTTGGGCCACACTGTATGTGGCGTCAACATCTGGATTGTTCAAGATCCAGTAGTTGCCGGAGTCGAGCCCCAGTGCGTTGACATCGATGTCGGTAGCCATGTAGAGGCTCAGAGCACTCACGGACGGTTCCAGTTGTCTGACTTTGCTGGCCAACTTGTTCGACAGGTGATCCAGTCCCACCAGGCGTTCATACGTCACCCAGGCATCTGCATTTGAAATGACGGTCTTCGCCCGAATCTCTTCTCCACTTTCTAATCGCACACCAACAGCGTGTTTCTCCGAACCGGTGCCTTCGATGAGAATACGTTCCACACGGCTGCGCACACGGATCTCTCCTCCATTCTTTCTCAATCGGGCGATCAACGCCCGGGGAATCGCGCCACCGCCTCCTTTTGGATACCACGCACCGTCCCAGTAATGACTCTCGATGGCCACATGCAATGCGAAGGGGACTCTTGCGGGGGACATGCCATGATCGCCGGAACGGGCTTCGAGGATCGCCTTGAGTTTGGGGTCCTTCAAATACCGATCGATGACCTGAGACGCTGGCTTAAATCCCTTCAGAAGCAGGTCAGGGGCATTGACGAGGAGTTTCAATCCGCCCCAGAGTCTCTTGGCACTGCTCGCGAGGTTCAGTCCTCGCTCGACCCGTTGCATCAATGCGAAATAGCGTTCAATTCCCCTGCGTTCATCGGGAAACCGATCAATTAGTCGGTTGACGAACTTCTCGCGCCCCCGTGGGATGTCGAAGGTCTCATCCTGAAACACGATGTGGTCATAGCCATCGGGGTTGAGTTCCAGAAACTCGATATCGTATCCAACACCGAGACCTTCCAGTAGCTTCCGTGTTCGCCCGCCCTCGTTCAGTTGGCCGATGTAGTGCACGCCCGGACTGAACTTGTGGCCATCCAGAGCAAACGTGTGAGTCCAACCCCCCGGCAGGTAATGTTGTTCCAGCACGAGCACCCGTTTACCAAGATTGGACAGTGCCACGGCAGCACTCAACCCGCCCGCTCCGGAACCAATCACGATGAAATCCCAATCAGACATGGCAGGGGCTTTTCTCAATTTTGGAAGTGCTGGTTTCGTGCAGCATAGAACTCAATCTAAAAGCAGTCCACTGGGGCAATAGGCCATCGCGTCGATTCCGAGAGCAGACTCAATCAACTGCACGCACGATTGTACGACTGCAAGTGCCTAAAACCCGTTGGCTTCAACTCGCAGACTTGGTCACAAGCTTTAGCGGTCTTTAGAAAGGCCGAACCTTTTCTTTGAGAGATTGAATCACTCACCATCGCCAGAACGTTTGATCGTGAATCGTCCTGTCACTGTGTCCAGATCGATTTCCCAGCCTCGCCAATGCCAGACAGCCAGCCCTGCAAACAGGAAACTGACGAGAGCCAACACTGCGGACATACCGTATCCAGCGAGTTGAGAACATAAATGCTTGTCATCGGGAATCGCGCCAGTGTGTGTGGACCATCCTATTTCAAGTGAAGCGGCCAGACACAGAAGGGAACCTCCCACGACCAGAACCGCGCCTTTTCGAGCTTGTCTGAGTTGAATCGCACGACTGACAGAACTCTCCCTTGTGTCGATGTGCATTTTGACTGTGGCCACCATCCGATCAAAGTTGTCGAACGTATCGCCTAGGACTGCCAGTCGTCGACCATCGGCACCGTAGATCAGCAATTGACGTCGCTGACCTGACGAAAAATCGATGGGGATCTCCGCCAATGTGCACCAGCCGATGTCCTCCCAACGATAATTGTCGACGCGCCCTGACTGATCGATTGTCAGCCCCTTCTGACTCACGGCCACACGGGTCGCCCCACGTGAGAGTGACCATCCGGCGGTGAACAGTCCAAGCGACGTCATGAATGGCAAGATGGTCAGCGCCTGGACTGAGAGAGGATCAAGATCAATCACCAAGCAGACCGTGACTGCCACCACAAAGAGAACGACCAGCCCCACCGCGACGCGCAGCATCCGTCGCCCTTTCTTCTGCAGAGCCGACGAACACTTAAACGTCTCCACGAATTCGGAATCATTAGTGAAGTGGGGTGGGCGTTGCCTACCAATGGGATTATAGGTTTCGACTTGGTGCAAACGTGGAATCCCCGGTATTTTGTAAATATCTTACGCCCTGTTTGAAGCAGGGGCGTAGCTCGAAGGACAAGTACTTTGACCAATCTGGCTTCGGTAGATCGCGATGCCATGCGGAGTGGGCTAATGCGTAAGCGAACATCGGCAATGTCATGTATTCGGGCCGACGTAAGTCAGTCCCCGGCCATTTTCCGTACTGACTGTCCCAATTGCGTGGGCAGTTGCCGAGGAAGATGCCGAAGCCGTGAAAGACAGCTGTGAGATCCGTGAGAAGTTCGTTATCGAACTCGTTTCCCGTGACACGTTTCTCCCCCATCAGTCGCTGATGGGCCAGTTCGTGTGCCATCGTTCCCACGAGGTTGGACAGGTCGAATAATCCGGACGTTTCGATATGAATGACGGTCTCACCGGGCTGCTCATCGTAGAGCCCGGCAGCACCCGTTGGGAGGTATTGGCCAGAGTCGTTGACAAGCCACAAGTCTGTTCCTTTTGTGAACAGTTCCAACCTGACGGAGTCCGGATCCGCATCCATGTATCGGCAGACGCGGTTGAGCAGAGTGCGCACACTCGCTTCCGTGCCATCCATATGATCGGGGAAAAATTCCTCTGTTGGAAGAATGACAGCACGCCGTGTGAAGACGTCACGACCAAACTGCGAGGAGAGCCACCCCAGCCGTTCCTCGATCCATCGCTTCGCAGCAATATCAACCGGACACTGAGGTGAGAACCAGCCAAACATAGGGATCAAGTCGGACGGTGGACTGTGCCCACCTCCACAAATTGAGAACTACCAATCATTCCAAAAATTAAACCTTGGGAAAAGTGGGCACAGCCCAACCGACCTAGTAGCTTCTCGGCCTCACTCCCCCTTGCACGCGTAACGGCACGCCGAGGATTCGGAGGAAGCCTTCGGCGTCGGTTTGGTTGTAGGAGCCGCCGGATTCCATGCTGGCGATCGCTTCGTCGTACAGGCTGTTGGGGGAGGTGCGGCTGATGACTCTTGCGTTGCCTTTGTAGAGGCCGAGGGTGACTTCGCCGGTGACCGGTTGTTGGCAGTCGTTGATGAAGGCCATCAGGGCGTCCATCTTGGCGCAGTACCAGAAGCCGTAGTAGACCATCTCAGCAACTTCTGGCGAAAGGCGGTCGCGGAGGTGTGTGAGGTCGCGGTCGAGGGTGAGTTGCTCGAGGGCGAGGTGGGCGGCGTACAGGCACGTCATGCCGGGGGCCTCGTAAACGCCGCGGCTCTTCATGCCGACGAAACGGTTCTCGACGATGTCAATGCGACCGACACCGTTGCGGCCGCCGATCTCGTTGAGGGTCGTGACGATGTCGCAGGCGGAGAGTTGCTTGCCGTCGATTGAGATGGGCTTGCCGGACTCGAAGCCGATCACGACGGTCTCTTCCTTGTCCGGTGCTTCCTGCGGTGAGACGGTCATGCCGAAGTCGATGACCGGGATGCCGTCGATAGCGGGGTCTTCGAGCTTGCCTGCTTCGTAGGAGATGTGCAGGACGTTCTCGTCGGACGAGTACGGTTTGGAGGCGGTCGCTTTGACGGGGATATTCTTGGCTTCGCAGTATTCGAGCATCTCTTTACGACCGGGAAACTTGCTGCGGAAGGACTCCATTCGCCAGGGAGCGATCATTTTGACGTGGGGGTCGAGCGCCTCAGCGGCAAGTTGGAAGCGACATTGGTCGTTCCCCTTGCCGGTCGCTCCATGCGCGACGGCGACAGCTCCGACCTCTCTGGCACGCTGGAGACAAGCCTTCGAGATGAGCGGGCGGGCGATGGAGGTGCCGAGGAGATAGATCGTTTCGTACTTGGCCTGCCATTGCAGCACCGGAAAGGCGAATTCGCTGCAGAGTTCCTCACGGACGTCAACCACCTCGGCAGAAGCAGCTCCGATGTCACGGGCTTTTTGGAGGATGGCCTCGCGGTCTTCGCAGGGCTGACCCAGGTCAACGTAAAGACAGTGTACCTCGTAGCCTTCATCCTGGAGCCATCCCACGAGGACCGATGTATCCAGCCCACCGCTGTACATGAGAACGACCGAATCTGCCATCTTTTCGCTGCCTTTTATCGTGTGTGTGTTCAGGGGAGGGCGACGCTCCTGCGGAGTCGCAGGTGGACGGTTCGCTCTCCTTCAAGGGAAACTGATTTCGGACGCCGATCTCCGTAGGAGCGTGATGTGTGAAAAGTTATCACTTACGTCCAGGTACGACACGTCGCCTTCGATGAGGTTCAGATTAGCGGCTCCTGGGTCGGGATGCACGAGAGTTGGCACCTCGGCTTCGTCACGACCAACAACGATCAGTCAACCATGAGCGGCCGAACCTGATGCCGAGATGCCCCCACAGAGGAATCCGGAGCGTCACCCAGATGTCGGGGGGGTGATCGCGGCGATTGCCTTGTCGTACGCCCCCTTGAGACGATCCGACTTGGCCTTCTTCCGTCCTTCTTCCAACTCAGGAAGCACCTCGGCTGCTGACGCCTCCAGCTTCCCGAGATAATGCAGAGCGAAGATCTGACTCGCCTCCGGACCTGTTCTCAAGGTTTCCAGGTACACGGCCATCGCATCCGGGGAAGCTGTGTCGATCCGACGCAGGGCCCGACCCGCATCCGCTCGATCGTCCCGGCTGTCGAGGAGTTCAAACAACTTTGGGACCGCATCGACCGACGATGGCCCGAACTCCCCCAGTGATACCATGGCTGCCTTCCGGACGCCCCAGTCTTCATCCTCAAGGATTGCGATGAGCCGCGTCACGAGCCCGTTGCTGTCCAGTTCGATTCTTGAGAGACAGGCCACCGCGGCCACACGGCGGGACGCGTCTGTATCATTTAAAACCTCGCTGACTTTTGGCGCGGCTTCAGATGCAGCCTGTTTGATCTCACCCAATGCTGACATAGCTGCGATGGCGACGTTGGTCGTTTCATCGCTGACGAGTGAGGTCAAAGTCTGGACCGCAGGAACCGCTTCTCCCCCATAGGCACCGATGGCCTGTGCGGCTGCGCTTTTGACGTCAGGGTCGGTGTCGTTGAGAAGGAGTATCAGACCGGGTAACGCCTCATTCACGTCTGGACGAATCACCCCGATGGCTTCAGCCGTTTGCGATCGAACGGAGGAGTCGAGATCTTCGAGCGACTTCAGAAGTTCCGGAGACAGGACTCGCGCCGGTTCTCCCACTTGTGCAATCGCTTCAATGACCCGTCGACGCACATTTACCTGCGAATCCTGCAAAGCCTCCCGCCACAAGGGGAGCATCTCGTCAATGCCCGCGCCGACGTCGATCAGGGCCAGCATGGCAGACGAACGGACGGCCGCGTCGCTGTCCTTCGTTGCTTCGAGTAACTCAGACTTTGCGGAATCTGCAACGGCACCACAACGCCCAAGTGCTTTAGCAGCAGCCGCACGAACAGCCGGAGACTCATCGTTCAGAGCTTCCCTGAGCCGCTCGATGGCCGACTCTGGAGGGGGCGTCATCTTTGCGAAAGCCTGAGCAGCGATCGCACGTCTGGCAGGATCATTGTCGCTCAACACCTCGATCAACGGCGGACCGGCGACGCCCCCCATCCCCGCGAGAGCCCAGGTGACAGCCTCATCGTCCAGCTCCTGCACCGCTGCGTCGAGCAACGCTGGCACGGCAGCACCCCCCATCCGGCTGAGCGCCTGCACAACATCAGGCTTCAATCGTTCGTCATTGATGATTTCGAGTAAAGCTGGCACGGCAGAACTTGCGGGGGAGCCGATCCGACCCAGTGTCTCAACTGCCATCTGCCGCGAGGTGTGGTCATCGCTTTCGAGCATCGAGATCAAACGAGGAATGACAAGCCGCACACGTTCGCCCGCAACACTCAATCCTGTCATCGCGGTTGTACGGACATCTTCCTCTTCATCGGCCAGTGACTCGACCAGAAGTTCCAACACCCGATCGCCATCGACCCTTGTGGCTACAGCAGCCTGTAGCGCAGATGTTCGTTGATCAACTGTACCGTCAGTTGCCAGACGACGAATCTTTTCCGCCACATCCGAGTTGGTTGAACCGATTACAGCCAGGGCATTCAGAGCACCCAGCCGGATCCGCTCTTCTTCTCGATGGAGCGTCTGGCCCAACGGCTCTTCGGCCTGAGATCCGATCAGGCCGAGAGTAACGACAGCCTGAGTCCGAACTTCAGGGTCATCGTCATTCAACACTGCGATGAGCTGAGGCAGCGCGGGGGCTGCATCGGCTCTCAACCAGCCGAGAGCGCGTGCGGCTCCTTCGCGTCCGTTCCGGTTGTCTCCCTCAAGATCGATGATCATTTCAGGGATGATCGCCGGCCCAATCTGCCCGAGCGCGTAGGCTGTCCGTTGCAGACGCTGGCCACTGTGAGTTTTCAGCTTTTCGTTGAGTGCGGGAATTGCCGCTTCTGCGTCGGAACCAATCCGACTTAGCGCCTGTGTTGCCTGAAACCACACCTGCTGGTCATCGTCGTCAAGTGCCTCGGTCAGAGCGAGAACCGCAGACTTGGCCTCACGACCCCTTCTGACGAGTTCATAGGCTGCATCACGACGCGCCATGACATCGGAATCACTCAACTGCCTGATGACATCTTCCAGCGGAGTTGTTTCGTCGATCGCAACGACGGGGCTTCCCATGCTCAATAGCAGGACCACCACCCATAGAACAGACGACAGACCAAGTCGTTTTCTTACGGCTGACGCACTTCGATTCGAGCTTGCCATGACATTAGATTTTGAGCCCCGGGAGGCGGCCGGTGCTGTCACCGATGAAGTCAGCAGGTGCACCGACGCGGTCGAGCATAGAGAGGTACAGGTTGTTCAGGGGCGTCTCCTCTGCATAGACGAGGTGCCGTCCCGAGGCGATCGTCCCACCACCTCGACCGGCGAGGAGGATCGGCAGGTTCTCGTTGTTGTGGCGGTTTCCGTCGCTGAGACCGCTGCCGTAAACGATCATCGAATGGTCAAGAAGTGTGCCCTCCCCTTCGGAGATTGACTTCATCTTCTCCAACAGGTAGGCCAACTGAGTCACATGGAACAGATTGATGCGACGAATTTTTTCGAGCTTCTCTTCGTTGCCCCCATGATGGGACAGGTCATGATGGCCGTCGGGAACGTTGACGTCGCGGTAGCTGCGATTACTGCCCGCATTAGCCAGCATGAACGTGGCAATGCGGGTGGAGTCGGTCTGGAACGAGAGCACCATCATGTCGCACATGAGCCGAATGTGTTCCGCGTAATCATCTGGGACGTCATCCGGACCTCGGAAGCCGCGATGTGTACTTGCATCCGTTGACTCCGAGGCCAGTTCGATGCGACGTTCGATCTCACGGACGCCTGTGAGATACTCATCAACTTTGCGTTGATCGTTGCGCCCGAGTCGCGACTGCAACCGTTGTGCATCCTCGGCGACGTAGTCGAGGATGCTCTTTCTTAGTGCCAAGCGACGTTGTTGGGCTTCGTCCATCTCCCTGGAAGTGCCATCGCCGAAGAGACGATCGAACACGGCCCGTGGATTGACTTCCTTACCCATCGGTTGTGTTTCGGACGCCCAGGAGATGTTGGATGAATAGGCGCAGCTGTAACCTGAATCACAGTTGCCGGCACCGCGTCCACGTTCACAACCCAGCTCAAGAGAGGCGAACTTCGTTCGGCTGCCGACCTGCTGAGCAGCAAGCTGATCGACAGAGATGCCGGAGCGAATGTCGGCTCCATCCGTTTTGCGAGGTTGGGCTCCGGTCAGAAATACAGACGCAGACCTCGCATGGTCCCCTGCTCCGTCACCATTCGCGCGTCCTTTGTCATGTGTGAGCCCCGACAACACCAGCAGGTCATCCTGCACGTTTCTCAGAGGTTGCAGGATCGAGGGGAGATCGTAATCGAATCCTGTCCGTTCGGGGGTCCAGTGGGCGAGGTTTACGCCGTTCGGGACGAACAGGAAGGCCATCCGCGTCGGCGCGACTCCAGCTGCAACCTCAGCAGCTGCGAGTGTCCCGCTCGGCTGCATTGCTTCCAGCCAGGGCATCGCCAGTGAAACGCCGATTCCCTTGAGGGCCGTTCGACGCGAAAGTCGGCTGTGATTCCGCATGTTCAATCCTTCTGCGATTCTCGCATGAGAAATGGATCACTCATCACGATGGCCTCAACAAGCGTATCGAAGCGATCATCGTCTGCATGCATCTGTTCCAGTATTCTATCGACTGCGCAGCGGTCCTGTGACGTTAATCCTCGTCCTAGAGCGTAAGTCAGCAGCTTTTCCGCGAGGCACCGGCAAAATGCATCCCGCTTCTCGTTGACCAGAATGTTGATCAACTCCACCGGCCCGCTGAAGTTCATGTCACCGGGCAGAGTGCCAGAGGGATCAATCTCGAACTGACCGTCCTGATCGCGCCAACCACCGACAGCATCAAAATTTTCCAAGCCAAAACCCAGCGGGTCCATCCGGCGATGACAAATCGCACAGGATTCGTTACTGCGATGCTCTTCCATCCGTTCACGCAATGACCCGAGCGCCTCGACAGCCTCTGATAATTCCGGAACTCCTTCCGGTGGGGGCGGAGGAGGTTCATTCAGGATGTTGTCGAGAATCCACTTGCCACGTTTAACGGGCGAAGTGCGAGTGGGATTCGACGTCAGCAACAGGACGCTCGCCTGCGTCAGTACACCGCGACGATTCTCCGGCAAGTCGACCCGCTGAAACTCCGCGCCGGTCACACCCTCGATGCCATAGTGAGACGCCAGGCGTTCGTTGACGAAACTGAAGTCGGCCCGAAGCAGATCAAGCACGCTACGATTCTCTCGCATCACAGATTCGAACAACAATTCGGTCTCCCGCCGCATGTCCGCTCGGAGTTGTTCGTCAACTTGTGGAAACAGTGTCGGGTCCGGCCGGAGATGTGCCAGGTCACGCAGTTGCAGCCATTGACCAGCAAAATTGTCGATGATGGACTGCGACCTGGGATCATCGAGCATGCGCTCGATCTGTGACTGGAGGATCTCAGGCTGATGCAGTGTCCCGTCCTCAGCCAGACGGAACAATTCTTCGTCCGGCATGCTGCTCCAGAGGAAGTACGACAGTCGCGAGGCCAATTCGTAGTCTCCAAGAGCACGAATGCCGCCATCATCAGATGATGGATCATCTTCGACTCGAAACAGAAACTGCGGTGACGACAGCACGGCCGTGATCACCGTCCGCAGAATCTCGTCATCCTGGCTACCCTGCTCGAAGGCGAACGTTACGAGTGAGAAGAGTCGTTGCAGTTCCTCGTCGCCGACCGGACGGCGAAACGCGCGAGATGCAAACGTGCGAATGTTAAACTGTGCTGCGGCAACCTTCTTGTCGAGATCGTCATCGGGCGCCTGCTGGATGACGATGCGTTTCCTCGCTTCATCGTGAGCGAGGACCCTCTCGGCGATCGCATCCGCAGCGTCGACATACTTCTCCATCAGCAACGGCGAGATCGAAAGCACATCGCCAATGTTGTCGAACCCATTCCCGACATCGTCGGAGGGAAAGTCATCTGCGGGGTGAAAGTCGATTCCCACGAGATCGCGAATGGTGTTGTTGTATTCGACACGATTCAGTCGCCGAATCGTTACGCGTCCGGGATGCTGAGGTCCGCTGCAATCAAAGGCAGCCAGCTCTGCTTCGATGTGACCGATTACCGCCTCATACTCTGTATCGGGTGGCTGAGGTTCTTCCTTCGGCGGCATCTCCCGAGCGTGCAAAGCCCTGAGCACCTTCTCCCAGACGTCGAAGTCCGTCTGCACATTGGCAGAGTCTTCGTAGGATTCGAGTGAAACTCCTCCTTCAGGATCATCGCCGCTGTGACAATCGACGCAATGGAACTGCAGGAACGGACGGATGTTTCGAGCAAAGTCGGTTTCAGTAGAGTCATCAGCCACCACCACTCCGGAAAGAATGGCGATCTGAAGTGCGGCCAGCGCGGATCGTGCCAGTCGATGCATATTGAGTTTCAGTCTGAAGGTGGGACGACGAATCAACGATTCGATGATATCCGTCGCAGACTCAGGTGGGGTATGAGACCAGTGTCCCATCACTCTATGGTCGGCATCCCGACAGGAACCGTCAAGCCCGAATGATCAGGGGACTGCACTCAGCCACGTGTTCCACAGGTTCGTCGATTGAGGTCTCGTCTCGTCTCTGCCAGAATCCCGTCACACGCTCAACCATGTGACAGGTCTTTTCAGTTCAATTCATAGAGAAAGTTCACCTGTGCTCGACTTGTACGACAAAATTCAGGATGCCTGCGGGTTCATTCGTTCGCAGTGGGATCGGCAGCCGCATGCGGGGATTATTCTGGGAACTGGACTCGGCAGCCTTGCGGAGCAGATCGACGTCGAGGTAACAATCAATTACGGCGACATCCCTCACTTTCCTGTTTCAACAGCTGTGAGTCATGCGGGGCGTCTGGTCTGCGGAAATCTGGAAGGGCTTCCGGTCATGGCGATGGAGGGCCGCTTCCACATGTATGAGGGGTATCCTCTCAAGCAGATCACGCTTCCCGTGCGAGTCTTCAAGGCGATGGGAGCCGAGTTGATGATCGTCTCCAGTGCAGTCGGCGGGATGAACCCGCTGCATAGCACGGGAGATATCATCATCGTTGATGACCACATCAATCTGATGGGGGATAACCCTCTGATCGGCATCAATGACGACCGACTCGGTCCTCGCTTCCCGGACATGAGTGCCCCCTACGATCAGGAGTTGGGACACGTCGCATTGGAGATCGCCCGGCGACACAACATCGTCGCCCATCGTGGTGTGCACTCCGTTGTCTGCGGACCGAATCTCGAAACGCGGGCCGAGTATCGATTCCTCCGAGCCATCGGTGCGGATACCGTCGGGATGTCGATGGCTCCTGAAGTCATCGTCGCCGTCCATGCGGGTCTGCGCTCGCTCGGACTTGCGGTCATCACGGACATGTGTCTGCCGGACGCACTCAAGCCCGCCATCGTGGAGGAGATCATCGCGGTGGCCAACGAAGCGGAACCCAAGCTGACGACACTCGTCTGTGGTATCCTCGCTCACGAAGCCTCCCAGCGATCCTCGTAATGCCACAATGCGAGTTCTGGCACTCAATCCGTTTCATGGCGGGAGTCACCGGGCTTTCATCGAAGGCTGGATACAGCACAGCCGACACGAATTCACGCTGTTGACCCTGCCGGATCGTCATTGGAAGTGGCGGATGCGACAGGCAGCAGTTCACTTCGCCCAGCAGCTCAGTCAAGTCCCGTACGTTGATAAGAGATGGGACACCCTGTGGGTCACTGACATGCTGAATCTGGCCGAGTTTCGCGGGCTATGCAGGGATGACGTCCGGCAGCTTCCATCGGTCATGTACTGTCATGAGAATCAGCTGACCTACCCCACTCGTGGTGACGAGGGTGACCGCGAGCGTGATCTGCACTTCGGCGTGACAAATGTCATCTCTACCCTCGCTGCGGACGAGGTGTGGTGGAACTCCCGGTTCCATCGTGATGAGTTTCTGACAGCTCTGTCAGAGATGAGTCGACTGTTGCCCGATCGGACGCTCACGCTGGCAGCAGATGAGATTCGCAAGAAGTCGAACATCTTCCCACCTGGCATCGAGGGGTTCCCTCCACGATGGACGGCAACCCACGATTCACCGCCTCACATCCTCTGGGCCGCTCGCTGGGAGCACGACAAGCAGCCGGAACTGTTGTTCGCTGCCCTTGAACGACTCGATCATGAGGGAATTGCTTTTGAAATCAGTGTGATCGGACAGTCGTATCGGGAGATGCCCGTTTGTTTTCATGAAGCGCGTGAGCGATTCGCTGACCGCATTCGGAACTGGGGCTATCTCGACAGTAGAGAGACGTATCGCGACGTGCTGCAATCTGCGGACATTTATGTTTCAACCGCAGCTCACGAGTTCTTTGGCATCGCAGCAGTGGAGGCGATTGCAGCGGGTTGTTATCCCCTGCTTCCCCGTCGACTGTCGTATCCCGAACTCGTAAACAATCAGCCAGACTTTCTATACGCGGGTGACTCTGCTTCCTTGAGCCAGCGCCTCACCGAATTGATCACGACCAGGGAGCAGGAGCGAAACTTTTCAGAAGCCGCTGAACCGGCCCGTCTTGCAGTCGAGCGGTTCTTGTGGAAGAACCTTGTTCCACTGATGGACGATCAACTCGAAGCCTTCTGCAAAGGCACCAAGTAGCGTCGAATGTTCACTCAGCGGCGCTTAGTGCATGTGCCATGTGCTTGTAGATGCCCTCCGCATCGGCGTAACAGCGATCGATGCCGCTCTCGACGCTTGAGTGCTCGTTTATCGCCTGGGCTGCAGCATCCAATGCAGCTTTGAGTTGCGGGAGCGCCCGATCGTTGAGTTGTTCGGCGACATCCTGTGGGGGATAACCAGTGGAGAGTGCATCCGCGTACAGCTGTGCCAAATCTGCAGTGAGTTCGCCCCAACGGTCCTGATAGGGTTCGGCATCGGCGGACTCATCGACAGCGATGTGAATCTTCGTCAACTCTTCCAGCATTTCAGTTGCCCGCCGAGTCATCTTGGCATACTCCGCAAAGGAGAGTGCGACTGCATGGGCTCCGACATCTTTGACATTGAGCGATGGCGCC
The DNA here is from genome assembly GCA_020426325.1 of Planctomycetaceae bacterium. Classification (GTDB taxonomy): domain Bacteria; phylum Planctomycetota; class Planctomycetia; order Planctomycetales; family Planctomycetaceae; genus JAHBXU01. The sequence goes on along the minus strand of JAGQQG010000079.1, from coordinate 2,421 downwards.
GGCGGCTGCGCAGGTTTCGCTGTCTGAGCGGGAGTCACCTGTCCTCTCGCCGGCGGACCAGGGACGCCTGCGGGTGATCCGGTTTGTGGAACAGGAGGAGCGGCCGGGACGCCCTGATTTGGAGGGCCGGCATTCTCATAGGGGTTCACCCCAGATCCCCCGCCGCCGACATCATCACACCCCAACGCGTAAATACCGAGGATCAGGAGGGTCGCAACTTTGCCTTGCATGGTGATCTTCCTGGGAGGGAGACTTTCAGATTGACAGGCTCTCGGCAACGAACTCCTGATACGCCCGCTGTAAGCGGCGCGTGATCGGACCGGGGTGACCGTCGTTGACAAGATTTCCATCAACACGAATCAGCGGGACAACCTCAGCCGTTGTCCCTGTCAGGAACAGTTCGTCCAGCTGCGGGATTTCTTCGGCTGAGAATGAAGTTTCGTGCAGCGGGATGCCACACCGCCCGGCGAGGCGAGTGACGAGTCCACGTGTGATGCCGGGCAGGATTGACGGCGAAAGAGGAGACGTCAGCACGTGGCCATCTCGCACCCCAAACACACTCGTATGCGATCCCTCGGTGACCGTTCCATCGGCATTCACCAGCAGTGCTTCGATACATCCCTGCTCGGCGGCTTGCTGTGCAGCCATGCAGTTGGCAAGGAGATTGATGGACTTGATGTCACAACGCTTCCAGCGGAGATCGGGGACCGTGATCACGGCCGCTCCCTGCTCGCGCGCTTCCGCATAGTGATCGACTTCCATCGGTTCGACATAAATCAACTCATTCGGCGGAACATCACCTGAGGGGAATCGGTGTGTTCTCGGCGCTGCTCCACGAGTCACTTGCATGTAGATCATGCCCTCCGTCACCCCGGAGTTCTCCAGCGTCATTTGCATCCGTTCGATGAGGCGATCGACCTGACAGACAATTGAAATCTTGTCGAGGCTCCGGCGAAACCGTTCCAGATGTTCGGCTTCGAGAAAGGGTTGTCCCTTGTAAACCCGAAGCACCTCATAGACGCCGTCACCGAAGAGGAAGCCGCGATCCAGTGCGGAGACCGTCACCTCGCTGAGAGGCATCTCCACGCCGTTCCAATTGGCGAGAATCTCGTGTGACATCAATGAATCGGCTCAATCCGGTCTAACAAGGGGTCAAATATCAGGGGCAAGAGAATTATGGCTCAGTTCAGCGGTGGATGAGTCATCGGCTTGTACTCATGGTTGCGTTTGCGGACGACGGTCACTGACTCGATTTGATCCCCCTGTTGCAGAGACGCCACGACGTCCATCCCTTCAACGACGCGGCCAAAGACTGTGTGGACGGACTCAGGACGCTCTTCACGATCAAGATGAGGAGTCGGTAAATGGGTGAGGAAGAACTGTGCTCCTCCGGTATCCTTTCCGGCATGAGCCATGCTGAGTGAGCCGGCAAAGTGTCGCCGTGCGTCCTCACGATAACACTCGCAATCGATCGTGTAGTTGATTCCACCAGCCAGGGAATTCTTCTGTCCCCCTTGAGCCATAAAGCCAGGAATCACACGATGGAATGCAATGCCATCGTAATAGCCCTTCTCAACCAGCATGGTGAAGTTGGCCACTGTATTCGGAGCCTCATTCTCGAAGAGTTCCAGCAGGATGTCTCCTTGTGAGGTCTTCATGAGGACACGCGGCAAAGCGTCATCGCCGGTGGCCGCAGCTTCCTTGGCGCGAATCTCCTGCTCGGTTTTCCAGTAGTCGATGTAGTTTCGTGCTGATTCGAGATAACGGCCACCCAATTGCGGATAGAGGACTCCCAGATCCTGAGCGTTCTCCAGAATCTCCACCGATTTCTCGAAATCATGAATGGCGAAATGACTGACTCCGGCCACGTTCAATGCGAGAGCGTTCTCCGGTGAACTCGCCAGCACCTGATCGGCCACTTCGGCGGACTGATCGAATCGGTTCTTCGCGTAGGTCACCTGCATCATGATTTCCGCCGCATCGGAATCCTTTGGATTACGCTCGAATGCAAGTGGTGCGAGCTTTACGAGTTGCGGCATGACCTCCTTCTGGAAGTTCGTGGAGAGTTTCGTCACCTCCTGCTGAAACTGCTCTCGTTCTTCCGGGGTTGCTTCCTGGAAAGTTGCTCCGATCTCCTCAATGCGGGCAACGACCTCGGCCTTCTTCGCGATCAGGGCCTTCCACTGTGCTTCGTCGAACTCGACTGGGGCCGCTGTTGTCGGATCGTCATTTTGAGCCCAACCTAAGGTGGGAAGGAAGAAGGTCGAAATTGCCAAGACGATCAGCCCGGCCATGAGGGCTCGCTGAGAATTCATCCGGAGACTCCAAAAGCAGATAGTGGAATCGCTATCGAATACTGTGATAGCGGCGAGATTCGAGTCTAGAAGACGACATCCCTGACGGAAAGGTCGAGCCATCTCT
>JAGQQG010000078.1 GCA_020426325.1 Planctomycetaceae bacterium | reverse complement strand
CCTCCCAGTCCCTGCAGCCAATCGTAATCAACTCCAGACTCACGCAGTGACTCTGACAGATACTCCCGGTTGAAATGCGGGAACTTTCGCGAAGCCGGAAATCGCCGGATGTCCGCGAGCATCCCAATCGAATGTTGCTCCAGCAGATCGGCGAACTCCTCCAGCGACCGATTGGAATAACCGATTGTCCACAGATGCAATTCATCGGACTTCATGATTCGACTCAGCTTTCGGCCCCTCGTGGTTCCAAATGGCCCGATGAAGTCTTCGCAGAACGGAGTTCGGATTGAGGTTCTGCTGGAGGCACAGGTACTCCAGGGATTTGCCGCCGCAACTCGCATCGAATCCCAGTTGTTCAAAGACCGTTGCAGTCCTGGGGTGTTCGATGATCCAGTCGGGAATGGACGAGAACAAATCACACTTTATCATTTTGTGCCGTCCCACGGTTGACGGAGTGCGAGACTTCCGCTTCAATGATTAAACATGTATCAATAGTACATGTTTTACTCGCACGTCGCCAGTCGCGATCGATTGAATGCGTGCTCGCTTGCGTTGGCGGCAATTCTCCATCCGCTCATCCCGTGTTGAGGAGTCTTACTGTGAAGAAGTCATTGTATTCCGTCAGTTTCGTCGCGTTTGCCGCATTGGCCGTGGTAGTTCTGCCGTTTGGTTCACCCTCGGTGACGACAGCTGAGGAGAAGAAACCGACTCCAACGGAGGAGCAATCATCAGCTGAAACAGACCAAGAGGCTGTCGAACGCACCCGCAAGACTGTCGAATCATTCGACAACATTTTCAAGCAGACGATTGTGCTGATTACAGAAAAGTACGTTCACGATGATGACGACTTTGCCGCCGGGAGCGCGGCTGTGCTGTTGTTCAAAAACATTTCGGAGTCCGGGGACAATAAGATTCGGCTGATCGACGCAACGGGCGATCCGTACGAACCGGAAAACGTCGCCAAAGATGACTTTGAGAAGCAAGGTATCAAGAAGCTGAAGGCAGGAGCTGAGTCGCATGAACAGGTCATCACAAAGGACGGGAAGCCGTACTTGCGTGCATTGACGCCGGTGCCAGTCGTCATGCAGAAGTGCGTCATGTGTCACCCACATTATGCGGACGCCAAGAAGGGCGAACCGATCGGAGCAATCAGCTACACCTTGCCGATCGAATAGGGGCTCTGCAGACAGACAAAACCAAACGAGCTGCGACTCGGCATGATATGTCAACCAACGAACGTCGTCAGGCATTTCAGATTGAGGTTCTGGAGGCATGGGGGACCTCGCCGGACGATCAACACTTTCGCGTGTCAGTCGTAGCTTGCCATCAGTCATCGAGTCCTCAGATCGCGACGCCAGACGGACGGCTACCGGAGCTTTCGCCAAGTCGAGAACTTTCTGAGGCGTACGCAGACGGCCGTGCTGATCGCCACGAATTCCTCCGCAGATATTTACGCGAACTTGAACATCACTCCGAACAATGCGAGTGGTTACGATCCAAGGCTGGCCACAGGGGCCTGGCACTGATGGTTGATGACGATGACGCAAGTCGCTGCGCAGCATACGGTATGAAACGACACATGGAGCATTTGGAGTGTCAACATCGCTGGAAAGCAGGGTTAATGATCGGTGGCTACGTGTATCCTGTGCGTGAGAAGATCAGACAAGCCGGAGGGTTATGGTTTGCTCGTCACAAGACATGGATGATGCCGGATCGCGAGAGTTGGCAATACATTCAATCGCTGCTGCCCGGCGACTTCTGAGCCTTCGGATGATCGAGGAATACCATGAGACCGCATTCCCAGCTATTACTCCTGTCCATCATTGGGCTGATGTCCGCGTTGTCGGCATTCGGAGTGGCTCAGTCTCAGCCGCCGACATCGTCGGATTCCCCATCCGACCGGCAAGAGACAGACAGCATCGCGACGCAAATCAACAAGAACGCACCAGACACTGTTGTTGAGGCACGGGGACGGGCGAGGATTCTCCACGAAACCCTGCACGGAGCGCTGCAGGTCATGCACCGTGACTTCTTTCGCGAAGACGAAGGACTCAACATCCCGTCTCGTTCGTTGGAAGATGTCTTCAGTGAGCTGGCAACAAGTTATGGCGTTGAGTTGCAATGGATCGCGGTTGACTTGAAAGCCATGAATGTTGACAACGAGCCCAGCAGCGATTTCGAGAAGGAAGCGGTGCGGGTTCTCAAAACCGGTCAGGATGAATTCGAGTCGATTGCAGACAACCGCTACCGTTTTGTTGGCAAAATCAGATTGTCTGCGATCTGCCTGAGTTGTCATGCTTCCGCCCGATCAAGCAACGATACTCGCGCAGCTGGGCTTGTGATCTCTATGCCTCTCAAAAAGGAAGTGACCACGACAGATGACTGACTCAGAACTGCTCACGAAATACTCACAAGGGCCGGAATTGCTACGTCGGTCGATTAACGGGATGACTGAGGAACAGCTCGACGCCAAACCCATCTTGGGCACTTTCTCGACTCGACAGGTTGTCTGCCATATCGCGGATTTCGAACCGGTCTATGCAGATCGCCTGAAGCGAGTGATCGCCGAGGACAATCCCATATTCTTCGGTGGCGATCCGGATATTTTTGCCGCGAGGCTGGCATACGAGAAACGTGACGTTGATGAAGAACTCGACCTGATCGATGCCACCCGCCGACAATTGTTGCGGATTCTGCAAACGCTCAGTGCCGATGACTTTCAACGCACGGGGAAACATGCAGAAGATGGATTGCTCGACCTGAGAACACTTCTCACGCGGATCACCAATCACATACCGCATCACGTCCGCTTCATCGAGCAGAAGCGGCAAGCGTTATCATTGCAGGAGCGCTCGGCGAACAGGACATGACACTTCACGTCGCAAAAATCCTCTCCATTCAGGTCGGCAAACCAGCGTCGGTTGATTCCCCACCATTGAATCATCAAGTCGAGAAACGGTCATGGATAACCGGCTTTCTCAAACAGCCGGTTGCCGGGCTGATTCACTTGCGTCGACTCAACTTTGACGGCGACGGGCAGGCGGACGGCATACATCATGGAGGCCCGGACAAAGCGGTCTGCGTGTACTCACACGATCATTACGCTTTCTGGATGAACGAATACAATGTCGATTTCCCACTCGGCGCATTTGGAGAGAACCTCACTCTCACTGGACTGGCGGAATCCGATGTGTGCGTCGGTGATGTCTGGGAGATGGGCACAGCGAAAACTGAGGTGTCACAGCCACGCCAACCCTGCTGGAAACTTTCCCGCTGGTGTAACATCAATGACTTGGCCGTGCGCGTTCAACAGACCGGAAAGACAGGCTGGTATTTGCGGGTGCTCGCCGAGGGAACCGTGGAAGCAGGTATGCCGATCCGACTCATCAAGCGACCTCACCCGGATTGGTCGATTGCGGCTGCGAACACGCTGATGCACGACGAACAGGATGACTTGCTCAGCGCGGGCCGTCTCCTACGCATCCCTGCACTCTCGGAGAGTTGGCGGCAGACCCTTTTGCGACGAACTCACAAACAGGCACAGCCTTCATTCGAACAGAGGTTATTCGGTACGGTGACTCCCACCGACACGACAGGATCATGACAAACAAACCATCCATTCGCACGATACGCGCTTATGACGTAGACGACTCGAACGAAGGATATCGAGTCCTCGTTGACCGGCTTTGGCCGCGTGGGGTGAAGAAGGAATCGCTGAACCTGGACCAGTGGGCGAAGGATCTCGCTCCCAGCACCGACCTGCGAAAATGGTTTGACCACGACCCGGAGAAATGGGACGAGTTTCAGGGTCGCTACGCCGATGAGCTTGCCGAAAAAAAGGATGCTCGCCAGGCACTGCTTGACGAAGCTGGCCAAGGGCCGATTCTCTTGATCTATGCGGCCAAAGATGAACAACACAACCATGCGATCGTGCTCCAGAACATTCTGGAACAGGATCGGTCTTGAACGGGGTGACGGCAAGCCTCTCCAGGTTGATCGAAACACGTCTGATCGAAAGTGGGAATCAAGAATTCGATGGCTAAGCGGCGGATGAACAAACTGCTCCGTATCGATTGGGACATCATTGCTGGGATCGCAGCGGCGATGATGGCAATCGTGCTCCATCTGCTGCACATCGTGGAAACGGATGTCCTCCTGACGATCGTGTTGGTGCTTCTTGCACTCCTGCTCTTTCGCGACCTGCGTCGAGAAAGCAGTGATGAACAGGTTGCCCATGCAGTCGAACAAACCAGGACCACCCTGCAGGATCTCCATCAGGCTCTGGAGCCACCGGATGCTGTCCTGATTGGTCCGCGTCGATTGCGTGCGGAAAGTAGTCGCTTTTCAGAAACGGCCCGAGGCGAGATGCTCTGGTTCAACGTCTGTTTTACCATGTTCAAGACTCAGCAGGTCTTTGACCTGATGCTCCGACCAGCGATCGAGAACAAACTCGTTGACTCAATCCAATTTGTATCCAGCGAGACCGAGCGTGAGCTGTGGAACGAATATATGCTTCCGAAAATCCAAGCCTGTGACGACTCTCAAAAGGTTCGTGAACCACGATGGTGCCAACTTCCAGAGACCATTTCTTTTATTCTCGCTGAAGTGGAGCCACATGGTGGAACCGAAGCTCTGTTGAGTTTTTGGGGCGAGCCGTTCATGTCGCGAACGACAGGAATTGAGGTCCCTCGATACATCTTCCGAGTTCAGCAACATTCGGAACTTGTTCCGCAGCTTGTGGAGTTGGAGCGTCACACTCGAATCGGCTGACAGCAGTACTTGACTGACTCATAAGTGAATGGGTCGCTCCAGAATGACTCACACTTACTGAAGAAGGTGCGACAGACTGAACACTGATCCGACAACATTCTTCACACAAGGCCTCACACTCAGGACGGGCGTTCATCAGGCGGTGCTTGCTCGTCGCATTTCTTGCAGTCGAGCGGATGACCCAGCATCCCGTTGCGCCCCTGCTTCGTCGTGACCCACTCGCGAATCATCCATGGTGGGTCATGTCGAACATGCTGATTGTGTCCGCAGGCAAGTTGTGCTTCCCAATGGCCTTCGTCATCAGTGTGAAAGCCGCTGATGGCCTGCTTCATCCTTCGACTTCGCACAAAGGCACGATCGGACTGGTCGACTCGACGAGCTGTTTGAGAGTGACGGCTGAGAAGGCGGCCTGTGTGGCTGCGTAGGCTTTGTCGAGTTCGCTGTGCAGTGGGCAGAGTGACGTGTGCGACTTGAGTCCCAGCGGGCAGGCTGTGATGCGTTCCAGCGGTGCGACCGCGTTGATGACGTCGAGAATGGTCAACTCGTCTGTCGCTCGGGCCAGCAGATATCCGCCGCCTGGGCCACTTCGCGACGTGACCAGTCCGGCAGCAGCCAGATCCTGCATGACGCGAGTGAGGTAGCGGCGAGGCACCTTCGTCTGCTCGGCCAGCGTGTCGGCGGAAGCCGGTCGTTCGGGGTCCGTCGCCATGCAGGTCACTGCTCGCAGTGCGTATTCGGCCGTCTTGGAAATCATATCCTCACCAAAATCATCCCCGCCCTAATTCTGCACCTTGACGTGCAGTATCCTAATCTATACCTTGGAGTGAATAATTGAGCTTATGGGCTCCGTCGCCCCTCAGCAACCACGAATCTGACGGGAATACCAGATGCTCAGCGAAAGTACGGTTCAAATCGTCAAGCAGATTACCCCGGCCGTGGCCGCCAATGCGGAGACCATCACACGGCGGTTCTACGAGCGGATGTTCGAGGGAAACCCCGATGTCAAAGCGTTTTTCAATCAGGCACATCAGCACAGCGGGGGACAGCAGAAAGCACTCGCTGGTGCCATCTGTGCCTACTTCTCGCACATTGACAACCTCGATGCACTGATGCCTGCTGTTGAGCTCATTGTGCAGAAACACTGCTCACTCGGCATCCAAGCCGAGCACTATCCGATCGTTGGCAAGCATTTGCTCGATGCCATCAAAGATGTCATGGGCGACGCGGCGACCGACGAGATCATCGCGGCGGTTACCGAAGCGTATGGGTTGCTGGCCCACGTCTGCATCGACCGCGAGGCACAGATTTACGCTGAGCAGCAGGCAAAGCCCGGCGGATGGAACGGCTATCGCAAGCTCGTGGTCGATCGCAAGGTTCCTGAGAGTGAAATCGTCACGTCGTTCTATCTCAAACCGACTGATGGCCACCCCCTACCCGACTACCTGCCGGGCCAGTACATCACAGTCCGACTCGATCATCCCACGACGCCCACGTCGCCTCGCAACTACAGCTTGTCGGACCGACCGGGAACGGGCCACTATCGCATCAGCGTCAAACGCGAACCGTCACCAGGCGAAACAGCCCCGCATGGATTGATCTCGAATCATCTCCACGACGAGATCCATGTTGGTGATTCGATCGAGGTGGGACCGCCCTGTGGTGAGTTCACGATTGACCCGTCTGCCATCAATGGTCGACCGATTGTCTTTCTCGCCGCCGGCATCGGTATCACCCCCCTGCTGTCGATGGCCAAGTCACTCACTCATGCGAAGGTCTCGACGCCGCTGCACTTCATCCAGGCGGTCAGGAACAGTCGGGTCCACGCGCTGATAGGCGAAGTCCGTGAGTTGACGGAGAACGCTGCGAACGTGGAAACCAGGGTCATCTACGACGAGCCATTGGCGGACGATTTGTCGACCGGCAGATGCGACGCCATGGGCATGCTCACCAGAGAGTTGCTCCGCGAGTGGACGCCGGTCGATGAGGCAGAGTTCTACGTCTGCGGCCCGGCTCCCTTCATGGCGAGCGTATTCTCCCATCTTCGCGAATTGGGTGTGGACGAAGGGCGAATCCGTCACGAATTCTTCGGCCCCCAACAGGCACTTGAGGTGTGAACACAATGAATCATCAGACGTTGCAAACCTGTTGCCTGACCGTCACCGTGCTTGTGGGAAGCACATCGTTTGCTCACGCACAGCGGGACACCTACGACGCGGAGCCGATCAACTACTCGACGGCGGAGGTGAACGATCCGGTCGCCCAATTGTCGCGGCAGATCGAAGCGGGAGAAACCGAGTTAGCGTTTGACAACGACACGGGATATCTCACTGCGGTTCTCGAAGCTCTCGACATCTCGACGAACTCGCAAACGCTGGTCTTCTCAAAAACGAGCCTCCAGCGACATCGGATTTCTTCCAGGACTCCAAGAGCGATCTACTTCAACGATGATGTGTACGTCGGCTATTGCCAGAACGGAGATGTGCTGGAATTCGCCGCGACGGATGCCAAACAGGGAGCGACGTTCTACACACTTGAGCAGACGGACGACGCGAAACCGAGGTTTGTTCGCGATCAGGGGCAGTGCCTGACGTGCCATTCCTCCAGCCGTACGCAGGACGTCCCCGGCTATCTGATTCGCAGCGTGTTCGCCGATTCACGAGGCATGCCCGAGTTTGGCAGCGGCACGTTCACGACCGATCACACCAGTCCACTTAAGGAACGCTGGGGCGGGTGGTATGTCACAGGCACGCATGGAGACATGCGGCACATGGGTAATGCGATGTTCGAGAAGGGTGCGGACGACCTGGACCGTGAGACTCATGCCAACATCACGTCTCTCGACGAGTTGGTTTCGACTGCTCCGTATCCGGGTGCGCACAGTGACATCGTGGCGTTGATGGTCATGGAACACCAGACACAGATGCACAATGCGATCGCGTGGGCGAATTACGAAACCCGTCGTGCGGTTCATCAGGCCGACGTCATGAACGCGGCCCTCGATCGTCCAGAGGGCACGCTCAGTGAATCGGGGGAACGGAGGGTCGAGAGCGCAGTTGATCGTGTTCTTGAGTACCTGCTCTTCTGCAATGAGTTTCCGTTGACCTCACCGGTCAAAGGCACCAGCGGTTACACGGAGGAGTTTGAGTCGCGGGGGATTCGTGATGCCGAAGGCCGCTCACTGCGTGACTTCGACCTGACGACGAGACTGTTCCGCTACCCGTGCAGCTACCTGATCCACTCGGCGGCCTTCGATGGTCTTCCCGACGTCGTTCGTACACGCGTCCTCACGAAGCTCAAAGCCATTCTGGAGGGCTATGACGACTCAGAATCGTATGAACACCTCAGCCGACAGGATCGACGAAACATCTTGAACATTCTCAATGACACCAAGCCGGAGTTTGCGGCGCTTTCGCAGGAGGGATGAACCATGGCGACTGATCTGACACTGACTGACTCAGTCGGTGCGTGGGTGATAAAGCACCCCGCGACATCTCGCGTGTTTGAACAGCATGGAATCGACTACTGCTGCGGTGGCGGTCGTCTGCTGGAGGAAGCCTGCTGGTCCGGGCAAGTCGATGCGCAGTCAGTGCTTGACGAATTGCAGGAGGTCGTTTCGCGAGGTGCCGAGGAGCATGACCCGGACGACAGTTTCTCGACCAAATCGCTGACCGAAATGTGTGACGCGATCGTGGCGACCCATCATGCATACTTGAAGGAGGAACTGCCGCGACTGACGCAAGTCGTGGACAAGGTCGAATCAGTTCACGGAGATCAACATGAATGGCTGCATCGACTGGCGGCGTCGTTCCAGCAGCTTCGCGATGAGCTAATGCCTCACATGTTCAAGGAAGAGCAGATTCTCTTTCCCGCCATTCGCACGATCGAACAGTCGCGAGAAGTCCCTGCCTTTCCATTCGGCTCGGTCGACAATCCGATCCGTATGATGGAACACGAACATGACGTGGCGGGACAGGCCTTGAAGGACATCCGTGCCACCTCATCGGACTTCACCGTCCCACCGGACGGCTGCAACACCTTTCGAGCGATGCTGGATGGTCTTCGTGAGTTGGAAGCAGACCTGCACCGCCACATCCACAAGGAAAACAACGTGTTGTTCCCGCGAGCATCGAAGCTGGCTGAGGAGTTAAACAGAGTCCCTGCCAAGGGAGCCAACGTGCAATGAGCCTGGCACAAAGTCCACCTGTCGCGACTGTCAATGGATTCCCGATTGCTTCCCGGAGCGCGTCACCGGCGCGGCTGCATCCGAAGGAACATGGAGCCTACGCGATTCTGGGCGTCCCGCTGGTCACCGCACTGCTCATCGTGGGGCTCACGCCAGTCACCGCTCTGCTTTCCATCGCTACGGTCGCCGGGTTTCTGGCTCATGAGCCGTTGTTGATCCTGATCGGCGTTCGGGGCAGACTTGCGCGTGAGGCGACCCCGCTGGCCAAGCGAGCGCTCGTCGTTCGACTGACGATTGCCACGGTCTGTGGGGCCGGAGCATTATGGCTCAGCGAACCGCTTGTGCGAGTCGGCATGTTGGGTTGCCTGCTATTGGCAGCGGTCGAGTTCTTCCTTTGCTCAACGGGACATGGGCGAACGCTGGTCGCACAACTCATGGCACTGGCCGGGTTGGCACTGCCAAGTGCCGTTGTTCTAGTTGCGGGAGGAGTCGATTTGGTGACTGCTGCACAGTTCTGGCTGATTTGGACTGCCGGACGAGTGGCGACCACCGTGAGTGTCCGCTCAGCCATCGTGCGACACAAGGTGTCTCCATCGGGACAGGCTCTCCGGATTGGTGACGGTCTGCTGATTTCCGCCTGCATCGTGTGTGCCGTCGGCATGACGACGGGAAGTCTCCCATGGATGGCGACGATCCCTTTGGTGATCGCTGCGGTCGTATTACGGATCTGGTCACCGCATCCGAGGCACTTGAAGCAGCTGGGCTGGAGCTTGCTGGCTGTGAACGTGCTTGCGGGCATCGTGCTGTTCTGGATCGGAATGAACTAACAACATTGCTGAAGCGCAACAGGCTTCAATCGAAGAGATTTTGGCGAGTCCGGTGTTGTCGCATTTGAGGCAACGTCGACACGCACGACATCAATCATCGAGAAAGAAAACCATGCGAAATCTATGGCTCGGATTTGCGGCTGTGATGGTCGTTTCGTTTCTCATTCTGGGCTGGGTGGGAACGCGGATCTATCAGGAGATGCCACCGATTCCTGATAAGGTCGTCACGACCGACGGCACGACACTGATCGACACGGGCGAAATCACCGCCGGTCAGAATGTGTGGCAAACGATGGGTGGTATGGAGGTCGGGTCTGTCTGGGGTCACGGCAGTTATACGGCTCCTGACTGGACAGCCGACTATCTGCATCGAGAGGCCGTTTTCATTCTCGATCGTTGGGCCAATGACGAGTTCAACAAGCCATTCGATGAGTTGGAAGACGAACATCAGGGGCAGCTCACGGCGCGGCTGACAAAACAATTCCACACGAACAACTATGATCCGGAGACACGCACGCTCACGATTGAGCCCCTGCGAGCCGAAGCGTTTGCAGCCAACGTCGAGCACTACCGCACGGTCTTCATGGACGGGAACGCCCCCTATGCCATTCACCCCGGCACAATCTCCGACACCGAGCGGCTGCGCAAAATGACCCAGTTTTTCTTCTGGACATCCTGGGCCGCGACGGCGGATCGACCGGGAGACATTGCCAGTTACACCAACAACTGGCCGCACGAGCCGCTCGTCGGCAACCGTCCCACGGGTGACAACGTCGTCTGGACCGGTGTCAGCATTATCGTCCTGTTGGCCGGCATCTCGGGGATGGCCTGGTGGTATGCATCGAGACAGGAAGAGGATGAGACTGCCGGGCTACCACTCGATGTGGACCCACTCGCACGTTGGGAAGCGACTCCGTCACAACGAGCGACCATCAAGTACTTCTGGGTGGTCGCGGCTTTAATCCTCGTGCAGATGGGGCTGGGGGTCGTTACGGCACACTACGGGGTCGAAGGGGACGGCTTTTATGGCTTCCCGCTATCTGACTGGTTGCCGTACAGCGTCTCACGCACGTGGCATGTGCAGATCGGTCTGTTCTGGATCGCCACCGCATGGTTGGCCGCCGGTCTGTTTATCGGACCGTTGGTCAGTGACTATGAACCGAAAGGGCAGCGATTGGGCGTCAATGTGTTGTTCGCTGCGTTGCTGCTGGTCGTAGTTGGATCGCTGAGTGGGGAATGGCTGAGCGTTCACAACAAGCTGTCAGACACCGCCTCCTTCTACTTCGGGCATCAAGGCTACGAGTACGTTGATCTGGGTCGAGTGTGGCAGTTGGCGTTAATGGTCGGCCTGCTGCTGTGGCTGGTGCTGATGGTCCGCGTGTTATTGCCGGCCCTGCGTCAGACAGGACATCAAAAGCAACTCGTCCTGCTTCTGGCGGTCGCCTCAGCCGCGATCGCCGGTTTCTACGGAGCCGGTTTGACATGGGGTCAGCACTCCCATCTGACGATGGTCGAGTACTGGCGATGGTGGGTCGTCCACTTGTGGGTGGAAGGCTTTTTTGAAGTCTTCGCTACCGTGGTGATCGCGTTTGTTTTCATGCGGTTGAACCTGGTGCGTCCCGGTATCGCCGCCGCCGCTGCTCTGCTCTCGGCGACGATCTTTCTGTCCGGAGGAATCATCGGCACATTGCATCACCTCTACTTTGCAGGAACTCCCACCGTCGCATTGGCGTGGGGATCGGTCTTCAGTGCCTTGGAAGTTGTGCCGTTGACGCTGATCGGCTTTGACGCAATGGGCGACCTGCGTCGATCGCGGACTTCTCCGTGGGTGCAGCGGTACAAGTGGCCGATCTACTTCTTCGTCGCAGTCGCCTTCTGGAACATGGTTGGTGCCGGCCTGTTCGGTTTCATGATCAATCCACCGATTGCCCTCTACTATATGCAGGGATTGAATACGACCCCCGTGCATGGCCATGCCGCGTTGTTCGGCGTGTACGGCATGCTGGGCATTGGCCTGATGTTGATGTGCTTGCGTGTCCTCATCCCTGCACGGGAATGGAAAGATGGACTACTCAAGTTCTCGTTCTGGAGTCTGAACATCGGACTCTTTGGCATGTGCTGCCTGAGTCTCCTGCCGGTCGGACTGCTGCAAACGAATGCATCCGTCGAGCACAGCTACTGGTACGCCCGCAGCACCGAGTTCATGCAAACCGACATCATGCAAACGCTCCGCTGGCTGCGAGTCCCCGGCGACACCATCTTCTTCCTCGGAGCGGTCGCCTTGGTGGTGTTCGTCGCCGGCCTGAAGTCGGGACAGTCGTTCAAACCAACCAACGAAATGAAGGAGAACCTATGAGCATTCCCCACGCGAACCCCGGACAACTCATTGACGTCAGCCCTCTGGGCGAAAAGCTTAGTGAGTCCCAAACTTACACGTTATTGAAGACATCCGATCTGGAAGTCATTCGACTGGTCTTGCCAGCCGGCAAGCAGATTGCCGAACACAAGGCACCGGCAGAGATCACGGTCCAGTGCCTGGAGGGAGAAGTTGCCTTCACGACGTTGGGCAAAACCGAGACCTTGACAGCCGGGCGGATGCTGTACCTTTCCGCCGCTGAACCTCATGCCCTCGAAGCAACGCAGGACTCATCGGTCCTCGTCACCTTGCTACTGCAAGAGCATGAAAGTTAACAGATGGAGACTACCACCCTGTACGACAGGCATCTTGCCTGTCTGAAAAATCATCGGAGGCAGTATTCATGTCAATTTTTCCTTCGATCACAATCGTCTGACCGACTGCCGACGACAGATCGCTTCCAACGCCTCCCGCTGATCAGACGTCAACCGCACCCGATACTTCGCATTGAGATTCGGCATCCTTGCCTCCCTGTTTCCTCTGGAATCGAAAACCCAACACAGACTACAACACCATGACGGTTACCGATAGATCAACCACTAGTCTTCCACAGTCGTATGTCCGACAAAATTGAAAGCTTGGGACAACAAGGATCGTTGTGGCCTAGGTTTACGCTTCTCACGCTAACCGCGTACCTTCTGAGTATGGTGGTGATTGATTGGCTAACGAATCATGGATACATGATTGCCCCTACGGGGATTGACCGTTTTTACCGGCCAATTCGCTGGATTATGGACCGACTACCTGAGGAAGTGTTCCAATGGTACATCACGGTTGTCACATGATTCATGCGTTGCCGACGTAGCCCCCTTCGGTTTCGCGACCTGCATTCTCAAGTGCATAGTCCCGTCTGCAAATTCTTGTCGTTCTTCTCATGGTCACCCCCAGTTTGCGCGCGAGTGAGATCCATGTCGGGACTGCGATAACGAGCATTACGCCGGATCAACCTGTCGCACTGTCGGGGCAGATGAGAACACGAATCTTTGAAAGAGTTGCCAGCCCGATCACTGCCCACATGGTCGCCCTCGAATCACGTGAGGGCGAGGACTCTTTTAATCCCGCAATCATGGTCGCCTGTGATCTCGTGGTGATCCGTGCTGGTATTCTCGACAAGGCTCGCGAGAGAAATCAGCCCCGCCTGCCTGACTTTGACTATGCAAGTGTTTCTGAGCGCTACCCACACCCATACGGCTCCCGTCATGACCGAAGGCCTCTACGAACTCCCCGCAGAGGGGGTGATGCGGCCTGATGCCTATGTCGAGTTCCTTGTGGATCGCGTGGCTGATGCGGTCGTCGAAGCGTGGAATTCACGGCAGCCCGGGTCTGTCGGCTGGGGGTGGGGGCATGCTGTACTTGGCCACAATCGACGTGCCATCTATGAAGATGGCCACGCTCAGATGTACACACGGACTCACTTGTCCAACTTTCGTGGCATTGAGGGCCCTGGGGATCATGGTGTTGAGGTCCTGTTCTTTTGGAATAACCAGCAGCAGCTGATCGCCACCGCGATCAACGTCGCTTGTCCCTCGCAGGAAGTCGAGAGCAAGAACGAGATGGATGCCGATTTCTGGCATCCTGTACGTGAGTCGCTGCGTAGCACCTATGGTGCGTAACTGGTAGTACTCGGGTGGACAGGAGCTGCTGGCGATCAGTCACCCCATCTCATGTTTCGCAAGCGAGCCAAAGAG
This sequence comes from Planctomycetaceae bacterium, assembly GCA_020426325.1. Lineage (GTDB taxonomy): Bacteria > Planctomycetota > Planctomycetia > Planctomycetales > Planctomycetaceae > JAHBXU01. Next base: position 15,084 of record JAGQQG010000078.1, on the reverse strand, counting down.
CGGATGCGAAAGCTTCGCGATCTGTCCCGGCTTAAAGAACTCTCACGACGCATTGTCCGTGCCTGGGAGGAAGCCTACGCAGGTGCGAAACAGGACCCCCACAGGACGCTCCCGTTGGTTCACAAGTTCGAAACGATTGAACTTCCGCGCAGAGAGGTCACTCAGGGAGAGGTCAGCGAGACCAGGATCGACATCGAGAAATACTCACAGGACCCCGCAAATCGTCGCCGTGTGATCTGGCTGCAGGAAGTGTTGGATCGCCATGAACGGCAGGAGGCCGGCACCGTGGAGCCTTTTCTGGTGGAGTTGCATGTCATCCGTCCAGGCGATATCGACATTGCGACCAATCCGTTCGAGTTGATTACCGAGTTCGGGATTCAAATGAAGTCCCGTAGTCCTACGCTACAAACCTTTGTGATCCAACTTGTTCGTGCAGGCACCTATGATCCGACCGCCGAGGCTGTCCGGGGCGGTGGATACAGCTCCATCACTGCGAGTAATGAGGTCGGCCCTGAGGGAGGTCAACTCCTGACCGAGAAGACGATCAATCCCATCACAAGGCTCTGGTCATCCACAGAATGAATTCGATCGGTGAGAATTCATTGTTCACTGAGAGCCCGGTTGAGATCTACGGACGCTAGCTCCACCGTGACAACAAGCATCGAGATCGATCTTTCATGTTTCGTGGGCTTGGACACTCGGATCTCATCGCTTTGTTTTTCGAGCGGGAACGGCAGCATCACGTGAGCGTTGACACATCGTCCGTAGGCTTGCCGCTCGAAAAGGGCATGTCTGCAGATGGGGCGTCAGTGTCGCCAGCAGTTGACGCCGTCACTCCTGTGTGACGGAGTCAGGTGCAAATCGAGAGTCGCAAGCAGAATCAGAGATGGCATGTGAATTGCAGAGTCTATTCATGGAGGCACAGCGATAGTGCTACCATCACTACTCTTGAGGAGGACTCACATGATGACGACTCAGCAGTTTTCGAATGACCGAGATCACTTGGAAGAATATGGCGAGTCCAAAGCTCTCACGGTGCGTGAGCGCACGCTCGGCCACCTCCTAGTCATCGCCATCATCCTTATTACCATCCTACTGTCCTCGCAGTAGGAGTGCATTTGACTACACTAAGGTGAATGTCAGCAGAACTACCACAACGGGAATCTCATATCCGACAGGTCGATCGATCTGTGTTTCGGGCGATCGCGGACTACACCTACGACTGGGAAAGCTGGAGTTCTCCGGAGGGAAAGCTCCTGTGGGTCAATGCGGCTGTCGAGCGGATGACTGGCTACAGTCCGGACGAATGTCTGAGGTTGCCCGATTATCCCCTAAGCTTCGTCGCCGAGGAGTATCGGGAGAAGATCGTCGACATGCGGCGTGATGCGATTGCTGGCGGCAGCGGCAACGATCTTGAGTTCCAGATCCTACATCGCGATGGTTCAAAGCGTTGGGCAGCCGTTTCCTGGCAACCGATGTACGACGGCTCCCAACATCACCTCGGTTATCGTGCCAGTATTCGGGATGTCACGGAACGAAATCATCTGCGCGAGGAACTGCGACTCTACAATCAGCATCTCGAACAACTCGTGCAGGAGCGGACGGCGAAGATTGCGCAGCTAGAGCAACACCGACTAAAAATGGAGAAGCTCGCAGCGCTCGGACAAATGGCGGCCGGCGTTGCCCATGAGGTCAACAACCCGCTGGCCGGAATTCGCAATGCGTTTGCACTTTTCAAAGGCAGCTTGTCCACCGACGACGAAAACTATGAACTGCTGGAACTGATTGACAGCGAGATCGAACGCATCAGCTCGATCACTCACCAAATGTATCAGCTGTATCGACCAAGTCATCAGACACCCACCAAGTTCGACCTGTATCGTACCATCTCGAACGTCATTGTCTTGCTGGAACCACTCGCCACCAAGTCGAATGTGGAAGTGATCATTCAGCAATCCGACTGTGTCCTGCACGACCGCCTGGCAGCCACTGAGACGGTGCTTCGAGAAGGCGAATTGAAACAGGTGCTGCTGAACGTCGTTCGCAACGCCATTCAGGCTTCCCCCTCCGGCGGAGTTGTCACCATTGACCTCTCAACATCTGCCGATGACGTCACGTTGGTGATTGCCGACCAGGGCGAAGGCGTCTCTGACAAAGTTGCTGCCCGCATGTTTGATCCGTTCTTCAGCACGAAAACCGACACTCGACAGGGGATGGGGCTTGGACTGTCAGTGTCGCGAAGTCTGGTCGAAGCGATGGGAGGTACGATTGCCATTCAGGACAATCATGGGCAGGGGATGCGAATCCGGGTGACGCTCCCACGGAGGAGCTCAAGCGATGAGTGAACAACAATCACCGCAGCGAATCCTCATTGCTGACGACGAACCGCTATATTTGCGGACCACTGGACAACTCTTGCGCAAGGCCGGCTATGAGTGCGAATGTGTTCCTGACGGCGAGACTGCCCTGGCCCGACTTCGCAATCAGTCATTTGATCTGATCCTGTCCGATCTCAATATGCCGGGGAATCTGAAACTCGAATTGCTGCAGCAAGGTCGGTCGCAATGGCCGCATATTCCCCTCATCGTGATTACCGGCGTCCCTTCTCTCCCCACGGCCATTGAGAGTGTGCGGCTGGGTATCGCGGACTACCTGCTGAAGCCGGTCAAATATGAGGATCTGCTGGCTAGCGTTCGTCGTGTGCTTGCACAACCGCACCATCGTCTTGACGAACCGCGAATCACTCATGCGAACATTGACGAGCTCTCCACAAAGTTCCCGACCATCATTGGTCACAGCGAACCGATACGGGAGGTGCTGGAGATCGTCGATCGGGTCTCACGGACAGACACGAATGTGCTGATCACCGGCGAGAGCGGCACGGGAAAAGAAGTAGTCGCCCAGGCAATTCACGAACATGGCCCCCGACGCGAACATACATTTCAGGTGATCGACTGTACGGCGATTCCCGAGTCGCTGTTTGAATCTGTCCTGTTTGGTCACGCCAAGGGTTCGTTTACGGGTGCGGTCAAGGACCAGGAGGGTTTGTTGAGCCGCAGTCATCGCGGGACGGCTTTCTTTGACGAACTTGGGGAACTCCCCTTAGCTTCGCAAGCCAAACTGTTGCGTGCTGTGCAGGAACAGGCGTTTACTCCTGTCGGCAAGAGCGACCTGAAACGAGTCGACACTCGCTACATCTGCGCCACGAATCGAGATTTGCAGGCGGAGGTGAACGCTGGCCGGTTTCGGCAGGACCTGTTCTATCGCTTAGGAGTGATCCACCTCGAGTTGCCCCCCCTGCGAGAACGTGGTGACGATGTCGTGCTTCTGGCGAACAGTTTTCTTGAGCAATTCCAACCTGCTCATGGTCACATCACCGGCTTCACGGATGAGGTGACTGACAGGTTTCAAAGGTACGAATGGCCCGGCAACATCCGGGAACTGCGAAACGTGATTGAGCGAGCGGCGGCATTGTCACGGTCGGACACCATTAAACTCACCGACCTGCCGAAACCGATTCGTGAAGTTACAGAGGCGAATTCCGACTCAGTTGGCGTCCTGGCTGAGATCTCTCGTGAAGAAGCACTCGATCATGCGGACCACAGTTATCTCACGGCCTTGCTCCACAAGCACGATGGCAATGTCTCACAAGCCGCACGCCAAGCTGGGCTGTCACGGCAAGGGATGCACAAACTGCTCACCCGTCACGGGTTGGACGCCGACGACTTTCGGCGGTGAATTCGACAGTCTGGATGCGTGTTTCTGCTTTCGGTATTTGGTTTGCGGTGAATGTCAAGCGGGCTTTCTTAAACCAGTTCAAGTGCAAGGACGAACTCGATGACATTCGACCATTGGGGCTCAGTTGACGAGATATTTCGTGATTTTCACGCTGCAATTTGTCGCGGCACTCACGGTCTGATTCAGGAGTTATTACTTCATCTTCGCAATGAGGACTGTCTCGTGGTGCAAGGCCGGGCACACAACTATTACGGAGTCCAGCTGGCGATACACACGATCCGCCAGTTTGGTGAAGAAAATCTCTGGTTTCCCAACACCCAACTCTCCTTGACTGTTCACGACCGGCGACTGGATCTGTTGATCTCTCATCCTGGAAATGCCTTGCTTGCTGCGTCCTCGTCGCCTTGCGATGTCACCTGTCGCCCCCGGTTGACAGTCGTTGCCACTGCATAGAGGCGTCCTGGTCCAGGACCAATCAATCATGTCGCTTTTTCCGGCTCGATTAGTCGTTTTAGTGGCTCTCAACGGAAAACGTCAGTCGCCGCCTCATTGGCCCGCTTGTTGCATTGGTGACAGGTGACACTCAATCAATGAGGTGAACCATGTCAGTCAAACTGATCGAACAGCCACGAACCATCGAGACACGGCCATTCGCGTCATCGTCTCAGGTTTTCAACTGGAGCCGCCAAGGAAAGGTCAAACATCGCGGCCCAGGTCACGCTCTGATAATTAACCCGATCACTGAGAGTGACGATATGGCTTTTCTCTTGAAGTCCGTGATCCCATTGGTCGTTCTTGGAATCACCCCTTTGATTCTGTTTCTGATCCTCAATTACTTCTACCCGAACCTGTTTCTGATTCCGGTCACGCCCAATTAGGCAGGAGGTTCCTCATGACTGCCAAACGACAAATCATCATCAGCAGTGAAGATCACGCTCGACTGGAGAGTCTCTTCTATAGTCGATTCGCCACAGCGTTCAAAGACAAGCCATACCTTCAATCACTTCGCGGTGAATTGGATCACGCGCAAATCGTTCATACCGACGAAGTTCCACCGGATGTCGTGACAATGAACTCCACTGTCTGCTTGCGTGACGTTGGGAGCAAGAATGTCGAGACATACACGCTAGTCTACCCGCAGGATGCGAACATCGCTGAGGACAAGCTCTCCGTGTTGGCTCCGATTGGAACAGCCATTCTTGGATTTCGTGTCGGAGACCTTGTTCGTTGGAACGTCCCCAGTGGAGTGGCGAGTTTTCGTATCCAGGAGTTGGTGTTTCAACCCGAACGCGACGGTGTCGACGCTTAATACCACGGACACTTGAGTGGAACAGCGTTTGAACGTCGAATTACCTACGGTTCAAGCTCGATTCGCATTTGGGAACGCAACACCGATCTGCCTCCCGCAGTCGAGCATTACCGTGTTTTCTGTGTGACTGGCTGGAAGCCGGTCGTGATACCTCTTTCGACAGGAGATCGATTCATGAACATCTCGATTAATGCGTCCCCGGACATCCGTCGTGTTGGCATTCAGGAATTCGTTAGGGAGCGGATGAAGAGAACCTTCTCGCGATTCGCCAATCGAATCACCAGGGTGTATGTCACTGTCGCCGACGAGAACGGATCTCGGGGCGGGGTCGACAAACTGTGTCGAGTAACGGTGATGATGCCTGGACTGGGACAGGTCACTACATCTGGGATGAATGAGAACCCGCTGGTCGCCTCGGGACAAGCCGCTGATCGCGCACTGCGAATGGTGCTCACTCGGCTCAAACGTCGTAAGCCTCGCCGCATGCGACGGCGGAACAAATTCCTCAAGCCCTCTGAAACGCATGGCGAAAATACGATGATATTCTAACTGGGACGACCGCCTCCGTCATAGTTCTAAACCATTGGGCCAAGGGAGACTGGCACGGAATATGATCGGCGACATCGATCAACACCCTATCAGTCTCTTTCTCTGGCGCAAGGTGGATTCACGATTTCTAATCAGGATCGCGGAGTCAAATGTAACGAGGGGATCTGCGATCTCACCCTCGCTACTCGTTTCATGAAAGAATCAGCTAATGCAGACGTTTAACAACATTCTGGTGGTCACGGATACTCGATTGGATGCCCATCCAATCCTCGACGAAGCCGTGAAACTCGCTCGGTGCAACGCGGCAACGGTTAAGATTGTCGATGTCGTGCCGGAGTTTCCCTGGACCGCACGACAGTACGGAGGTTTGCGGGAATTATTGGGAAGCGACATGCAAGCGAGGCTCGACGCACTCGCTTCACCGATTCGCGGCATGGGAGTCGAGGTGGAAACGAAAGTCCTCTGGGGCAAGACGTCCGTCGAAATCATCCGAGAGGTTCTACGTGGACAACACGATCTGGTTCTGAGAGTTGCCGAGGGACTGGACAGTCAACAGAAAGACCTACTTGGAGCCACTGGACGACGACTGCTAAGTGACTGTCCCTGCGCCGTCTGGCTGATTGCATCGGACGACATACCAGAGTACAAGCACGTCGTGGGATGCGTCGATATTTCGACTGGACATGAACTTGACATCGAACTGAACGAGAAAGTGTATGATTTGGCCTCGGCGATCGGTTACCAGCATCAGGCTCGCACATCCATTGTGCATGCTTGGGGGATGCAGTTTGAGCAGTTTCTCGAACGCCGAATTGCTCGACGGGATTTCAATGAGATGCTGAATCAGCGTCGTGAACACGTTGAAGCCTTGTTTGACGAATTCCTGAAATCTCACGGTCGGAATTGTAGAGATCCCGACATTCAACTGCTGAAGGATGATCCGGTCTTCGCGATTCCATCCTTTGTGAAAGAGCAAAGTGTCGATCTGATTGTGATGGGTACTCTCGCTCGCAGCAGCCTGATGGGATTGCTGATCGGCAACACCGCTGAGCGAATCCTAGGCGAGATCAACTGTTCCGTACTTGCGATTAAGCCGGACTGCTTCGTTTCCCCTATCACCGAGATCGAGTACGTCGACCCTTTGGCGGCTTTCTCAACTATGTCGGACCGGCTTTCAGCCCGTCAGAGTCCAGGGAGTCAAACGTAAGAATTCCGACAGGCAAGATGCTTGTCAGACCAATTTGGCGATCCTTGTATGGATCGTGTCCGGAGTGATGATCATGACAAACCGCAATATTTTGTTGACAACCGATTTCTCTGACAACGCGCGTGCCGCTTACGCCTGCGCAACACAACTTGCCATCGAGTTTGACGCGAGTCTTCACCTTGTGCATTTTGCAGGCGCTATGCCGAACCTCATTCCCTCGTCTTCGCGTGAGATGATCTTAGACGCGATGAAGTCCATACTCGCCGAAGAGATCAGCAGCCACTCCGAATTCGAGGGCGTCGACGTTCATCCCCGATTGGAGCGTCATCGCTGGACGTCCTCTCGTCAGATTGCTCTCGAACGTGAACTCGAAATCGACGTGATTGTCATGTCGCCTCAAGGGAAAACGGGGCTCTCCCAAATCCTGCTCGGCAGTTTTGCCGATCGTGTGATCGGACAGGCTTCTGTCCCCGTACTACTCTTCCGCCCAACCCAAGGTTCACAAGCGTTTGAACCACGAACTGTCCTCGTTCCTCACCTGTTCTATGATCGACCAAGAGCCGTTCTCCCTGCCATGCGATGGCTCAACAGCCAATTTCAGTCGAAGTTTCGTTTCCTTCATGTTTATGACCCGAGGCTGAATAACCTCCAATCGATTCGCGGCTTAGAGGGGCAACTCACAAAGATACTGGAAAGCATTCAATCATTTTCAGTTGAGGAAAGGTTCGCAGAATTAAAGACCGACGAGTTGAGTGGACTCGATGTGACGCTGGAAACCGCTCAGGGGTTTCCGTCACAGGAAATCTTGCAACGCGCGAATCGTCCGCCGACGGACCTCGTGCTCCTGGGAAAGCAGGAAGGGCTGGGAGGCGTCGCACGATTCGTTATTCGTGAGACCAAATGCAGCGTGCTGACCGTACCCGTCAACAAAGTGCAGGACTGATTACACCTCATGATCGACTGGTTGATGAATCATGAGTTCGTTCAGGAATTTGCCACAGATGCCCTGCGATTGTTCATTGCGATGGTGTTGGGAGGCGCGTTGGGCATTGAACGTCAATTGCATGGGCGATGGGCGGGAATCCGGACTCACATGATGGTGTCTCTCGGAGCCGCCATCTTCACGCTCGCTGCATTATCGACTGCACCGAATGATCCGAACGAGGTCACACGCGTCATTCAGGGGATAGCAGCAGGCATCGGATTTCTTGGGGCTGGTACTATTGTTACGTTGAAGGGCGAAGTCGAAGTCAAAGGGCTGACAACCGCAAGCTCGATCTGGATAACAGCAGCAATCGGAACAGCAGCAGGTTTAGGGGAAATCGCGATGGCCGTGGCATCATGCCTGGCGGCACTCAGCGTTATGGCGATTCTCCGTCCGTTCACGAAAGCTATGGGGAAGGACGTCGTATCAGATGAACGTGATGGGTGAGAAATCAAGAGTCCATGATGTAACTGGACTCAGATCAGAGCCCTCGCGCCGAGCCGCTTCGCTTTCCCAAAGCAATGCCTTACCAAATTGATTTTGATTATCCCTCTTGCTCTATTACGGCGGCGTGTTTATCCATCCATTCTTGAATAGAGTTCCCAAGCTTATCACCAACTTGCTCTTCGTCTCCCGCCACAGAGTGTGCTCCAATTGTGACGAAGTTGTCGGTGTGAACTGCGTAGCGAGATCGAACGAAGATGTGAGCATTGGGTGCTTTTCGACGAACATGCTCCAGAATCGTAATCGCTGATTGATGATGCGGGATCGTGATGAGGACGGCTTTGCATTCTGCAAGACGTGCATGCTCCAAGACCTCACTTTGGGTCGCGTCGCCAATTTCACCTTGAAAACCCATTTGCCTTGCCTTGCGAACACCATCCTGATTCAAGTCAATGACTGTCACATTAACACTTTTGTCAATAAGCGGGCGAGATGCGATTTGCGAGGCAGGACCAAAACCGATGATGACAACATCGGGAGGCATCGGACGCGACGCCATATCATCCGACATGCGGGATTGCGAAGGGAGTAGGCTAGCGACTCGATTACCGAATCGCGGAGCGATTGGAACCAAAAATGCGCTAAAGAAGAACGAGACAATTGCTGCTGAAACGACAAGAGCGTACGTCCCTTCGGAGACAACGCCGTTTCCCCGTCCGATACTTCCCAGAACAAACGCGAATTCGCCGACTTGGGCGAGGCAGAGCCCGGTCGCCGCGGCCACTCGATGCGTCTGCCCGAAGGTGACAAAAATTGCCCAGATCACAAGCAGCTTGCCAATGGTCAACGCAATTACAACCATACCCACCATCAGTCCGTTGCTGAGAATCCAAACAGGATCGGCCACCATTCCTGCAGCGCTGAAGAAGAGGGTCAGTAGGATGACTTGAAGCGGAGCAACGTCTGCTCGGATCTGGGTTGCGAATGCTGAACTGCCCAGCAACATCCCTGCGACGAAAGCCCCCAAAGCGGGCGAGATTCCGACAGCGTGCGATGCCCAAGCGGCACCAAGTCCAGTCACGACCGCGAAGATGATGGTCAGCTCGCGATTGCGGTGAAGCGTCAACGTACCAAGAGCAAGCACCGCAATCTTGGTCAGCAGAAACAGTCCAAATATGAGACCGCTGGCCATCAGCAGAAGCATACCAATGTCCCCCACGATTTCACTTGGGGTACCTTCTCCGCCCAGAATCGTCATGAGCAAAGCAAGTGGGACAACAGCCATGTCTTGGGTCAGCAAGACCCCCAGGCTCATGCGGCCGTGCGGCATTTCGATTTCGCTCCGCTCCATCAGTATTCGCAAGACCACAGCTGTGCTGCTGAGTGCGATCATCGCACCGAACGCGATCGCCTCTCTGGGCCCTAATCCGAATGCAATCGCACCCACAAATGCGAGCTGCATTGTGACCAGTACTTGAGCTGCCCCCCCCAACAGCGGTCGTACACCGAGCTTTTTGAGCCGTTCAATCGAAAACTCAAGTCCCAGGCTGAACAACAGTAAAGCGACCCCAAGTTCTGCGATGGCCTCAATTTCGTGTTCGGAACGAACTGCATGAATACTGCCGGGCCCACCCAGCATCATTCCTGCCAGAAGATAGCCAACAATTGGGCTTTGTCCGAAACGTGAGAAGACTCCGCCTACGAGCAGCGACACTCCTAGCGAGATCACGATGTCACGAAGGATGATCCAAAGATCCAAGTTTTGCTCCTGGTGTCATGTGTCGAGGGAGTGGTCTCGTGTGGTTTCGACTGGGAGATGATAGTGACGTTCTAACGTCCGGAGTATCAGCCATGAGGCTGCCGCCCATGACACGCCGAATGCCCAACCTGCAATAACGTCGGTTGGCCAGTGAACGCCGAGGTACACTCGACTTGCCCCGACAATGACCATCAGACATAAAGGAACAACCAGTAACAGTGCCCTTGTCTTTCTGTTTGGTTCGGCACGAGCCAATAACGCCCCAAGTGTCAAATACACCAGAGACGACATCGCTGAGTGCCCGCTTGGGAAACTCTTCGTATAGACGCGAGTTCCGTGCGGAACGAGATCCGGACGGGGGCGATCAAAACCTGATTTCATGAGTGTGCTGACTAATGCTCCACTCAACACCGCTGAGACGACGAAAAGCGCGATCCAATGTTGCTTGGCAAAGTAGAGATATGCTGCCATCGTCATTGTGAAAATCATCAGTACCGCAACGCTCCCCAAAGCTGTAATGTCGCGAGCCATCTCTTCAAACCAACTCGGGCCCAGGGGATCTGTCGGGTCTCCTGCAGTTCGCATGCTCATCAGAATCTTTTGGTCCGTCTCATGGATATCACCTTCGAGCACCTCTTGAGCAATCGAAATGAATCCCCAGGTACCTAATGTGATCGCCAGGAGCAATCCGACACAGACCAGTTCGTTGCGAACAATCCACCGAAAGCTGTCGAGGAAAAACTGAATCACGACTTTGCTTCTTCACATTTGAGTTCAAGGCATTGGGGACAAGGGGCGGTCGCCTTCATGCTATTCGTAAACATCCTTGGCAAGCTCCGGATGGAGTCGAATGACACCCCGGCGTCAATGAAACATTGAGAGTGTCGATAGAAACTCCAGAATGGCCGTGTGACGGGTATCAACCGGTGACGATCAACGGATCAGGATGAGAATTTACGACGAAGCACGAAGCGTACAAAATCGGTTTCCGTTCAAAAGGGGACATGGTAGTGTCCCCGTGTTGTGATGTTTGGCATGATGAGCCGAATGGGTTGTCCTGTAAGTGACACGTGAATCGTACTGATACTGAACGCAAGTTGGTCATGCAATGCCCGTAGCTGCAACATGATGAACTCGACAGCCAGCGCCCAGAGCTGTGACACCCTCAGGGCGTTTTCTACTGGCCAATAAGAAAGCCCGAAGGGGACCACGCGCCTCCGGGCTGGTGGATTGCTGCACGAGCATGTTGCGCGCACTCGTGAAACGGAAGGTCCACCACCGTGATCGTAACCAACGCATCAACCGATGTGAATGTGTTAGGTGGGGCTATGCCACCACCGCGTACTTGGCCGACTCGGTCAACCATCGCTGTACGAATGCAAGCGGGGAGTGATGCCCAGGACTCAACAACTAACATTAGCCTCGCGTCATCTGGTCCTGAATCGCGACAACTCGAGTCAGACGGACACTGACAGTTTACTGATTTGCAGATCAAACCATTTTGTAAAAAACTGCCAGACCGTAACTTCTGACACTCGATCTCGGAGTTCGAGTCCCCAGTCAGGATCAAGTGGCAGTCACAGTCAATCGAAGACAGACGGCGATGTGAATTGTCACTCGTCGCTTCAATGTCAATGCTCGGGATATCACGTTGTCTGAGTTTCTGCCAGCGAAGGACAAAAGATCATTCACCGCGTCGTCGAATTCCTGACCGACCCTGAAGAACGTAGATTGAACTGAGCGTGTCTCAAACAAAAAATCGTTATCGTCACGGAAAATCTCTGACTTGATGATCACCAGCATCGACCGACGGATGAGGTAGACCCCGAAAGCTGGACAGCCCAACAAGGTCGAATCCGGCCCGTTGAGGGAGCGGGTTCGGGAGTTTCAGATTGATGAGCAGGAAGCGTCGGATGTTGGAGCTCCAATGAAGGCGAAGGTCACCTTCGAGAACGTGGAAGGCGACAGGACGAAATCCCGGTTGTCATCCAAGTTCGTTGTCTCTCGGGGAACTGACAGGTTCTGAAGCCAGCTCGGTCCAGTTCCTCAGTGTGACGACGACCAGTAGGCCTGAACACACTTGAATGGAAGGTTCCAACAATTCGAAAACAGGAATTGCTTGACTCTGCCAGCAGATACGGTACACATGTATACTTACATTGGTCTGCGTGGATTGTTGAACCGAGCTTGCCGACGCTGCCATCGCGATTCTTCTCAATTCCCGCCGGATCACCCGTTAATCGGCCGTATGCAACGTTTCACGACAGACATGATACGGGAGAATTCGATGAGGGAACGACGCGCTGTTCAGCGGATTGACACGCTGTCAGTGATTGGTGGATTTCTCGATGGATTGCAGATTTCATTCGGGGATGGACTCAACACGGTCATCGGCGCAAGAGGGACGGGAAAGACGACCGCTGTCGAGTTCATCGGGTACGCCCTCGATTCGCTGCCAAGCCGGCAGCACGCTGCCGACGAACGGAAGCGGATAGAAACGCTCGTCAAACGCAATCTCGGGGGCGGGCGGATCTGCGTCGGCATCCGTGCCCGTGATGGTTCGACGTACAACGTGACTCGGTCCTTCGGCGATGAACCAATCATCTTGGACTCCGAGAACCAGCCGCTCTCTGTCAACCTGAAGTCCGGCCTGTTCCGCGCGGACATTTTTTCCCAAAACGCGGTCGAATCGATCGCCGACCGTCCGCTGTTTCAGCTGGACCTGATCGACAGCTTTGCGGGACAACAGATTGCGGACATCTTCTCACGCGAGCAGCAGTTCATCTCGACGTTGAAGGCGAATGCTCATCAAATCATCCCGCTGGAACGTGAGGTCGCCGCCATCTGCGATGAATTGACCTCGCTACCGACGGTCGAGACCAAACTGAAGGCGTTCACGGGAACGACCAACGGAGCCAGCGCCGAGATCAATGAAGCGCATCGCCTGAAAAGCCTCCGGGATCGTGAAGTGCGCTCGTTGAAACAACTCCGGGAGCTGGCCGTACAATATCGGGCGACACTGCTAGGGTTGGTCGCTTCCATTGGTCCACGTGCGACAAAGGTGGTCGATCCAGAAGCCGCCCAGGGACCCAATGCCGACCTCCTGGGAAGCGCGACGCAGTCACTGACAGACTGCGGTCATGATGTCGACGTTCTGTTACAGAAGGCGGTTGCCAGAGTCGAGAGAGCGGGAAAGGGAATCGCCGAACAGATTGAACGGATTGCCCAGCGGCACCGCGAACAGGAGCTAGAATTTCGGTCCACGATTGAAAGGCACAAGCAGGCGCAACAGGAGGCCGCCGAACGGGCGGAACTGGAACGGGCTCGTAATCAGCTCCTGGCACGAAAACAGGAGCAAGCGGAGCTGAATCAGCGGATCGGGACACTGTATCGTCAGCGGGAAGAACTTCTGGAACAACTCTCGGCACTACGGGATGAGCGGTTTGCCGTCAGGAACGCTGTAGCGGAACGGATCAATAGGGAACTGGCTCCGACGATTCGGGTCACGATTACGCAATACGGCAACTCGGACGCCTACCGGCAACTACTCGAGAATCGGCTGAAAGGAGCTGGACTGAAACAAGGAGTCGTCTCTCTGAAAATCGTAACCGCCATGCCACCGGCTGAGTTGACTCAGGTCGTCCGCAGCCGGAACTCCGATCCTCTCGTTGATCGGGCGGAGCTGAGTTCAGATCAGTCGGCCAAGGTGGCAGCAGCGCTGTTCGACCCTGAGTTCCTGTTCACTCTTGAAACAGTTGAACTGGACGATCAGCCGTTGATCGAACTGAAGGATGGAGAGGATTACAAGGACACGTCGTCTCTCTCAACCGGACAGAAGTGTACCACGATTCTGCCAATCCTGCTGCTTGAGAGCGACAGCACGCTGATTGTGGATCAGCCGGAAGACAACCTCGACAACCGGTTCATCTTTCAGACGGTGGTCGAGAGCATCCGACACGTGAAGAAGAAGCGGCAACTGGTGCTCGTCACGCACAACCCAAATATCCCGGTTTTGGGGGAAGCGGATCACGTTGTGGTGTTGGAATCAGACGGTGCCAAAGCCCGTGTGACCAGGGAAGGAGACGTCGATACCTGCAAGAATGAGATCGTGACGCTCCTCGAAGGCGGAGCTGAGGCGTTCCGCCGACGAGGAGAGCGGTATGGACAATGAAACTGTTCTCCCTCCTGTCGAATGGAAACAGGTCGCCGATCAACTGCGGAACGATCCGGAGTCGATGCTTCGCTCAGAGCGAGTCGCTCTGCTCACCGGGCAGACCGAGGCCTGGGGAGCGCCATCGGATGATTTGGTCTCTGTGCTGGAACTGTTGGCCCGTGACCCAAAGTGGGAAGTCCGCCGGCACGTGGCGGAGGTTCTGCCGCAATTGCCTGAAGAAGTTTTCCGTCAACTGGCATCTGTTCTGACGCAGGACCAGAACCACTATGTCCGCAAGTCGGCTGAGCGGGCGCTCGACCGTCGTCGTCGAGGTGAACGAAATGCACTGGCCCGCAGCAAGAAGTCAGGCGAGCTTGCCGCTGAATACGATTCGATGGAGCGGCTGTACGGTTCGCTCCCCGCTCGAAAGGCACGGCGAATTGTTGAGAAACACTTCGACATGCTCGTGGGGGGAACCGTCCACAACATGCGTGGGCTATTGACGCCGATCAAACACAACGCGGAAGAACTGAGTGCTCTGGCCAAGTCGGGTGCCATCGACAAACGGAGGCTGGGGCAGCATGCTCGCGCGATCGTGACCAGACTCGCCGATCTGGAACAGTTTCTCGATGACATGCGGGCCTATGCTCAGCCGCTTCCGACCCAGCGTCGGCGTGAACGACTCATCGATCTGGTGCGGGAAGCTGCCGACGCTGCTCGCGCGTATTTCGAAGCGACCGGCTACGACCCGACCGCCATCGAAGTGCGATTCCATGTGCCGAAGTCACTCTCGGTCGAAGTGGCCCGGCACCAAGTGCTTTCAGTCTTCACGAACCTGCTGCGGAATGCTTTCGAGGCATTTCGGCCGATCCGGGATGAAGTCGGTCCCTTCTGGATTGCCGTTTCCGCGACACTGGATATCGACCGCGTTCACATTTTG
>JAGQQG010000077.1 GCA_020426325.1 Planctomycetaceae bacterium | reverse complement strand
CACAGGGCAATCCCCGCGAGCATCAGCGGTTCCACGCCCGTGATGCGCCACGGCTGTTTGCGACGCAACGCATGATGCAACAGCCAGAAAAATGTCGTCCAACAGGCAATGACTAACAGCGAGAATTCACCGATTGCCTGACGACCTCCCATCACAAACGGCAGCACAAACAGAGCAGCGAACAGACCCAGATCGCTCGCCCACAACAGCACCCCCCGCGACGGCGTTTGGCCGCCATGCCAGTCGTAGTCGCTGTCAGGATAAGAGCGGCTCATGTGTTATCGTTGGAGCGATGATCACCCCTCTCCCCTTGAGGGAGAGGGACAGCCTTCAAGCGAAGCGCCGAAGGCAGAGTGAGGGGGCGGCGTGTGTCATCAGGCCGCTCGACGCCGGCGGACGCGGGTTGAGGACCGGTCGCGAGACCTCCCCACGGAAGAACCGACGAGTTCCGGCATCGAGTCCTCGTCATACGAGTGGTCATTGTGAAAATCGGAGCCGATCGGATCATCATGTCCGTATTCGCCATGTCCATACGCGTAGCCGTACTCATCGCTTCTGGCCTGCATGGAGTTGATCACGACACCCAGCAAGTTGCAGCCGAGCGACGTGAGAGCTTCGGAGGCACGCAGGACCAGCTTCCGACGGTTCCGGTCCGGCCGCACTGTCAGGATCGCTCCGTCAACCAGCCGCCCGATGATGGCCGCATCCGTGACAGCGAGTGACGGCGGAGCGTCGATGAGGATCTGGTCATAACTCGTCTCTGCCCAGGCCAGCAACTCCGACAATCGATCGCTGGAGAGCAACTCAACCGGGTTGACCGGACGCGGGCCGGCAGGAAGCACATGCAGGTTGTCCATCTCCGTCTGCTGGATGGCGCCAATGACGGAGTCGAGAATCGGACGCTTGTCTCGCAGGACAGAAGCCAGTCCGGATTGACCATTGCGATGAAACAACCGCGTCAGACCCGGTCGACGCATGTCTCCATCGATCACGAGTGTCCGCTTGCCCGACTGTGCATACGCGACCGCCAGATTGGCGAGCACTGTCGTCTTGCCGTCCCCCGGTTCGGTACTGGAAATCGTCAGTTTGCGGCTGCCGTTCCCTGTAAACTCCAGAGCGGTCCGCAAAGTCCGAAAAGCTTCCGACTCCGGAGAGTTCGCACGGGCATAAGTGTGCAGCGACCGAATGCCCCGATCGCCGATGGGATTCAACCGTTGCACCATCGCCAGGATCGGCACCCCCAACTGAGAACGCAGATCGTCCGGCGAATGGAACCGGTCATCCAGCAGGTCCATCACATAAATCGTCGCACACGCCGCAACGAATCCCAGAAACAGACTCATCACGACAACGAGCGACAGCTTGGGCGAGACCGGAGCCGTTTCGAGTTGAGGCGGGCCCGTGATCTGCGTGTGAAGCTGGTGCTTCTCGTCGAGGGCCACACTGTCGATCGCATTGTTGAGCTTGTCGAGACGGGCACGGAGCTGATCGATGTTGTTCTTTTCCGAATTGATGATCGACAACTGCCCGTTGAGTTCCGAGGCCCTTTGACTGGCGGCTGCGAGACTTTCATTAATGTTCTTCTCATGGTTGACGGCGAGGTGGTACCTGCGTTCCTGTAACGCCAGCAGCTGAGGGCCGATCGCAGTCTGCATGACATTATCAGCAGCCTGCTTCGCATCTATTGGCAGTTCGAGGAGTCGCTGTCGTTTGGTCTGGATCTCGGTTTGCAACTGCCGCACGCTGGGGTGGTTCGGCCCGAGGTGTTCCAGCTTGTCCTGAAGTTTTGCCTCGGCGTCAACGATGTCTTCCCATTGGTGGGAGGCGACCGAGTTGGCACCTGAGTCGATACCCAACTGCTTCTGCAACAGATCCGTGCCGATCTCGCTCGACATCTGCATCACGTAATTGGTGAGGTCCTCTCCATCGGCAACAGCCGCTTGCAGATGCGTGTAGAACTCATGCGCTGCACTCCGCCGCTCGGCCGCTTCGATCTTGGCCTGATTCAGCTGCCTCACCGATTCGGCATGAATGTTCGTGATCTTCTCCCCTTCCTCAACGACCAGAGCAGAGGTCTCCAGCAGTGCTCCGTGCTTTTCGATTGTTACCTTTAACCGATCTTGAACTTCGTCACGCTGGTCATACAACAGCTGTAATCGATCAGCCGCATCCTGCTTGAAGATCTGGTTGACGTACTGAATGTACTGTGCCAGCAAGGAGTCGACGACAACCATCGCCGTCTCAGGACTGCCAGAACGATATGCCACCGACATGATGTTCGTGTCGCGGGCGGTCGTGACCGACAACCGGGAGCGAAAGACACGTTCCCAGTTTGATGCATGTACACCCAGAAAGTCTCCATAGTGCTCCCTGGGAAGCGACTTCATGGTGGCCCGAATCACCTCATCGCTTTTCATCATTTTTTCAAACGTCGGCATATCGTCCGTGACGACCTTGGCACCGCCGTTGTTTGCGTCCAGCACATTGGCACCGGACTTCATGATGAGTAGTTCCCCCTCGGACTGGTACACGCGGTCTGCGGTCACGTAGTACGCGCCGCCGATCACCGAGGCGATGAACAGGAATGTCATCAGCACGCCTTTGCGTGCCGAGAGAGACTTCGAGAACCGCAGGACGCTCGCGAGGACGTCCAGAGTCTCCGAGGAGTTGGAAACGACTACCGTCCTGGCGTCGTGTTGCATGGGGGTCACGCCTTTTCGAGGTCAGAACGCGCGGCCGTTGACACCAAAGCCAATCAGCCGCAGGCCTTCAAACACCGCTGTGAGAGGGGTCTGTTCAACACTCACCACATCACCGGGAGCCAGACGCGGGTTGTCCATCCCCCGGTTGTTCTTCGCTTTGCGGATACTCGCCTGAATCAGAATCGTGTCTTCGGAATCAGGCTTCTTGCGGACGATGTACACCTTGTTCGCCACCGGGTTCCCGATGCCGCCCGCGAGCGCGATGGCATCGAGCAATCGCAGTTCTTTCCCGACCGGGTACTCGTACTCGTTGGGCTTGCTGACCAGTCCGAAGACGCTGATCGCTTCCGGGTCGCGTGGTTCGACCATCACGATGGTCCCGTCCGGAAGATGCTGGCCCCCCTGCCCGTTCTTTGTTGCTGCGATGAGATTGATGCGGAGCGACCGGGCACCATTCGACTCCAACTGCTCTTCATACCCCGCCTGCACAATGCCGGTGTCTGCCGTTCCCTCAGACGATGTGGTCATGAGCGGGACCGATGCCTGATTGTGAAACCCCTGATGCCGAATCTCGACCATGATCCCCGCGTTCTCTGCGAGTCCACCCGCTGCGACCAGTGCGCTCAACAGATCGCTGGAACCGCTGCGGAGTCGGTAGGTCTTTGGTTCCATAACCGCCCCGATGACAGTGATGCTGTTCATCTTGGGTTGCTTCATGGTCACGGTGACCTGTGGAGACCGATACAGTCCGTGCTCCATGCACAGCGACCCGATCGTCGCCTCCGCCGTTTCCAGTTCCATCCCCTCCAGCGGGACATGTCCGAGGTCGGACAGAAACACGGTTCCCGCGTCGGAAACACGGACGACCCGCGAGAGGTCGTCTTCAGTGCTCAGCCCCGCTGAGATGTTGATTTCAAGCACATCTCCTCGACCGATCATGTCGCTCTGAATCGTCGGACTGGCAACCTTCGCAAGCGCCAGCGTTTGAGCATTCTCAGGAAGTTCCGCTTCCCACTCCGCAGGCAGCTTGGCAGCCGCCACACGATTCGTCGCGCAGCCGCTGAACGCGCAAGACGCGAACACCAGCACGCAGACGACGCCCAGGCATCGCTGCGTGATCGGACGGATTGTTTGAGGACAAACGTCCATAAGCGAGCTTGCGGGAAAGCCCGAATGGGTCAGGAGGGATGGAAATTGCGGGAATGAAGGTGCTGGGAATCAGCCATCATGGATGATCCACGCACCATTCCCCAGGACGGGGGCGGGAGACTACGGCAGATTCCGCAGAAGTGTCAAGGTGAGCTTGATCCAGGCGATTCGACAAACCTGTCTGACAACGTGTTATATTATTCCCATGACTCCCGTCTCGCCCATTCCTGAGCCTCCGTCGCACGTGACCACCGGTGCTGTCACCCAGATGCTGGATGCGATCGAGGCTGGACGGGCGAATTCGGAGCAACTGCTCCCCCTGGTCTATGCTGAGCTGCGTCGACTGGCCGCCCAGCGGCTCTCTCAGGAGGCCCCCGGCCACACGCTCCAGCCAACCGCTCTCGTGCACGAAGCCTACCTTCGGCTCGTGGGTCCGCAGGACCGCGAGCAATGGGACTCTCGGGGACACTTCTTCGCAGCAGCTGCCGAGGCCATGCGTCGGATTCTCGTCGAGGACGCCCGCCGCAAACAACGACTCAAGCACGGCGGACAGATGACTCGCGTCGACCTGCTTGACGCGGGCGCCGCCTTCCACCCAGACGACCAGTACAACCTGCTCGCCCTCGACGAGGCCCTCACCGCCTTCGCCCAGCAGTTCCCGGACAAAGCCAAACTCGTCAACCTCCGCTACTTCGCAGGCCTATCCGAGTCCGAAGCCGCCAACCTTTGCGGCATCTCACGACCCACCGCGTCCAGATGGTGGACGTTTTCGCGCGCATGGTTGTATGACCGATTGAGGAGTGGGAATGGTGAATAGAGAATGGAGAAATAACTTCCTCCATTCTCCATACTCAATTCCCCATTTCTCCGATTTCACGTGAGGCGCTCCGCCCCCTAACGTCGCATTGCATGGTAAGCCGCAACTATTCTGGAACCATGTCAATGAACGACACATCTGCGAACGCATCGATCAATCCTGATCCGCAGTCGATCGAAGGGTTATTTCTCGCCGCGTTGGGACACTCCTCGCCGGATGAACGCGAAGCGTTTCTGACTGAGGCGTGCGGGGACGATGCGGAGCGACGCAGACGGATCGAGGCTCTGCTGCGTGCGTATGACGATGCGGGCAGTTTCCTCGAACACTCGCCCGTCAGTTCGCAACTCGGCGATTCGTTCAACCTCGAATTCCTCACGCCGTCCAATGACCCCGGCCTCATCGGCACGCTCGGCCCTTACGAGGTGTTCGAGGTCCTTGGCCGCGGTGGGATGGGGATCGTCTTCCGCGCCCGCGACCCCAAGCTCAACCGCATCGTGGCGATCAAGGTCCTTGCCCCGGAACTCGCTGCCAACCCCAACGCCCGCCGTCGCTTCCTCCGCGAAGCCCAGGCCGCAGCCGCGATCAGTCACCCGCACGTGGTCACCATCCATGCGGTCGACGAAGGCGAAGACACCAGCACCCCGGCTGCTCAAAGCAGCCGGGGTGCTTCGACTGCCCTGCCCTACCTGGTCATGGAATGCATCGTCGGTCAGACGTTGCAACAGAAGCTCGACAAGCAGGGCTCACTTCGCCTCACCGAGACGCTCCGCATCGGTCACCAGCTCGCTTGCGGATTAGCGGCCGCTCACAAGCAGGGCGTCATCCACCGCGACATCAAACCGGCCAACATCCTCTTGGAGAACGGCGTCGAACGGGTGAAGATCACCGACTTCGGCCTCGCCCGGGCTGCGGACGACGTGAGCATCACCCGCACGGGTGAAGTCAGCGGCACGCCCCAGTACATGTCGCCCGAACAGGCGACCGGCGACCCCATCGACCACCGCAGCGACCTGTTCAGCCTCGGCTGCGTCCTCTACGCGATGTGCACCGGCCGCTCCCCCTTCCGCGCGACGACGTTAGCAGCCGCCATCCGCCGCGTCTGTGACGACACCCCCAGAGCGATCGCCGAACTCAACCCCGAGACACCCACGTGGCTGATCGCGATCATCGACCAACTGCTGGAAAAGAATCCCAACGCCCGCATCCAATCTGCCGACGAAGTCGCTGAATTGTTGAACGACCACCTCGCCGGCGTGCAACAACCCGCCACCACCCGAGTCGCAGAACGCTGTCTCAGAGCCACTCACCCGCGACCTGCTCATGTGCAACCGATCAAATCAGTTGGCTCCGACAGCCGAGAACACAGATCGCTTTGGACTGCTGACGGGCTGATTCTGATTGCTCTGATCCTGTTCACAGGAACCATTGTTGCGTTCGTGTATGTGGCAGTCGGGTTCCCAGACATTGCGCCCTTCAAAGGCAACGACTTTGGGACAGTTGTTGTCCCGATTCTCTCAGTCGCAGGCGTGCTGTTGTGTGTGGGGCTTGTCTCGAAGTATTTCAAGTACGTCTGGAGCCAACTGTCCCCGAAGATCAATGAGAGTTCCGAATGGTTGGGTGTGACACCCAGGATTGACTCGATATCCAAGGTGTTGATCTTCAGCGGTATCGGAGTGCTCGGGCTGACGATGCTCTATACGCTGGCTGCAGAATCCGGATTCGTCCCTCAGCCGAGCTACGAGAGGCGAGATAGCCTGCTCAACTGGCTGACACTTCCCCTCCTGTTGGGCGGCATCATGATCGCGTCCGGCATCCTGTTGGGGCGATATATCTTCCGTCCCGTTGGTGATCTGTATCGAGTGATGACCCATAAGTCATCGCAGCTACATGCCGATCAATCGGAGCCAGTCAAACCACCTCGAAGCCTGCATCAGTGGGCCCGCCTGCTGATGTGGGCTGGTGTCGCGATCATCGTGTTCCCGTGGTTGCTCATCCTGATGCGACCAGCCTTCCCTTTCCCTTGGCGAGTGGAGACCGCCCAATTCCTCGTGGTCCTTGGGGGCATCCTCGGTTTGCTGACCATCATTGCGGGGTGGATCACCAAACTCGTTGCCCATTCGGCGGAGGGACCCGACACGCAGACGGTCAGTCCCTGGCGAGTGCTGGGGTGGCTGCTGGTCGGCGGCATTGGCCTGGTCGTGTGCCTGTTTGCTTCCAGCTTTGTTTACCTCTCTCTGGCAAGACAAGACCGACCTGCCTCAATTCCAGTCCGCGACATCGCGCTGCCTGCCGAGAACCACTCCTTCAAACCATCGGCACCTGAGCCAGACTTCGACGGCTTTCCGAAGGTGCGAACAATTCCACTGGCGGAAGACTCACCCGGTGCTCGCGAAAGAGATGAGGTACTTCCCGACGGTAATCCGTTCAACCCGCCTGCGTCAGCCTTTTCCGATCGAAGTGTCCAATCACCAACACCCCGAAGCGGCGAACGCACGGGCTATCTGAACATCGACATCCAGGACGACGGCCTGCTCGTCGCCCTGCGGCGCAAGAGTGCATTCGGCGGTGATGTGCCGGGATCCGAGCAACAGGTGACTGACTTCGGTCTCACTCAACTGCGACTGCATCCGGGCGAGTACGCCATCCGAATCCGTGACAAACTCTTCGGATTCCAGCGTCCTCAAGACCAAAGCTTGACCATCGGCCAAACGGTTTCGAATCTTGTAATCCAAAGCAATCTGGCAGAGCGTCCCGACAGGCACGAAGCCGCGAGTATTGGCATGAATTTCGCCTGGGACGGCAAGGAGTATGGCATGTCGTCCCCTGCTCTGGGGCTGACAGTCTGGCTCCTCCTGCAAGCCCACCTTGACGGAGACCCGGAAATCGACGAACAGGAACTTCTTCGAGGCTTGGCGGACTACCGCTTTGATCGACCAGATGGGACGCAATGGAAGTTGTTCGATGAAACTCCCCCAACCACTCTGGAGAAAGTGATTGATAAGGCACCTTTACAGCGAACATATTCGGGAATCGGGTCGTCTGATTGGAAAGAATTGATCGTCCCAGGCAAACAGGAAGGCACGTACCGTCTCGCGCCGCTTGAACGGGGGACGTTGCGGGTGACGTCGGTCAGTGACGGAATGCGGGTAATCGTGACGCCGGTCGAGAAGGACCCACGGTTCTCCTCACGCGCAATCACTTCGGAGACCAAACTGCAAGTCCCGCCGGGTGAATATGTTTGCACCGTTCAGGATCAGTGGGTCGGCTGGGGTGGATGGCTTTCTCGCAGAGGGGGTGGGGTACAGAACAAATCCAACGTCCGAACGGAGGTTGTGAGTGTTCACACTGAAGAAGCCACGTCCGTCACCGTCGACCGAAGACTCGCCGATTATCTTTCACCACCTGTACCGCAGTCCGATGACTATCAAATCGGGTTCACATGGTTTCCGGAACCACGTCCAGACTCCTTCGACTCTTTCGGGCGACCTACGATCGGTTACTTCAACACGATTGATAATGGTTTCTCAATCGTGAGGCGTGATCAGCTTTCCGTCGTGCTGGTGCTCCTGAGAGCACTCGCCAATGGACACCCCGAGATGGGAACATCGGACCTGCTCAAGGCAGCAGGCATCGTCGAGCAACCGACCATTGAGGCACTGACAACGGAGATCCGTAATGGTCCATTGAACACGATTATCATCCCCGGCGAGGCCGAAAGCACATGGCGACTCAAGCCGCCGCCGGAGGGGGCGTTTGGGGAGCGGGTGAGTGAGGGCGAGGCAGAGAATGCCATCGAAGAGAGCGAGCCGCCCCCTCCGCCAATGCCGGAAGACGAATTGCCGGCGGGGGAGAAGGTGCCCCCCGAGTTGAAGATCCATTTGCATTGAACCGACGAGACGGGCAGAGCGGGTGCTTCGTCATTCCCGCAGGGTGCCTGGGTCATCCGCGTATCACTGGATGCCCGCCTGCGCGGGCATGACGGGGATCGTAACGGGTGGCATGGCGTCAGGGCGCGCTGCACATCGTAGCTGAACTCGCCAGAGTTCAGACTCGCCGTATCGTGTATTCGGGCTGAATTCTGGCGAATCCAGCGACAGGTTTGTGAAAGCAACTCAAAAGAGTGGGCTGGCCAGCCCGGTGGTGAGGCTCCTGCTCTTGTCAGGCGGTATGGCCAGGGCCGTTCGACCGCGTGTGTCTGCAGACAACCTCGCTGATGCCATATCACCAGGCGAAGAGGCCAGCGGTCGGACGGGGTGATCGTGTGAGCATGCTCAGGCGATCTAACGTCACAGGGGTCCTCAACCCCAGGGCTGACGGTTGCGCGCAGGGGGCGTTTTACCACGGAGGCGCGGAGACACGGAGCACGTGCGGAGTGTTCCCGTTCCCGTGTTTGGGATCGAAGCAACTGTCACAGATCCCTGAAAAACAGAGGTTTTAGAGTGCTTTTGTGCGACTGTGTTGCCAATTGGCATCAAATGGGACCGAAATTATGCCCGGCTGCATCACGATACAATCACTCATCTCTGAGAGTGTTTACGCAAATCTCTGTACGGACGATGCAGAAGGACCACATGGGAGCCGCGACGCCAACCTAGGCTTTGGCGGCCCCGGGGTGCAACTGGCCTCGGAGTGTGTCCAGACTATGGAGATGACCTGCGTCCATGCGTCCTTTGTCCGCCATCGTGATCCTGCTTTCGCTGCCGCACACGGCTGTCGGCGAGCTGGTCACGTATTCGCTGACCGGAAGGGCGGACCTTGAGATCAATGGAGTCTTGTACGCGAACACCAAGATCAGCATCGGCGTCGAGATCGACAACATGACGCTCGACTCGCACAACAGTCCCAACATTGGCCTCTTTACCGGCGGGATTGGGAGAGTGACGGTCAACTCAGCGGGCATCAAAAATGAGCTGCTGCTCGAGATTGATTCGGTGTTGCTGGTCGACAGCGGCGTGGAACGACTCGGTCTGATGAACTCCAGCGCGACGAAGGGAATCGTCGGTAAGAATGGTTCTTCTGATGTGATTAGTGACCCGAATACGTTGCTCGGCTTTCATGGTCCGATGATGACGGACGGTCTGGAACGGAAGAAGACAATCGAACTGGCGAACGGAACGGTGATCAACCTCGTGAACGCTCCGGAGGCGTTCATCGCCGCTGCGACCCCCGAACCTTCGAGTCTGATCCTGATTTGTCTGTCGGGGACGGCGCTGCTGATCGTGCGGATGAAACGCGGAGATTCGACATCCGAGAAAACTGCGATCGCCCGTGCTCGTGTCCTTCGTGGTCGCGAACCAGCCTATGGCTCCATCTCTTGTGGGGTTGATTGCCTGTGGGCCATCCAGGGGAGTAAACCGATGCCCACCAGACCGACGGACGCGTCGATGAAAAGCGTCGTCGGGTAACCCCAGCGGACGATGGTCTGTCCCTGCCAGGTCGCCGTGTAACTGATCACCAGATTCTGCAACGCCATATATGCGGTGAATTGAGTGGCTGCCACTGCCGGGGTTGTCACATCCATCATCAGAGCCGAACGCGTGCCGTACATCAGTCCGTTGACGATGTTGTAGATGATCGTGGTAGCCCAGAAGGCGTTGATCAACAGCTCTGAGGGAACCGGACGTCCTGCCATGTTGGGATCGACCGGCATGATCCAGCCCTGTTGTTGCATCAACAGCCCCAGACCAGCTGCGGGGATGGCTGTGCAGATCGTGTAGATCGCCAGCATGCGGCGTCTGCCGAACCGGTCGGAGACGAACCCGCCTCCGACGCAGGCAAAGGCGAAGACGATCGTTGAGATCAGATTCAACCAGGCGATCTGGTCGTCTTCGAGCCCCAATTCGACCGCGAGCGTCGTCTGCAAAGCCAGACCGAGTGCATACGAACCTGCGGGGAGCAGGCAGTACAACAGACCGATGAAGGCAGCACGGTCGCGCAGAAACGATCGGAAGACCGTCACGAGGTAGTCGCGGATCTCACTCGCAATACGACCGATCGCGGACTCGCCCTCTTTGGCAACCTCGGATTCGTCCCGTTCTTCACGGAGAGGCAACGCAATGAACACAGTCACCGCCAGTAGACACGCAGCGACGAAGTAGAAGGTTTGCTGAAACGGGATGTACTTCGACAGAAACAGCACTCCCGAGCCGCCGATCGCCTGACCGACCGATGCCCCTGCGAACATCAGGCCGTTCGCGAGGCCCCGTTCGTCTTTGTGAAGGACGTTACACGCCAGTGCATCGATCGCAACGTCCTGCGTTGCCCCGAAGGCGTTGTGCAGCATGATCAGACTGGTGAAGAACGTCAGCTGCTGGACAAAGTCGACTGTGACGCCGTACAGGAGGGTCGCCATCATCAGCAGTTGTGTGACGATGATCCACACACGGCGATGTCCGAAGCGGCCAAACGAGACCGTATCGACGACGGGGCCGATCGCCCACTTCCATGCCCAGGGGATGTAGAGCGTCGCGACGAACACGCCAATCTGATCCGGCGGGACGCCCTGCCTGCGCATTTGCGTGCCGATGGCAGTCGCCGTGAACCCGAGCGGAATGCCTTCGGTCACATACAGAAAGAAGAAGGCCGCAAGACGCCCACGGCCGGTGGCGAGAAGATTAGGGAGCATTTCTTGGCGATGTCTCCTGGCGAGCGGGGGGTGTCAACCCCCTGTCTCCATAAACGTAGTCAACCAGATACAAATCGAATTCCGTTCAGACATTGAACGTTTGACCTTCTTCGACGTCTACTCACACAGGGGACTCACGTCCCCCGCTCGCCTCATGGCTTCTCAGCATCACTGCAAACGCAGACCATCTCGCCGCAACCGGGGCAGCCGTTGCCATACTTTTTGATGACCGCCTGTTCCAGATCGACACCGGCGACGTTGGCGATGGTGGCCAGCCAGGCGAGGACGTCAGCGAACTCGGCTGCGAGTTCGTCTTTCGGTGTTTCATCACGCAGGGCGGCTGCCAGTTCGCCGATCTCCTCCATGAGCCACATGAACGTGCCATCGACGCCGCGCGCCTCATCCTTGCGAGAGTACATGGTCTCGATGAGCGACTGGAGGCCGGAGAGGGTGAGGGAGCGTATTTGGTTCATTGACAGTTTGGGAGAAGTTGTGATGAGGGAACAGCGAACAGGGAATAGCGAATAGTTTCGATCTTCACAACTATTCGCTGTTCCCTATTCGCTCGACGAAGTCGCTGTGACGTGCGGCGGCTTCGCTGTCACCTGTCTGTTTGTAGGCGAAAGCCAGCAGACGGTGCATTTCGACGTCGTAGGCCTCGCAGTGCAGGGCTTCTTCGGCCCAATGGATGACTGCGGGCCAGTCCTTCGCGTCCTCTGCCAGTCTTGCGAGTTTCTTGTGGATGAGGACATCATCCGGTTTCCTTTTCGCGATTTCCGTGAGGACGGCCTGCAAGCGCACAGCATTCGCGAAGGGTTCAGTATCTAAACGCATGAGGAGGGAAGCCAGCCTGCGCTGAAACCGCGGCTCGCGGGGCCAGCATTTAAGTGCCAGTTCGGCGAGGTCGAGTGCCGCTTGCCAGTCCTTGTCCTCGAGATTCACATTTAACAATTGCTCCAGCACGGCCGGGTGTGGATCATCGCCATTGAAGGCAGGCAACAAAAGAATGCCGGCCGCTTCAATGTCTCCCTCGTCAATCCTGGCCTCCGCGAGGATGGCGACGGCGAGCGGTTGTCGAGGATCGAGAGCGGAAATCTGTCCGGCCATCTCCAGTGCCTTCGCCTTGTCACCCTCGTGCCACATCGCCCATGCGACATCGGCCCAGGCGTCGCGGTCATCGGTGTTTTCTTTCCAGCGAGCCGTCGCGTCCTCAAGACTCAACGGCGGCGCGACCCGCGTACGGCGAATCTCACCGACGGCCTCATTGACGTACCCGGTGTACCCCGCTTCAAAGTCGGCGAGACTCTTCTGACAGACCTCGGCAATCGCTTCCTCGGTCGACAGTCCACGGCGGTACGCGTCGACCAGTTTGATAAGCGACTGTTCAGCAAACTGTGCGACGAGGTATTCCGAGTACAGCCAGCTTTGACAGTAGGCCATGTCCCAGTCGGTGGGCTTGGCAGGTCGTGTGAAGCCCGTGTTGATGTCCTCCAGTGTGAAGACCTCGCCTTTGGGCACGCGGTCGAGCAGCAGTTCATCCCACGACTCGGGAATTGTCCCCTCACTGCGGACAGCGAGGGCTTCGGTGTACCAGTGCGGGATGTTGAAGTCGGTCTCCTGAAGCGTGAGGATATGCACGAACTCATGTCGCACGACGCGGGCCCAGTTGAACGGCTCTTCCAAATCGTAAGGAGACGCCATGGCAACAATCATGCCGGTCGAGGCGCCGACGGTCTGGATCCACGGCAGGCCTACCATGCGTGCGCTGAACCACTGATGGGCCGATTGACCGCTTGCGGTGCCGTACACCTCGAACTGTGTGCGTGTCTCGGGTTCGTAGCCATACTGCTCGGTCAGTTCGTCATAAATGGATTCAAGGTATCGCGACATCTCTTCGCCGAGAATGCGTTGATCGGTGGGCACGCGGATGACGTAGTGGTCGGACGAGATGACGTCATACTCATCGAGTTGCCGCATCACCTTGCGCATGTTGCTGACACGCACATGATATGGGTCAGCCTTGAATGCGGCGTCCAGCATCTCAGCAGCTTCATCGAGCTTACCTGTCCGCATCAGCAGCATGCCGAGTTCGGTGCGCGGGGTCGCGAGTTGGGGCATGACCTCGATTGCCCGGCGGTAACAAATCTCTGCGGCTGCATACTTTCGCCGACCATCCAGCGTGTCGCCGATACGAGTCAGAAATTCCCCCGGCTTGGGATTGATCATGATCAGCTTATGCCACAACTTCTCGAAGCGTGTCCCTTGCTCTTCCGATTTGTCCGTCCGCAGATCATCCGCAGGTGGATCGCTAAACAGAGCCTGTAAATCCTCCGCCGAAGGGATACCGTCTTCCAGCAGGAATACGCTGGCCTGCTTCGCCAATGTCCGCTGATCTCGCGCGTTGACTGCGAGAGCCTGATTGATGAACGTCATTGCTGTCGTAACATCACCCTCAGCGAGTGAGACATCGGCTGCGAGTCGGAGTGCTTCAGGTATTCGCGGGTTGATGGCGAGTGCCTGCTTAGCGAAGTCGAGTCCTTGGTCGACCTCACCGTCCTGCAGTGCTGCTTCACCGAGCGACGTCAGGACTTCGGCTGCCTGTGGGTTGATTTTGAGGGCGGCCTCCAGTTCGGGGATGGCCTGTCCTCGATTGTACTTCTCCAACAGGACAACTCCCGAGAGATGGGCCGCCTGCCAGCAATTCGGGTCGTCCTTCAGGGCATCCGGGCAGAGCGTGTTGATCACAAAGTTGAAGATGCTGGTAACGCTCTTCCAGCGGGCGTACTGCAGCGATCCCTCTGCAACCAGCAGAAGCGTCTCCGCATCGGTGGGCTGCGCGCGGTTGTAGTACCTCACAAACCATCGATACCCGTCGATGGCCGCATCGAGTTCACCCGTCTCCGCCTGGAGATGAGCCTGCACCAGTCGTGCCTGAATTTGCTCTTCGTCGATCTCCAAAGCTGCGGCAACACTCGCCTTCGCACCTTCGTAATCCCCCTGCAGGAATTGAAGTTCTGCAAGACGACCTTGCAACGCCGCGTCCTCAGGGGACTGCTTCAAACCGTCGTGGATGGTCCGAGTGGCAAGATCCCACAATCCTTGCGACTGAAGAACCTGACTGAGTCCAAGCGTGGCAGCGGTCGCTGTCTCAGATGAGAGGTTCTCGGTCGACAACAGCGCGCGATATGCCTCGGCGGATTCGTCGTAACAGCCTTGTTGCCAGTGCTGACGGGCTGTCGACAGTTGTAACAGTCGATCCGCCGCTCTTTGTGCCTCGCCAACACGATCGTCCGCCCGCACAAGGGGAGCAACTGTGGTGAGAAGCAACAGGATGGCACATCGTAGAATGGGCATGACGGTCTCACTTGCTTGTCGATCGCCTAGTCGGCATCGGTCTTGGTCTGTCCCGGCATCAATGGCCGCAAGGCGGAGTCGATCCGCTGGCGTGTCAGTTTGGCGTTGATCTTGTCGCTGAGTGCGTGGCATAGGGTGATGAAGGTTTCGACTGCATGGTCTTCGTTGATTTCGTGAGCCGTGAACGCACACAGGGCTTCCTGACGTAAGTTGGTCACTTCATCGAGCAGGTTCTGGAGTCTGGCAGCATCATCACTGCCTGCGGTCTGATCGAGATCGAGTTGCTTGCGTTCGATTTCAAGGATCTTCTGGATGTAGCGATCGAGTTTGTGTTCTGCACTGCGACGGGCACGGTCGCTCCACCAGCGAAAAGCAAGCCACGCGGCGATGAGCATCGAAACGATGAACGACCGCATGCCTTCGGTCGCCTCGACGAAATCCGTGTTCAACAACGGCTTGTATCCGGGCTCGAAGACGTTCATGGCCCCCTGATGGATTGTGAATTCCGGCTCGTCTCGCGCAAACGAGATGCTCCCTGTGAAGAGTTCGGACAAACCGGCCTGCTGCTGAAACGACTCGTCCAGCACGATGTGTGTGACTTCCTCAATCAGCCTGACGGGCAAATCGCTCCTCGCGAGTAACTGGGATCGGACAGCGACGGTCTCGATTGGCCTGGCCGGCTCAACAACTCCTCGGGTGCGATAGAGTCCTGCGGGAATCATGATCGGGCTGACGCTCAGGTATTCCGCTGCGATGCCTTGTGAGTAAGGAATGTCCCGCAACTGACAATGCACATCGGCCGCATTGCCTTTTCGGGAAAGCAATCTTCGGAGTATGGGAGCCCCCTGCCCCACCGTAATGAACGCGGCGTCCAACTCACCAGCGGCAAAACCCTGTTCGATTTCCTCATAGGAGAATCGAAAAGGATCGATCTCCGTGATGTCGATCCCGAAATGAGACAACAATAACTGGCTGATCGCTGAATCGCCCGAGCGCTCGCGTCCAATGGCGACACGTTTTCCGATCAGATCCAGCGGGGACTCGATGGCTGAGTCACGATGGACCAGGAAGTGTGTGATCTCTGAGTGGAGATTTGAGACAAACGCGACCTCGACCTCTGAAGTCTCGGAGCTCTGTGCGATGTCTTTTCCTGTCCGATCCGCGAACATGTCGACAACGCCATGCTGATAGAGGATCAGATCGGCCTGCCCGTCATTCAACAACGCCATGTTTTCGTAGGATCCGTCGGTCGCGAGGACCTGTACCTCGATGTCGAGACGCGACTGGATCTGCTCAGCCAACTCAGCAGCCAGTCGCTCATAACGACCGCCGACGGGTCCGCCTGCGATCGTCAGTTGGTCGGGAAATGCCGTGAAAAAACCGTAGGTCCATGCGACCAGCAAAGGCAACAGGATCAACAGGATGACAAGGGCAGCTCGACGCACCAGACAACTCCGTCAGAGAGTTGAGACGACACTCGATTTCTGTCGTCCCGTCCGGCTGCATCATGACGCAGGATGGACGATCTTTTCCAGTAACAGACGAATCTCGTTGGCGTACTCGCTGGAAAGATCGCCTTTGACGAGCTGCTTCTGGAACTCGGCCAACCCGTCGGGACCGAGTTCGACCTCTTCCGCAGATTGAAATCTTCGTGTCGGATCCGGTTCGATCAGCTTCTGGATCAGATGCACGAGGCGTTCATTCTCGGCAACATCCTCGGGCAGCAATGAGGAGAGTTCGTCCGGGAGGGCGAGCTTGGCCGCGATGAATTCGTCCGGCGTCTCCGCCTCCGCAAACGGATAATCACCGGACAGCATCTCGACAAAGATGTAACCCAGACTCGCGAGATCGGAGACCGGCGTGGGCATCCGCCCTTTCAGCACTTCCACTGCTGCGTACCGAGGCGTCCAGGTGGAACGCAGCGGCAGATCGTCAACATGGAATGCAGACCCGAAGTCGATCAGCTTGCATGTGCCGGTACGCTTGACCATGACGTTCGCAGGTTTGAGGTCAGCGTGCACAATCCCCTCACGGTGCAATGACGCAACACCCAACAGGCAATCGCGCAGAATGGCACTGGCGATGCCCGGTTGGAGACGCAACTGCGATTCCGCATGCGTCACCACCACATCGTTGACGTGTTCCCAGTGATCGTCATCGACACGTTCCCGAAGTCGGTCGAGCATGTGGGGTCGCAGGAGGTGAGCCAGGTCAATCCCGTCGACCCACTCCATTGGCACAACCTGGATGCCCCGTGATTCGACGACATTAAACACATCGACGAGGTGATCCTGTTGCGGACGGGCGAGCTTCATCGCCACACGGGCAATGCGGGCCATATCCCGCTGATACGAGGCCGCGTCCGGATAGATACCAGGACGGTAAAACTTCAGCGCCAGTCGAAACGACAGGTCGTGCGGGTTGATACGATCCGCCAGCATCACCACTCCCTGTCCTCCCGAGCCAAGAGGACGGAGCAGCCGATAGCTCATCTGCCAGGAGACCTGCTGGCTGTGTACCAGCGACTCGAAACGATTGTGTAATTCCAACGTTGCCGACTCCCGGTCGGAAAAAGGTCGGGTGGGAGTCAGATCCAGACTCATATCTGTCAGAACGTCCATGTTTTCAGAAGCCTTGTCTTGTTGCAGTCTCAAAGGTGGGGGCCGACATTCATCCATGAAGTGAGGGCACAGCTGCTCCTCGCGACCCAGCTATCGTATGTGCAGGATGGGGCGAAGAGAAGTCATCTTTGTTCGTCCACGATCAAAACCGAGACACTAAAGCATTACATGAAAACATCTTACGATAAACAGAAACCTGTGCGAATAAGCGCGGCTGTCAACTTGGCAGCGACAAGCCCTTCGCTCGCAAGTCACTCTCAATCAACGATTTGCTTATCAGTCGAACCACTCGTCCTGCGGGTCGAACTTGGGAAGCACCATGATCAGGACCTTCGCCCGGCCGATCGCGCGATGTCGGGTTCCCGGCCGAATCATGATGCACATGCCGGGTTGCACAGGAACAAATTCGTCATCCAGCTGCATCTTCGCGCCGTCTTCGCATTCGAGGAAGTAGTACGTCTCGGTGAGCCTTTTGTGATAGTGCAGCTTTGCGTTCTCTGAGATTTCCGTCACGTGCACGGTCGCAGGAAAATCCTCCACCTCGGCAAATGCACGGCGAGCAGTGCCGCAGGGACACGACACCCCTGAGATGTCTGCAAAGTTGGCGACTTCGTAACCTTTCAACTCGACCGTGTTCATGACTTGTCTCCGCTCTGATCGTGCATCCACTGCTCAATGGCTCGCTCGGTGTTCCGCGTTTCGCTCGACTGGCCCGCTGCATGTAGAGCCGTGAGATGACCGCTCAGGCACAAGAGGTCATCGAGTGTATCGACATCATACCACGGAGGAAGGACTTGCAGCGAAAAATCCTTCCTTGTCAGATTTTGCACCGTCTGAGTGAGAACGGATGATCCCCCCCACGCGACGTCGTCAAAGAGGCCATTGGTCCAGCGGCGAAGTCCGATCAGATAGTAACCGCCGTCGGTCGCCGGCCCGATGACACAGTCATGAGTTTCGAGTGCATCAAAGGCCCTGTCGATCAGATCTCTCGGCAATGAAGGGCTGTCGGACCCGATCAGGACGACGGATGAGTCTCTCTGCAAATGCTCGACAAAGAACGCGGACATCCGCTCACCAAGCGACCCCATGGATTGCGTCCACAGTTCGTATCTGCCGTGGGCGAGTCCGCGAAAGTACTCCTCAGCAGGCGGATCAGCAGGACTGAACGCAATCACCCGGTGATCTGCGATGTCTGCGAAACGGCCGATGATGTCCCCCAGAAAGGCCGCGTAGATCGAAGCTGCAGCATCCGCACCGATGGATGCCGCCAGACGAGTTTTCACTTGGCCCGGAATTGGCTGTTTAGCAAACACACCGAAAATCGTTTTCACTATTGCGAGTTCCTCAGTCGATGCTCGTCGCATCGACACGTGCACCGTTTAGCCGCACATTCGAGATGTGCGGCTAAACGCGTTTTGGGGGGAGTGGGTCGGTTTTTCAGAAGGAATTCATTTTTTGTGGGTGGCATGCTCTCACGCCGTTAGGCGGGTGAGCATGTTTTCATGCGGGTCTCGAACATGGCGACCCGGCTGGCGCCGTGACGCCATGCCACTCAAGAACAAACTGACCTGCTGTGCGTTTTGGTCCCTACTGGAGCGGCCTTGTCCACGATGGTATCATAGAAGCGTCCCCTCTGGCGGGTTTCATCACTCTCCGCCCTGTCTCGAATCATTCGGGAGCCGTTCGTTTATGACTGCCGTGCATGCTGTTGGGATCGACTTGGGAACGACGTATTCCTGTCTGTCGCACCTCACTCCGGACGGACGGGCCATCACCCTCCCCAACCCGGAAGGAGAACTGTCGACCCCCTCTGCGGTGTTCTTCGACGGGGACGAGATTGTCGTCGGCACCGAAGCCCTGCGGAACGCGATTGCTCAGCCGGACCGCGTCGTCCAGAACGCCAAACGCTACATGGGCGATCCCCACAAATGCTGGGTCGTCGACGGCAACGTCTATCGACCGGCTGACATCTCTGCTCTCATCCTGCGACACATGCTCGAATCGGCAGAGGCACAACTCGGGCCGATCAAGCATGCGGTCATCACGGTCCCCGCGCAGTTCAGCGACCTCCAGCGACAGGACACGATCGAAGCCGGGCACCTCGCCGGGCTGGACGAGGTCGACTTGATCAACGAGCCGGTCGCGGCCGCTCTCTGCTATGTCCTGGGGAGCGAAGGAACCTGGTTCTCTGAACTGGCCGACGATCAGACCATCATGGTCTACGATCTGGGTGGCGGCACCTTCGACCTGTCGCTGGTCAAGTACGCCAGGAACGCAGTCAACGTGGTCCAGAGTTCGGGGGACTTGCACCTGGGGGGCATCGACTGGAACGCGGCCCTGGAATCGTATGCGTGCGACCTGTTTGTCCGCGAGGTGCCGGACGACCCGCGAATCGATCGACACAGCATGCAGGCCCTCGCCAACGATGCCGAGCAATGTAAGCGCGCATTGAGTGTGCGCCCCAAGGCTGCCGTCTCGGTGGTCCACGCAGGACGTCACAAAACGTATCCGGTGACGATCGAGAAGTTCGAGGAGCTGACCGCAGGGCTCGTCAAACGGACCGAGCAGATTACGATCGACACGGTCAAACGACACTCGTTGTCGATTCGTGGTCCGCAGGCACGCGAGTTCATCACCGATGACAAACCCGGCTGGCAGAACATCGATGCCGTCCTCACAACGGGCGGCGCATCACGCATGCCCATGATTCGGAAGATGCTGCAACGGATCAGCGGCACCACTGTCAACACCACGCTGTCCCCCGATCAGTCGATCTGCCGGGGAGCCGCGTATTACGCAGGCATGCTCCTCAGTAATCAGAACTTCGCCAAGTCCATCCTCGCGAGTGACGTGGCTGCACGACTGGCAAAGGTCAAGCAGCGGAGCGTGACCGCTCGCGGACTCGGCGTGCTGGTGAAGGACCCGGTCACCGGCGTCAAGTCCCCGCATTACTTCCTGCCGGCGAACACGCCCCTCCCCTGTCAGTTCAAGCAGGAATACGGCACCGTCGCCCCCAACCAGAAGCGGGTTCACGTACACATCCTGGAAAGCGGCACGAACCCGGACGATCCTCCGGTCGAACTCGGTGCGTGCGTGATCGACGCGTTGCCCGCCAACCTCCCGGTGCAATCGCCCATCGAAGTGACAATCAGCTACGACGAGCAGGCCCGCGTCCATGTTGCTGCCCGCGATGTCACCAGCGGCAAGACGGCTCACGCTGAAATCGTCCGTGAGGAGAACCTGCTCAAGAAAGACGAGCCACCGCAGAACGTCGACGTCTCCCTGGTTGATGTCGGCGACAAGGCCGGGATTCGAGCGTCGGTCGCCGGTGCGAAGAATCATCAGATCCAGTCCACCTCAGCCGTCCCGCACGCAGAACGGCCACAGGTCCGCAAGCCACCTGCCCCGGCCAAAAGCAAACCACGTCAATCCAGGTCCGCCTCCGCTGCCCGACTGGAGTCAGCGGAACAGCCGATCATTCTGTGCAATATGTGCGGTGAACCCCTTGACGCCCGCGGCCGCTGCCCGGCCGGTCACGCAGCCCAGCCCCCTTCGACCAAGAGCACACGCCGCCCCGAAGGATCTCGCAAACACAAGTCCACCTCGAAGCGTTCCAAGCCCATCCGCAAAAGCTCGATCCCGGTCGTCGAACCGCTGGACGAACCGAGCTTCTTCGACATCGAAATCTACAACGCCAAAACCGAACGCCTCCCT
This sequence comes from Planctomycetaceae bacterium, assembly GCA_020426325.1. Taxonomy (GTDB): domain Bacteria; phylum Planctomycetota; class Planctomycetia; order Planctomycetales; family Planctomycetaceae; genus JAHBXU01. Next base: position 8,735 of record JAGQQG010000077.1, on the reverse strand, counting down.
TCCCGCCCCAAATCCCCTCCGGACCGAGCGACGTCCGACGAAAAAGAGTTCTGGGACCTCGTGGACGAGTGATGAAGCGACAAGGCGATTTCTTGGCGATTCCGATAAGCCAACGGTAAGGTTTTCAAGCTGAGGTGTGTCTTGCCTGTATCAGCCGTGTTGCTGAGCATTGGTCAGTTGATGTAATGACTTCGGATCTCGCTATCTCTGCAGGGACCATGAGCAGGAAAGCAGACGAAGCGAGTCCCTCTGATGTCGACTTGATGTCTCGGCTGAGTAGCGGTGATGAGACTGCGATGAACGAACTCGTGGCACGATTCGGACCGGACCTCCACCGGCTGGTAGGCCGGCTGACAGCATGGAGTCCCGACAGTGAGGACATTCTCCAGGAGGTCTTTCTCGTGATCTGGAAGAAAGCGGGAAACTATCGAGGCCACGGTTCACTCGAGGGATGGCTGCGAAGGATTGCGGTCACTCGCAGTCAAAACCATCAACGAGGTCGCGCCGCCTTCCGACGCCTGATCACTCGTTTGACACACGAATCGAAAGCGACGACTGATGAAATCCCGGAATCCCGAAATGACGACACCGATCAGCTCCGGGACGCCCTGACTCGACTCAGTCGTGATGACCGGATGGTTCTTGTCCTGTACTACGTGGAAGACTGGAGTGGAGAGGAAGTCTCTGAGGTGCTGAACATAAGCACGTCAACACTGCATGTTCGGTTGCATCGCGCGAGACAGCGGCTTCATGACATACTCACCGAAGGACAAGCATCATGATTGACCGTTTCGATGACGAACTCGTTCGGCGGTTACGAGACGTGGGTAACAAACCGGAGTTCGACTCTCAGGCGTTTGCCGCACGTGTTGTCGCCACTCGCAGACGTCGGCGTCGACAACGAGTCGTCGCCGGCGGCGGAATTGCGATGGTGCTCGTCATCATCGGACTGATGGTGCAGGTTCGTCAATTACCCGAAAAGTCGTTACTTGTTGTCTCCGACACCCCCGAGGCGAAAGGACACGAGACACCTGTCACGTCTCCCGATGCCCCGCTACTTGAGCAGGACCTGACGATCATGGTTGATGACAGCCTGGATCAGTTCACGGATGATTGGTTGGAACTTCAACGTCTGATTGATCAGACGGAGGAGCGGCTGGCAGAAGTCGAAAAATTGCGTCAGGAGAGACAACTCGCATTTTTCCGCGCGGAGGCGAGCAAACACATCGAAATCCCAGACCTCTCACGGTTCTACAGGGATGAGACACCGCAACAGATCAATTGAATCCCGTCTTGAGCAAGGTGCTACCGGAGACCATCGAATGGCTAAGAATTCATACTTCCAACGGCTGGTTCCACTGGTCGCCATGTCCTGTTTCATTTGGACAAACTCTACAAAATTCATGAGCGCACAAGAGCGCGATCAGGCTGACATCCTCGAAGAGGTCATGCAATTCCCTCCCGGTAAGAAACTGATCCCGGAACAGCTATATTCGATGGCACAGCAGATGTTGAAGTGGCAAATCCAGCGAGGCGAGATGCAGCAATTGCGATTGGAGAAAGAGATCTATAAGGTTCAGGCGCATCTCGAAGCCATCGATGCTGACGTGGCAGATCGTGCCTTACAGGTGCCCGGGAGTCTCGGACTGGCAACGGACGCCGTGCGGGAACAGCTGATCCAGCAGGTTCTCGAAGAGCTATTTGAAGTCCGAGTCGACATCGCTGCCGCCGAAGCACAGGTTCAGGCACTCGAGGAACAGGTTCATCAAGAAGAGGGAGAAGTCACGAAACGGTCAGAGTTGTGGAAACTGAGACAGAAGGCACTTACAGACCAGCTTGAAGTACAACAGAGAGACTTAGAACGTCTAGAGGCGTTGGTTAAGGCGAATTCAGCAACTCAAGCGGCCTTGGACAAAGCGAAAAAAGAGATTGTCAGGCAGCAAATCGCCCTCGCAGAACACGAACGGGAGATGCAAAATGGTTCCTTGCTTGGCCCTTCGCATCTGGCATCTCAAATCGCCGAGTTGCGTTTGAGCCTCCATTCTCTTAAGGCCCGAGAGCAGGCCGCAGAATTGCAGCTGGAGCAACTTGCCAAGGCTGCGGAAATGGCACGAAAAACCAACCGGCAGCAACGCCAGGCTGATCAACTTGCGAAGCGTCTCAACCTCCGCATTGCCAGACAAGAGCAGATCATGATCGATACAGAGGAACTCCAAGTCCTGCTCGATCAGATCCAAGCAGCCCTCCAAGACAATGACACTTCGGAAGATGACAAAACGGAGTGACGTCGGGTGCATTCCGTGTTGCTTCATGCCCCCTACCTGACGATGCAAACGTTCAAGGAGCCGAAGTGAGTAGTTCCAGGAATGAACGAGAAAGACAGAGCCGAAAGAGGGTTCCTTACGGCGAAGCCTGTCTTTGGTTCTTATTAACTGTTCTGTTCGGTTTTTTCTTTGGAACGCTCTTCGTAGGGGTCATCTGTCGCGAAGGAGCGGGGACGCCGCACTGGATCTGCAATGCTGTATTCTTGACGCCCACCGTATCGTCGATCTATCTCGCGGGACGCATCGCATGGACGATCATCGAGGGAGAAAAATGATACAGAATGCCGGACTGAAGGGACCGGAAGATCAACCGCAGAGGTCGCGGAGCAGGCAGAGGATCGTCAAGAGATTCCAGACCTCACAGGCCATCAAGTTGAGGCGGCGATCGTTAAAACGCATTGTGTGGCATGCTCTCACGCCGGTAGGCGGGTGAGTATGTTGTGTGAGCACTCAGTCATGGCGACCCGGCTGTCGCCGTGACGCCATGCCACCCTCAGCAAAACCATCCTCATTTCCGAAAAGCATCGTCATTCCCGCGGAGGCGGGAATCCAGACCGGCGTTGATCAGGGGAGGAACGTCCGAGGCCGAAGCCGTATCAGGAAGATCCCTGTCCCCACGACTGTGGGGACAGGGATCTTCCCGGGGCTGACGTCTCAATATCGATGCGGTTAGATGCACCGGATACCACGGGTTGTCTCAACCCGTGTCGCGGAGCGACGGGAAGCATTCGTTGGGGCGCTCGATCTTTGGTGACAGGTCGTCCTCACGCATGCTTCTGGCCGCAAGGCGGCGCCGGTTGGGACAACCGGTGCTACCTAAGACTTTGCTGTGAGCCGTGGCGAGCTTCAGAACCCAAGCCCATTGGCCTGATTGATGTAGGTCTGCACCTGGAGTTGGATGATCTCGGACTTTTTCTCCTCCCGCCGCTCCATCTGATCCCGGAGCTTCGCGATGCGTTGCTCCAGCTCTTCGATCTGCTTGAGACGCTCCTTGGCACGGAGTTCGAAGAGTTCGGTGACGGCTGCTTCCAACTCGATCGTCGCCTGTTTCTGTTCTTCTGCATCATCTGAGGCCAAGTTCCTTTTCGCTTTTGTGATGCGTTGCAGTAGCTGGCTCAATTCACTTTGCCGTAGCTGGTCGAACGGATCTTGTGGTTCCATATCCGACGGCATTGAGCCCGGAAGCAGAAACAACCCGTCTGAAGACGCTGATGATTCCGTTGCCTGCGGCTGGTAATAGGGGTTGTTGGCGGAAGGGTTACGCTCGAATGGATCAAAACCGTCAGGCACTGATGAATGCTGTGCCAAGACATTCCCAGCAAGGCAGATCGCGGCGAAGCAGAAGATTATGGTTGATGTTCTACGCATGTGAATGTCCTTTGGTTCAGAATTCTGGAGTGGGTTGAGAAACAGTCTGCTCAAGCAGTTGGAGGGCGGCGTTGATCGACTGCACTTCGCTGTCGAATGTGGAGCGGGGTAGCACGGGTTGTCCCAACCCGTGTCGCGAAGCGACGGGAAGCATTCGCTGGGGCGCTCGATCTTTGGTGACAGGTCGTCCTCACGCATGCTTCTGGCCGCTGGCGCGGCACCGGTTGGGACAACCGGTGCTACCCGATCGTGGTGCGAATGACAGTCAGGCAAATGAGTACAGTGGTTGTTCTACACATGTGATTGTCCTTCGGTTCAGAATCCTGGAGAGGGTTGAGGAATAGTCTGCTCAAGCTGTTGGAGGGCAGCGTTGATCGATTGCACTTCGATGTAGAACGTCGAGTCTGTCTCGGCAATGCGAGACTCTTCGAGTGCTGAGAGGGCGGCGGCCAGTTGGGAGACTTCTTGCGGGAAGTTGGACGGCGTCTCGGGGAGTGGGGGGCGTTGTTCGAGGGCGTTGACTTCTGTGGTGACCTGTGCAAGTTCCTGATCGATCGATTGTGAGGAGACCACGCCGAGTTCCGCGAATGTCGGGAGACTGGCATCGATATCTGGGATGACCGGTCGAGCAGTTGGTCGTTCGACAGCAGACTTGGGTTGGGTTCCTGTTCGGCTGGCGAAGAGCACAGCGAGCAGTCCGATCACGATTGCCAGACTACCGAGGACCCATTTTCGGCGGCGATCGCGGATGGCTGAGGTGAGCAAGCGGCGAGGTGGCTTTCGGGCGGTCGGTTGCTGGAGGTGGGCGAGGTAGTCGCTGAGGTATTGTCGCAATTCGCTCGCCGTCTCGAAGCGGTCGTCGGGTGACTTCTCCATCAGCTTGTCGATGACCGACTCCAGCCGCTGGGGGATGAGCGGGTTGAGTTCGCGAATGCGGGTGGGGGTCGCCTTGTAGACCTTGCGGAGCACGCCCATCGTGGTCGTGCCGGTGAAGGGCAACTGCCCGGTCGCCATGAAGTACAGGACCGAGCCGAGGCTGAACAGGTCCGAGCGATGGTCGATCGTGTCTCCCTCCGCCTGCTCGGGCGACATGAAGTGCGGCGTGCCGGTGATCACGCTCGTCTGCGTGAGGTTGGCATCGTGAGCCGCGCGGGCGAGGCCAAAGTCGGTGATCTGCACGCGGCTCAGCCCGTTCTCCAACAGGATATTGGCCGGCTTGATGTCCCGATGCACCAGCCCCTGAGCATGGGCAGCCGACAGACCGGCTGCGATCTGAATCCCGATCCGCGCGATGTCGATCGGATCGACCGTGCCGTGCCGTTCGACGTGTCCATGCAGTGACGGCCCGGCGATCAACGGCATCACGATCGCGGGCAACTTGCTCTCCGTTTCGATGCCATGAATTGTGATCACATGATCATGCACGACCGCGGCTGCTGCTCTTGCCTCCCGAATGAACCGCTGTCTCGCGATTCCGCTGCTCGCCAGATGCGGGGCGAGGAGTTTGATCGCGACGGGTCGGTTGAGTTCACTGTCGAACCCCCGCAGGACAATGCTCATCCCGCCGCGACCAATCTCACGCTCGACGTCATACTTCCCCACACGCCCCAGCATCTCCGGATGCGACGGCGGGTCGAGATACTCATCAATCGCCAGAGGCGGCGGCGGTGTTGATTCAGCAAGCACAGGGAGAATCAACGTGTGCGGCGGTGACGGACCTGCAAGAGTGGCTTCCGTCTCTTCACTCAGATACTCCCGCGTGCATTCCCACCATGACGAGTCAGCAGCCAGCAGATCCAGACGTTCCTGACAGGCCGTACAATGACTCAAGTGAGCGATCACGTCAGCCGAGTCCGGGTGTTCGCTCTGATCCGACAGGACACGGTCGAGCAGTTGTTGGTCACAGTGATTCGTACTCATGCTGGCACCTCACGACATTCCACATCCTGAATCACACGTTGCACTTCTGTGCGTAGCTTCTGCATCACTCGCGTTCGGGCGATGTACACCGCCCCGACACTCATGTCCAACTCTTCAGCCACCACTGCGACCGACTCTCCGACGACGGCTGTCTGCCAGAACGCCTGCCAAGTCGGTTCCTGAAACGCAGGGCGAATGCGGTCAGCCGCCCACAAGAACACCTGCCGCTGGAACGCCAGGTCGAATGTTCGTGATTCGAGCGAGGAGGGGTCCACCTGCATCTCAATCAGGTGATCCGCATCGCACAACGGCGAACGTCGACCCCGTTCGAGAAAGTCGATCATCAGATTGCGGGCGATCCGATACAGCCAGCCGCGAAACGTCCCCTTCTCCGGGTCGGGTTCCCAACGTTCGACCGCTCCTGCCACACGCAGCAGCACCTCCTGAGCCACATCCAAAGCATCGCTGTGTTGAAACCCTTTGCTGCGCGCGAGTCGAAACACGAGCGGATGGTAAATCTCCGAGAACTCCTGCCACGCATCGAGATCGTCACGGTCATGCAACCGCAGAATTAAACTGGCTCGCGTTTCCGGTGCACCATCCATTGGGATCGATTCTTGTGATTTGCGACGCAGTGAGTCCAGTCAAAGAGTAACACGACAGCCCGGACGGATTCTTTCACGAATTCTGGAGATTCTGATGCATTCGTGTCAGCCCCGGTCACATCAAGAAGCACCGTCATTCCCGCGGAGGCGGGAAACCAGACCGGCTTCGATTCTGAGTGAAAACCCAATGTGGTCAGCCAAACTCACTGGGTCCCCGCCTTCGCGGGGATGACGACCCCCGACTGGATGGCACGGGTTGTCGTCGTGACTCCATGCGCCCCCCAACGAAAACAGCCGCAGACTTACATCTGCGGCTGTCGTCGGTTGGAAGTGACATGTGTCAGTTGCTGAACTTGAACCGGGTGAAGTCGTCGTTCGACTGGTAGCGGGTGCTCAGCAGGTTGTCTCCGGTTCCGTCGACGTGCAGGTAGCGGTTTGTTCCGTAGACGCGAATGCGGTAGGAGTTATCGCTCTGCTGTTCCAGGATGAAGCGGGAATTGTTGTCCGTCGTTTGCCAGCGGGTGCTGACGAGGTTGTCACCCCCTTCGTAGGCGTGCCAGTATTGGCCGGTGGCAACGGTCTTGATGCGGTGGGTGCCGTTGCCGGCCGGTTCCAGAATGAAGCGTGTGTAGTCGTCGCTCACGACCCAGCGAGTGCTCAGCAGCTTATCGGTACTGCCGTTGTCGTGAAGTCGCATACCGGTCGCGACGACGGTGATCGAGTAGGAGCCGGTCTGGGGTGGCATCAGGTCAGCAATCACATGGGTCCAGCTCACTCCGCCGCTGAGTCGCACGTTGGCTCCGCCGGAGACACCGACCGCGATGCCGCTGAGGTTCATCCCGTTGCTCGGATCGTAGGAGATGGTCGTGTGTCCTCCGACGGCAATCTCGACTTCCAGTGTCACATCAATGCTGGGGCCAGCGAGTTTGTCGGGCGTGCTGAGTGTGAAGCCCAATCCCATGTCGACAGAGCCGCCCACCGAGGCACCGATCGCCAGGCCACCCGTGGCGAACAGCGAGGCAGCTGAGCGTCCCTGGGTGTCCTGCCCCGTGCGGATGCTGTTCACCAGGTAATCGAGACTGAAGGCCATGCCGAGTGCTCCCTGCCCGGAGACGATCGCAGAGACGTCGCCGTTCACGTAGAAGACCACCGAGCCCATCTGCTTCTGGTCAGCATTCTCGATGACGCTGCGGAAGCCGAGGTTGTTTTTCATCAGCCTGAGGACGGCTGAGAAAGCACCGTTGGTGTCCTTGCGTTGAATGGCCGACTGCAGGGCCAGGACGTCGGCGTTGTTGTCTCGCCCGAGCTGGGTCCAGTTGGAAGACATGTCCCGGATCAACTGCTCGTGCTGTTGGAGGTCGTGCAGTCGGGCCGCTTTGGCAACTTCGAGAGCCGCCTGTTCGATGCCCTTGCCGGCGTCGTTGAAGCCCTGCTCGACCTGGGGCTTGACGTTGTTGAATTCTTTCTCAATTTCGCCACCGAGGTTGTTGACGCCTTTTTGGACCTCGCCACCCAGGTCGTTGAACCCTTTTTCAATGTCCTTGATGAACCCGAACTGGGCGTGGGCAGCATTCTGGAGGGCGAGGCTGAGGAGGAGAGCGGTCAGGAGGGAGAAGCGAGTCATGATTCGCGTCCTTGTGGAGGAGGGATCGTTGGGAGGGTTTGACTGTGGCATCACACTGATGCCACAACTAACGCTCGCAAACGACTCATCTTCCAGGACAAAAATCTTTTTCCTGGATTACTCAGGCCATGTTCCCGACAGGATTGTATTCTCCTCATCTTGAGAAATAGATGTGCCTTACAGCACACATGCGACTCCAGGGGAGACTTCAGAAAATCCTGAACGCCTTTTCGGGTGACATCACAACGACGACACTTTTCACCGTAAGCATCGAGCGCACGGAGGCTCGACTTTTGCACGACGGAGCACCGAGATCAGCGTTGGCGCGTCAGGTGGCGGGGACTCTCAAGCGAGCTGGAGGGACCGAAACGGTTCGATTCCAGGGCAGCGACGGCCAACGCCCAAACGACACGGCCCCCGTGTTCAATTTGCACTCGGCATGTGATTGTCCAACCAGCGCCCCTGCCACCCGTCGAATGGATTCAGTGGAAACGAAACAGGGAAAGATAGAACGTTGGCAGATATAGTGTGCCAAGAATGCCCAGTGCAACTCCCCAGCTAGCAAGACGGCGTGGCCGACGGAATAGGCCGACGCTACTGATGATCAATCCAGGTAGTGAGACGAATGCAACGCACATTGCGATCGTGGAAATCCATGATCCGAACGGCCCAACGGCAAACAGGGAAATGACACCCGTGAGCGATGCGATGAACCCCACGCGAGCAATGGGATTGCTCGCAGTAGCCAGCGGCGACTCAGTTTGTGTTGTTGGTGATGCGTATGAATTAGACATAGTTCCGGGTGCCGTGCTCACATCGCGTAGCAGGGCACGGCAATCGCACGTTGAAATCGCGTTTGGTCTCAGGATTGCATCTTCGGTGTGGAAGTCAACT